>CACYGY010000037.1:0-29443 GCA_902774025.1 uncultured Eubacteriales bacterium
TGCATTTTTATTATTTTTTAATTAGGTGGATTCGTTACGAAAATTAAGCCTCATGTATACGCTACGCAGAGTGTGATTGAGCTTAACTGAATGACATTGACTGGCATAGTCGGTTTTCTTGTCTTCGTTCTTCTGTTCGTTGAACACTCTCAGAAGATAACCGTCTGTGGGCTGTAGCGGCAGATCATCCGGCAGTCTGAACACAGCTGTGCCGCTGGCTGAATCGGCTTTTACGCTGCCGTAGTACAGGGCATTTTTGCCTTCACTGTCACAAAGAAGAACGGAAATGAATTCGTTGCCTTCCGTTTGCGCATTTAAGTAAGGTATGCCGATCTCGTCACCGGGGCCCGAATAGATGGCAGTGGGCGTTCCATCATAGTCGAATTTTCGGCTGTCATCTTTCAGGGTCAGCTTCCATTCCGTCTGGGCACCTGCAGAGATCGCGTAAAGATCGGCTCCTGCCGTGCCGGAAGAATTGCCGGCTGTCACGGATTTGCCCCCTGTCGCGGCGGATACAAGCAGAACAGAAGATGGATCGATATTCATGGCAGGACGTGCACCTGCAAGACTATTGATAGCGCTTTCGCTTTTTCCAACCGCTCCAGAACCACTGACAGCCACTAGCCTGGGGAGACCAGTACTATCCGTTGATCTTAACCACCAATTAAGGGTATTGCCATCTTGTTTAGATGCCACCCTGGAATCATTATCATCCACAGAGAAATAGATTGCTTCCGCTTCCTGGGCGGACAGAAAAAATATGTGTAAGTTGCTCCAGCCATTTGAGGAAGCTGAGGAATATGATCCGTAACGTCCCTCGTAATACTCATAAGGCAAAGTAGTTGCAATCATGGCTTTCCGCTCGATATCAGTAAATGCTCCTGCATCAAAAGCAGACCACCAATCCATTGCCTCCCTATCCATATCCCAGTACTCATGACTCCTCTTTATTCGGTCCACACAATACTCGGTAAGCAACAGTTTTCCGCTCCCAGAATTCCCATCTCCCAAAATCCGCCACAGTATCGGTCCATCATGATAATCAGAATCATAATTCCCGAACCATATTTTATTGCCTTTTGAAATCTTTTCGTCTCCGATGACGATAACCGGGTTACTCGCCCCATATGCAAAGGAGGGCAGGATCATCAGCGCGGCACCGCACAGCAATGCCAGGGTAGTCAGGATCCGTCCAATGTGTTTCACAGCCTGTATTCCTCATTTCTCTGAAGGTCGGAAGATGGGGAAAAGGGAACTGAAGAAGAACCGTATGACATCGCCGCATTTTCTGCCCGCACAGGTCCGTCAATGCTTTGGATCATATCCTCCCTGCAGAAAAAACGAGTCTCACAGATCATAGAGCGGCACACGGTCCACAAAGCAACCCCTGTGATTATACAGAGAATTGCGCAGATATCAATCATTCCACATGACAGGCATTGATTCCGCCACCGGCCATGGATGTCTGTCTCGACCACTGTGCATCTTCCTCTTGGTGTCCCGGCCGCTTCACAAAACACAATCCCGGATTCAGTTTCCGTCCGGACCTGAACGGTTTCATCCCCGAATCGACCAGTTCCACGTTTTCCGGTTCTCCATAAAATGCAGAGACTGCACCTCTGCATTCCACCGCGGGTTTCCCATCACCCGCCGGAAAACGCCGCATGCGAAAATACCGGGAAAAATCTGCTGCCCGGTATTTTTCACTTTTCTTCCCCCGAAACGGTCATCGGGAGGTCCGCTTTCCCATCAGACACGTCTGCATCCGTGAGAAGGCTGCTGTCCCCCTCTCCCGGCATGCGCTCTGTTCATTCGGCCAAAGGTCAGAACAGGATACCGTTCCGGTACCGCTCTTCAAAATCCCTCAGGTACTTCTCCGTCCTCTTCCGCAATTCCTGAAAAACCTGTTCATGGGTTGCTTCTCCATACTCCGGATCCCGGATTCCCTGAAAACAGCGTCTGTCCACCACCCGCTCCCCGGACAGACTCAGGTGCCCGATCCGCACCGCTGCACCCTCTGAGAGCTCCGCAAAGCAGGTGAAGTGGGTCCTTTCGGTGGATTCCAGATACCGGGCACAGGGTTCATCCCCGGGGATGGCCATTCCGTGCCTGGCCAGGATCCTGCGCACCTTTTCCGGAATGGGACGCCCCTCTGTCCCGTGGCAGGCAGCCCTGGCCTCCCCTGTGACAGGCAGGTTCCGTTCCCTGGCCAGATGATTCAGGATTCCGGCGGCCATGACACTCCGGTTCAGCCCGCCATCGCAGCAGAAACAGATCCGCTCCGGAATATCCATATAGGTCCCCATATCCCGGAAAACCTGTCCCGTGATGGCCTCCGGATGGAATTCAAACTCCATCGGGTGTTCCGGCGGGATCTGCGCCGCCTCCAGCACATTCCTCAGTTTCTCCCCGTTTACCATGCCCGGCCGGAAATAGGCCAGGGTGATGTGGGGCGTCAGGGGATAGGGCAGGGGCTGGACCCGGTCGAACCGGTGATGGATCTCCCGGATCAGGGCTTCATCCTCGTCGTTCACGGGCCGCAGCAGCAGGACCAGAGAAGTGGATACCATGGGCACAATCCGGTCTGCCGTAAAGGCAATGGACTGGCCCCGGAAGTCCCGCCGGACCTCCTCCGTGATTTCCCAGGCATCCCTGAGGCTTTCGGTCACCGTATGGCTGAAGCGGATATCCTCCGGGCTGAAGGGACAGGTGTCCTGAGAAACCATGTCGTGCAATGTCATGTGGATCGTGGAAAGCGGCAGCGGAGAGGCGAGGATTCCGGTGCCCCTCAGCATGCTCTGCAGAGCCTCCCGCATGATTCTCACCACATTGGAACAGAATTTCTCCGGCCGGAACACCACCGTGGTGCCGGGGAAGGGCTTTAATTTCCCTGACTTCGGATCCACCTTCCGGTCAAGGCCCGGGGAGGTGGGAAAACGATCGGGGATTTCCAGATATTTCCAGGCCGTCCGCTCATCATAATCCGCAAGTGACATCGCAGTTTTCCTTTCCCATCTCGTCCGTCCCCTCTTCCCGGGAACCCGTCAGATGATTTTCCACAGCCAGACAGATCATGCCCACGGGCGTATCCGCATACCCCATCAGTTCCGCTTCCGTAAGACAGATCCTGCCCTGCATGGGATCGAAAGCCCGGAAGAATCCATCCGCATACCCGTCCAGGAGAATCCAGTGAAGCACCCGGTCATGCATTCCGTCCGCGTCCCCGGGCACGGCACACTGAACGGCAAGATCGTGCGCAGCCAGCATTTCCCGGTACCACTCCGGGGTGAACACCCAGTGCGTGAAGATCCGGACACAATGCCGGATGCGGTCCAGGGCCTGTTCGTTTTCCCTCAGAATCTCCCTGTACAGTTCCTCCGGATAATATCCGTTCAGGTTTGCAAGGGAGCGCCCTGATGTGTGATACATTTCCACCGCAAGACCGTTTTTCATCAGGCATTCCGCCATGGCTCCGGGCAGTGTGCCCATAAATGCCCTGCACCGGTACAGGCTGTACAGCTTTCTCTCCTGCTTTTCCGTGGGATACCGGACCCGCCCGTGGACATGCAGGAGCATCAGAATGCAGCTGATGCCGCAGGTTTCAGGGCTGTGCTGCCGGTAAAACCGAATCTTCCTCTTCATCCGTCTTCTCCTCCTCTGTTTCCTCCGCGTCCTCCTCCCTGCATTCCGTCTCCATTTCCTTCAGGATCCCCAGAAGGCGCTCCGTGGGATCCTCATGCTTCTCTTCCTCCTCTCCGGACAGATCCGTCCGGTAGACCTCCGGGAGAGGCACGGTTTCCGCCTCCTCCTCCGTTTCAGTGTCCTCCATCTCTCCCTGACAGATGGCCAGGGCCGTCTCGGCACACATGCAGTTGAAGCGGATGCCCAGGATTCCCCGGCAGAACCGGGCGCACATGGCCCCGGCGCAAAGAATGCTGTCCCGGATCGTCTCTGTTCCCGGCATCGTGTCCTGACAGTTCACATAGGTCCTGTAGAAAAGACAGCCGTCCCGCCGGGCCAGATGGAATCCCCCGTTCCTGAGGGTGCTGTTGACGTCACTGAGGAACAGGAGCAGCTGATGCGTGTACCCGGCGTCCGGCCAGTCAATCCGGATGGGCAGATAGGCGTTCACAAGATAGTCGCTTTCATACACGATCAGAACACACTGAATGAAGAGGATCGGAGCGTCCATGTTCATGATGAACCGGAACTGCCCCGTCTCCTCGCTGAATGTGTACTGCCATGCCTCTGCCTCCATCCAGTTTTTCAGCATGGCGGCGATTTCCTGACTGTAGGCCATTCTTTTTCCTCTCCTTCCTGCGTCACAGCCCGAATCCCATCGTCTTTCCCCGGGGATTCTCCGAGCGCGCCACGGCTTCCCGAATCTCCTTTTCCGTGATCCGCACCGTGCCGTTTCCTTCCAGCATCCTGAGATACGCCTGGCTGACCAGCATCTTCACTGCCTTCTGGTAGGGCCGGCAACTTCTGTTTCCCTTCATCCAGAGCATGTCCACCAGCATGCCGATTTCACCGTCTCCGATTTCGATCCGGTCCGTGTCATATTCCTTCAGTGCCCCGGGGAGAGTGAACAAACGGGTAATCCTGTGCATCATCTCCAGATCCGGGTTCTTCATCCGGACGACCTCCATCCTGTCCAGAAGGGGCGGCGGAATCGATTCCGGTTCATTGGCCGTGAGGATGTAGGGAATATGACTGGCGTCCACCTCCACCTCCAGAAAGTTGTCGCACCACCTCCGGCTGCTCTCGTCCAGGGCCGCGAGAAGCTCGTTCTGGAAGACGCCGGGCCTTCCGGGGGCGTCCTCCGCCTTTTCCACCTCGTCAATGACGATCACCGGATTTCCAATTTCGTGGTCAATCATGGCCTGCACCACGGCACCGGCGCCCGCGCCTACATAGACATTGGGCGCTCCCGCCAGTCCCCTGCCCATGCTGGCGGCGGGAGCCGGGAGAAAACTGCAGGGCAGATCCAGGATCCTGCCATAGTTCCTGGCCACCAGGGTTTTCCCGATGCCCGGATCCCCCAGAAGAAGGATCGGCACGGTCCGGCCGGTCCTCTGGTATTCCACGCTGTGCCGCAGTATGACCTGCAGCACCTCCTCATGCCCGCAGATGTTTTCCCGCCAGATTTCCCGGGCCCTTTTCACAAAGGAGGGGTCCACATCACGGATGGGAAGGGTGTACTCCGGCAGAGACCTGAGGGTATTGGCCCAGTTGCGGTAATGCTCGTCCTCCCCGGCCAGCTCCATCCGCGCAAGAATCCCATCGGAATAGGGACCGTGGACAGGGTAGACCGTGCCCAGGATTTTTCTGAAATCCTCATCCGTTTCGCCTCCCGCCTTCAGGAAGCACACCCGCATGTCGGGGTGTTCCCTGAGAAAGGCGGGCAGCACGGCTTCCACGCTGCCCGCGTCCCGCACCCTGCGGGCCACCGTTTCGATCTGAGAGGCACAGGAGGGGAACAGAACCGCCATCCCGGCCAGAAACCTGAAAAACTTCCTGAGCGGCATTCTTCCTCTCCCCTCCCGTCCCTTCTTTTCCTTCACCTGCCATTTTACGCCCTGTACGCCCCTTGCCCTGCATCCCGGCACCGGAAGAGGGGCAGGGGCGTTCTTTCGTGATGCATCACCACACACGCGTCTCCGCTGTCAAAGGACTGGGCAATCAACTCCCGCATGACCCGATCTGGATGCGCGTCGCACCACAGATCATGCACCCTTTCCATGTCCGGCCTTTCTCCCCTCGGGAACACCAGGACATCCACCTGCCAGATGTGCAGATCCTCCGGATCCTCGTCCATGCACAGCAGTGCAAGCTCCTCCAGGCCGTACTCATACCCCACGTCCACAGGTCTGAAGGCCTTTCCGGTGAAGATGGTTTTCACCGCCAGATACCCGCCCACGTTCCTGGCCTTCACCCGGCTCAGGGGCATGGCGGAAAGCATCGCATTCACACGCTGCAGGTTTTCCGGCCTTCTGTCGTGGAAATTCAGAATCATACTGAACATTCTCTCTCTCCTCCCCGCTTTGTCACGCCGCCTCAGTCTGCCTTGGCTGTCTCCACCGGCACGCCCTCATAGACCTGCATGGCGGCCTCAATGGAATCCACCACGCTGAGCATGTGATACTTCAGAACAAAGAGGGCATCCGCGTCCTCCGGATAGATTTCCTTGGCCCTGCGCACAAGGGGCAGCACATACCGCCGTGTTTCCTCAATGTAGGCCTTCAGCTTTTCCCGGGAAAAGGTTCCCGCCATGCTGGAGACATTGTGGCAGCGGTCCACCACCTTGGTCAGCGCGGCGGCCCGGTCCTTCAGAAGCATGTTGTAATACCGGTTCCTTGCGCCTTCCTTGTCTTCCCCCTCCATGACCCGGAAGGTCATCAGCTCCACGCTGTGACGGACTTCCTCAGGCACCGGGAGCTCCTGAAGGCCCACATCACAGTCCTCGCATAAGTCATGGAGCAGGATGGTGGCGATGACCGGGTCATCCCGGATCCCCAGTCCCAGGGCGCTGCAGGCCATGGTCAGGGGATGGATGATATAGGGCTCCCCGCTTTTGCGGAACTGCCCCATATGCATCTGCCGGGCAAAGGTGAGGGCACGGAGGGTTTCGTGCATGCCGGCTCCGGTGGCATATCCCCGGAGATAGGTGTACATCTTTTCCGCGCTGAACATATCCCGCGCCTCCCGTCCTGTTCTGTCCGGTTCCGGCGGAACCGGCGCATTCATGGTAACACCGCCCCTGTCAGATTTTGCAGACCGTGTCCGGATCCCCTTCTCTTTTCCTTCCTCCCGGACAGGAAACGGAAGGGTCCGGATGCGCCTCCATGCCGATTCCCGTCATCCGCGGGCGCGGGCGAAAGGATTTTCCCCGGCGCGTGAGAGACTCTCTCCGCCCTCAACCGCAGGCCTTCTTTCAGAGTCCCGTCCGCACCTTCCATTTCCCTCCTCCCCGGTCCGTGCGGCTCCTTTCACTCCCTGCCATGCTGAGCCGGTCGTCCGCCGATCGGAACCGGGCGCTGCATCCACCCGCCCCCGCTGCGGATGAAGGGCAGCGCCAGCCCCTTTCCGGAATCCCTTCCATCCGGATCCTTCAGGGCGGCCGGGGATGCTCCCGCGCATGGCTGGTGATGAAACGTTTCATCCATCCCTTCCCGCCGAAAAAAACAGGGCCCCGGCTTCACGGGACCCTGTTCCTGTCTTGCTGCCACCGTCGGACTCCTTACGGTTTCTGGTATCTGGGTGGGGCGTAATTTCCATGTTCCTGACTGCTGCTGCCGGAATTTTCTCCGTCTCTCCGGCTGGTCCAAAAATCACGGTCCGTAAAGCCGCTTTGCATCGCGGAGCCCGTGGAGACGGACTGGGTCACCGAGGCCAGGGTCTGAAGCAGTTTTTTCACAAACTCCTCGGGGATGACTTTTTCCACACTTTCCCGCTTCTCCGGCGAAAAGGCCTTCATTTCCACGGCAAAGGACCTGAGCTGGCTCATGAGTTCCCGGGAGCGGGAGAAAAAGGTGCTGTCATCCCGTTCCTTCTGGGCCCGCACCCGCTCGGCGTATTCCCTTTCCGCCGCCGCCCTGGCCTGTTCAAGGGCAGCCTTGCCGGATTCCTGGCTGCTTATGGAATCCATCATGATTTTGTATTTGAACAGCTCGCTTTCCATCTGGCAGATTTTCACTTCCTGCTCCCAGGCGGCCCTGCGGCTCTCCATGTCCCTCTGGAAATCCGCCTTTCGGGCTTCCTCCGCCCGTCTGGCGTCCCAGTCGTTCATCTCCTGATCCAGTTCCCGCTGTTCCCTTGTGAACTGAAGCCCCGTGTGCCGGGCCTCGTAATCGGCTTTGGCGGCATTCACCGTCTGCTGATTCCCGTCGCTGAAATCCAGGTTCCGCTGAAGTCTCGCATAGGCGTCCAGCTTTTCCCTCCAGCTCAGATCGGATTCGTCAATACGGTGCAGCATGTCCTGCATGTCCACCCTGTGCTCCGCTTCCGCAAGGTCCTTCTCATGTTCCTTCCGGATCATGAGAAGGTCATGATCCGCCTTAAGCGTCGCAATCCGGTGATCCCGGGTCATCCGGCTGGCGGTCAGCCGCTCATCCCGATCAAGCTCCGCAATCTCCTGCTCCGTCCTCTTTTCCTCAAGGGGCGCCTTCGCCTCATTGATCTCCACGGTGTCCGAGAGGATCTGCAGTTCATACTCCAGGGTCTCCCGGTTCTCCACCAGTTTGATTTTCTGGGTAAAGCGGCGCATCTTCTCATCGTTCAATTTCAGGAAATGGGTTTCCTCACCCGCCTCCGCCTGGCGCAGCGCCGGGGAGGGAGAGAAGTTTTCCGTGCGGAAGGACATGCCGCCGAAGCTGAGACCCCACTTTTTCATGGCAAAGTCCAGACACTCGCAGGCGGTGGATTTCAGGTAGCTGTAATAGGGGCCCATCTCCCGGATATCCGCTTCCGTGTCGTCCACCATGGGCTGCAGGATCTGCATGAACAGATCCCGGAGCAGGCGGTTCACCTCCCCGGTGAGCTCGCCCACGGCGGCGGCGGGGGTGGAGGCATGAGCCAGACTGCTGTTGAGGAAGGCGTTCCGGTCGCTCACCACGGGCAGCACGCCGCCCTCCAGATCGAACTCCGCATAGCAGGCGGGTTCCCCCTTCATATGGATCTTCATGCGGCCCGCGGAGAAGGAAATGGTCTTCTGAATCCGGTCCAGAAAATCCCTCTCCTGGGCGGACTGCCGGATCTCATCGCACTGAAGGGTCTGGATCACAAAGGAATTGGGCTCCAGCTTAAGGCCGAATGCCCGGAGCTGTTCATCCATGTCCGGCTGAATGCTCCCCTGCAGATCCGTCTTCACCAGGCCGGACAGATTCCACGCTTTCTCCCGCACCAGCTTCTGCAGGGGCACGCCGAAGCAGAGTCCTGCCTGCCGGGCCACAAGGTCCGCCACCAGATTGTCCGCCTCTGCCGTCCCGTTTCCATGGGTCAGCAGGTCCTGGAAGTTCAGATGCCTGGCCAGGGCCACCGGGTCCTCCACCAGCAGTTCCAGGGTCCCGCTGGCCCGGACGGTGTAGGTGCCGTAGCTGTCCCGGATTTCCGAGGGATATGCCGTCCCCCACGCAAACTCCCTGGCAATCCTCGTCTGCACGAAGAAAATGTCCGTGGTATAGATGAAGTCACCCTTCTCCGTCATCTTTCCGGAAAGGGAGAGCTCCTGGTCCTCCAGAAGGTATTCCCCGGGAGGCGCCACCCTGTGCAGCTTGCCGTTCTGCAGGAGAATGGCCGATGAGCCTTCCCGGACGATCAGGCGGGAACCCTTCGGAAAGCTGTTCTGGGGGTGCTTCCAGAGGATGTCCCAGGTATTGGCCCCGTACTGAATGAGGACCGCCTTCTGACTCTCCTGCTGTTTCTTTTTTTCCAGTTCCTTCTCCACGTCAATCAGGCAGTCACAGATGGGACACTGGACCTGACTCTCCGCGTACTGCACGGCTACCTCGGCCCCGCAGTAGGGGCAGGGAACCAGCTTCCGCTGGTAAGGGTCCAGTTTACTGTGACAGACGGGGCAGAACTCCTTCCCCGCGTTCAGTCCGTTGAAGGCCACCACGCTTTTGCAGTTGTCGCACACAATGGTGTCATTCCGGATCTGCCTGAGGTCCACCTTTTCCCTGCACTGGGGGCAGCGGGGGGAGGACCAGATGCCGGCCGTCCGTGTGGCGGTGACAAAGGTGCCGCACCTGGGGCACGCAACATGGATTCTTTTGCTGATGGCTGAGGGTATGGCCATATGACATTCCTCCTGTTTCCCGACGAATCGGGTCTTCATTCATCCAGTTCAGGCAGCCCGATGCCGAACCAGGGCAGGGCACCGGTTTTCCGGACGGTAGCTACGCTGCCGTCCCGGTTCACCCCGTACAGCGCATTTCCCCCGTCATTGCCCGCGATCTGCGTCACGTTTTTCCACCGGGAAACGCCAAGGAAGATCTGGTACCTCCTGACAGCCGTCACCAGGTCCAGGATCAGGATGCCCAGAAGCAGGGCGCCCAGAAGGAGACTGAACACCAGAAACATGGTTTTCACGGATTCTGACGACCTGCTGGAGTTCGCGGTGGCGCTGCTGCATGCAACGCACCCCCCGAAGATGGCGGCGCAGATCAGCCAGTGAAAAATCCTGAAACCGCCCCGGGGAACGCTTTTCACCGTGCCCAGACTGGTCAGGGCCGCCATGGCGTTCCCCTGCACATAGGTGAAGGAAAGGTACAGGTTTTTCTTTTTGTTCAGCCACCGGTCCTGACGGACCTCCGTCCGGGGCGTGTCCCCTATGAGCAGAACCTGGCCGTCCTCCCGGATGCCCACGGCCTTGTGATCCACGGCGAAAATGCGCTGGATCCCGGACCATCCGCTCAGCTGCGTGCCCCGCTTCTGACTGTTTCCCGCGGACCATGCCTTTCCCGTCCGGTCGCAGCCCAGGGTCAGACGCGGCGAGGTGGACAGGGACACAATGTTCTGCCAGCCCTCCACATTGATCTGGCCCTGAGCGTTGTCCCCGCATCCCATGCATCTTCCCTCGCTGTCAAGGGCCACCGTGTGATCCCCGCTGGCCTCAATGCAGATCACATGCGCCCAGGAGGATACCGCGCACTGATCTTTCCGGTTGCTGCCCACGGCCACCACGCTGCCGTCCCGGCGCAGCCCCACCAGATGATGTGACCCCGCCGCCAGGGAGATGATGTCCCTCCAGCTCTCCGCCCCGGCCACCAGATCCTTCCCCTTCCCGGTGACCAGCACCGTGCCGTCCTTCCTCAGGCCCGCCACGAAATGCCTGCCCACCGCAAGGGCATGGCGCAGAGGGTCGGTGATGAGGTTGTCCGGGTTGAGGCGGATGACACATTTCCGGATTTCCCCCAGAAGCTCATCCAGGCGCTTCATCACCGAGGAGGACTGGGACTGCCCCGTGTATCCGGAAATCTCCTTCCTGATCCTCTCCAGCTCGTCCTGAAGGGCGCAGGCATCGGCATAGGCGGTGATCCTGCCCTCCATGCGTGAGGCAATCTCCTCCAGGCGCGTCACGCACTCGTTGAGCCGGATTCTTTCATACTCACTCCGGAAATGCTTCTGCAGGGCCGTGGCCTCTCTGGTCATGCCGGAGGTTTCGGCAAAGCCGGACAGGCGCTCCAGGCTGGTGAGGATCACCCCGGCGGAGGTCTCGGCTTTCCGGGCCGTGTCCAGGTCCGGCATGATGCTGTCCCGGAACTCATTGAGCTCCTCCAGGTTTTCCCGGACCTTTTCCAGCCATTCCGCCTTCTCCCCGTCCGGCACCTCCTCCGGCACCACCACGGGCGGACTGATCCTGGCCACTCTCAGGGGGACGGCCTTGCGGATGGCCCGGAGAATATCCGCGTAGGGAGAGGCGCCGGTATTGGACACGCACTGAATCGCGCCCATCTCCGTGGGCACCAGAAGGGGACTGATTCCCAGGAGGTAGGGGATCAGCACCCGCTTCCCCTCGCCGTTTTCCTGCAGCCAGCGGAAGCGCCGCCATTCATTCCTCACCCAGCGGGCTTCCAGATATTCCCTGGAGGAGCCCACCACCACCATGGCCCTGGCGGACATGAGGGCCGCCATGATGTAGGGCTCGTACTCCTGACCCACCATGTTCCTGAGACTCAGACGGGAATTGAAGACCTTCAGGCCCCTGCTCTCCAGAAAATGCATGAGACTGGCGGCCTCAAAGCTGTCGCTGGTGGGAGTGCCCTGAGGCGTACCCTGCTTGACGCTGATGAACACGTCATAGGCAGGCTCGGTGGCCGCCACCTTTTCATAGGTCTGGAGGATCGTGCTGATGTGCTCCGCCTCCGCCTGCCAGGTGGCGCGGAGTTCCTCCGATCCCGCGTGGCGGATCGCCTTGAGATACAGATCGTGCTCCAGAATGGGCTGCTTGGTCAGAAGCGTCACGGTGGGCACGTTCTGCCCGCTGTCCTCGTCCAGAATGTATTCCACGCCGAAGTGGCACAGCAGCGCCTGCCAGTACACATCCCCGTTATCCGGATCCTTCTCCGCAAGGGCCAGGAAGATTTTCTCCGCCTCCTGGAACTGGAGAAGATCCATCTTCTGCCTTCCCAGATCATACAGCGCCTGCTTCTCCTGGTCCTCCGGGCTGGGTATGGAAAAATACCGTCGGCAGAACCTGCAGCGGATGCGGTTGTCCACGGCGGCGGACAGGTCATTTTCCCCGCCGCAGTAATAACACTTCTGTATGGTATTCATCGGTTCCTTCCCTCTTTTCCGGCCCTTCCAAGGCTCCTATGACACGATTTTAAGAGAAAACCGCATGGAACGCAAGGGATCTTTTCCCCCCGCCCCTCAGGGTCTGTACCAGACAGGGGCGAAGAAAACGGGCTGCTCCATCATGAGAAGGGTGACCTCATGATCCGCCCAGTCCACGGAGAACACACTCTCCCCCAGGGCGTAAAGGATCCGAAGGCTCCCGTCCTCCCCCTCCGAAAGGCTGAGACTGGGGTATCCCGCCTGCTCCAGCGCTTCCCGGTATGCCAGGACATCCTCCCGTTTCACATCCTGCATCCGGATGCGGCACAGGTCCGGTGCCCGCAGATCATCCCCGGGAACGGGGGATGGGAGAACTTCCTCTCCCTCCGTCCAGAAGTAGTACACATCCGCATCCCGGTAAAAGGAAGGAAAGGGAAGGCACAGGGGCAGCCCCGAGATCTCAAGGAAATGGCCTTCCAGAGCCTGCAGGTCCCCCGATTCCAGAAGTCTGCTCAGCTCATTGAGGTAGTACCGGCTCATTCCCGCAATCCCAGCCACCGCAGAAAGGGCGTCCTCCATCCGGCTGAGGAGCGCATGAGCCGCCGCCTCAAAGACCGCCGGGTCTTCCGGATTTTCCGCCTGATACGCGTGGGTTGCGGGGCACCATTGCTCCATGAGGGCATTGAAGGCCTCCGTAACCTCCCGGTCATGAATGCAGGCCAGGGTCCAGTCCGTCATCACGGCCTGGTGCTCCAGGCTGCGGGCGATATAGTCCTTCATGACCCGGGCATGCTGAAGGGTGACCTCCCAGTCCTCATTGAGAAACACGTTCACCGTGAGTTCCTTCTGCAGGGCGGCACAGGTCCGGATGAGCAGATCCTGCTCCGAGTGAAACATGGCATCTCTTTCCTCCAGATGGCTCATGTCCAGTCCCCGGTCCATGAGGGTCCGCCAGTCCTCCTCTGTCATTTCCGCCTCCGGAAGCGCCTGGCGTCCCAGGCTCCGCCCGGTCAGAGCCAGCGCCGCCCTGGCGGTCTGCAGCGCCTCCCAGGTCCGTGTCCGGTCAAAGGCCTCCACCGCCTCAAGCGCCCACTCCGTCCGGGTCAGAAGGATTTCACCCTGGTAAACAACCCCCAGCAGATCGTTGAGCATGCGGATCTGGGCAGGGTCTTCCCTTTCCTCCGCCCCCGCGGACACGCCCGGGCTCAGGAGGGTCAGGCATGCCATGAGAAGGGCCAGGATCTCCGAAAGCATTCTTTTCCCCATGTGTTTTCCTTTCCTGTCGTCATTTTCCGGCTTCCGCTGCCGTAAAGGCCGCAATGGCGCCGCATGCAAGCAATTCTCTCTCTGCCTCTCTCCGCGCTCCCTCCAGGCTCACCAGCCGCTTCTCCGCCTCCCGCAAATCCCCTCCGGAGGGGTGGCTGTTCTGCCTGGGAACCGTGGCCACCAGCGCGTCCACCGCCTCGTCTTTGACGGAATGGTCCGCGTAGGGGCCCGTCAGATGCGGCATGACCACAATCTGATAAAGCTCCGAGGCGATACAGGCGTCCGTCTCCAGCAGTTTCAGCAGTTTCTCCGGATAGTCCCCGTAATCCTGACGTCTCACCTCATTCTCCATGAGAAAGCACAGGACATCCGCATACTTCCGGTACTCCTGATCCCGCTTCTCCGCCAGCTCCAGAAGCTGTCTGCACCGCACGCCGTCCATGGGCAGACCGGACCAGGGCATCACCTTCCCGGAGCCCAGCATGTCTTCCAGGGACTCCGGCGCCGTTCCCGCGGAAAAGCCCCCCGTAAGGGAAATCCCATACATCTCCTTCCCGGTCCGGAAAGCCTCCGGGGACCGGAGGGCGCTCTCCGTCAGCAGCGCCATCGCCTCGTACTGCCTGCCGGCCATGACATAAGCCCGCACCGCCCCTTCCAGGACATGCTCCGCGTAGACTTCCCGGTAGGGGTGCGGAACCACCAGGCCCTTTATGACCGGAAAGGTCACGCCCAGGACCAGAGCGGCCCCCGCGGCGCAAAGCGCGATCCTCAGGGCGCGGCTGCGCCGGATCCGGCGACGGATCCTCCGGTTCTTCTCCAGCAGGTGCCTTTCCACCAGGGCATGGCAGATCCTGTATGCGCCCCTGTCGTCCCGGATCAGAAGGCCCAGGCGCTTCCAGAGAAGATCATGGACCACCTGAGCGAACCACGCCTCCGCGTTCTCCGCCCCGCCCCGGATGGCATCCCTGTGGCCGATCCAGCGGGGGAACAGGCGGGAGGACAGGGGACTCATGAGGAGCCGGTAACATTTCTCCACCTGCCTGAGGAGAATGCGGCTGTCCATGGGCTGCCTCAGATGGATTTCCCGGGCCAGTGCCGGGAGCACCATCTCCAGGGCCGCCTCCGTCTGCCACCGCCTTCCGCTCTCCTCCCCCAGATCCCGCACCGCCTTTTCCCGGAGCGAGTCCAGATAGGCGTCCATGAGCTCCGCCTCGCTCCCCGCGCGCACCTGCGTTTCCCGCATCCTTCCGGACTGGATATACATGGACAGCATCATGGGCGTGCGCAGCATTCGCTGCATTCCGGGGGATTCCGGGAGCAGGAGGCCTTCCCCCTCAAGCGCCGTCCGCACGGTTTCCTCCGTCAGTTCCGTGAGATCAAGCTTTTGAAAGGGAAGCGATGCCTCCCCGGTCCGGAGGGATACGAGGATTCTCAGCCCCCTGAGGCGGGACAGACTCCGGATCTCCTCCACAAGGGGCTCCGGGTCGGACAGGGTCTCATTGAGACCGTCCAGCAGCAGAAGAAGCCGGGGGCTTCCCTCCGTGTCCAGGACCTCCCTCAGCGCTTTCCGGGCATCCTCAAAGGTATGGGTGCGCGGGGGAAAGCGCAGACCGTCCAGAATCCGATCCAGGATCCCGGTATTTTCTCCCTGCCTCCAGCCGTACAGGGACAGGTACATGACCGCAGGCTGCTCCTCCCGGTACTTTTCTTCCCCGGTAAGGCACAGACGCAGAAGCGCCGTGGTCTTGCCCATGCCGCCCCCTGCCAGAAGCATGGCGTTTTCCGGTTTTTCCCGCATCCGCTCCTCCAGGGAAACCGTCCCGGTTCCGTCGCTTACCATGGAGGGATAGAGGCGGGCGCTTTCCCGGATGAAGGACAGGGACGGATTCTCCCGGAGCATCCTTTTCACCTGTTTCCGCCCGGCCTCCCACAGGGCCCAGTGGGAAATTCCCACCCCGTCGATCCGCCGCAGCAACTCCTCCAGGTCCCTGCGCATGCTCGCCGTATCCGGATAGCGGCGGGCGGGCAGGGTCTGCAGACCCCGCAGGAGGATTTCCCACACAAAGGCCTTCACCGTTTCCGGCGCCTCCCGGAGACACGGGCATCCGGAAACATCCGGGGGCACGGGCCGGATGCGCTGAAAGGGCGTGAGCGCCTCCCCGGTGAGGAGGCGGTAGAAGACGGCGGTCACGGAGTACAGATCCGCCGGGAACCCGATGCTCCTCAGCCTGCCCGAGCGCACCTCCGGGGCCGTATACCCCTGCTTGACGCTGAAGACCGCCGCATTCCCTTCCCTGCACACGTCCAGGGACAGGAGACTGTCGTAGTCCACCAGCATGGCCCGCTCCTGCCCCCTGCCCCCCAGGAGCAGGATGTTGTCCGGGGCCACGTCCAGGTGCAGGATTCCCTTTTCGTGGAAGACTTCCAGAGCGTCCAGAATGGCCATGACCCGCAGGACACACTGACGGATGTCCCGGGCAGCCTCCTCCCTTTCCAGGCTCTCCCCGCCGCTCACCCCCAGAAGGGTACAGAGGGTCCCGTGGAGAAGGCATGTGTTGATGTTGGCCCCGATCCGGTCCGGGGCCGCCTCCAGAAGGGCCAGATGGGCGCTGTTGCCCGCCTCAAAGCCCTTCCGGTGGATTTCATAGGTCTCCCGTCCCTCTTCCTCCACGCAGATGCTTCCGTCCGCCCGCCGGTGGATTTTTCCTCCGGGATGAAGGGGATACAGTTCCTTGACCAGGACATGATGCCGTTTCCCGGGATCCAGGGCATCCCTGTAGGATGCCCGGTAGACCAGGGCGTTGGAGCCCCGTCCGATTTCAGGCCCCAGTTCGCACTGAAGGCCCTGAAAATCAAGGACTGTTCCCGGGGGAAGAGGTTTCCGCTGATCTGTCATTCTTCCGTCCGCCTTCCTGATTTCTGGCCCTCTTTCACCGGGCCGCCGTCAGCATCCTACCACCTCCGCCCGGGAAACCTTGCGCGCGCTGTCCTGTGTCAGGTGTCCTCCTCCCCTTCCCCGTCCCTGAAAATCGTGGAGAGGAAGGCGGCCATATGATCGTCAATGTCGGAAGGCTCCTCCGCCACCATGCAGTACAGCACCATCCAGTCAAAGGGATTGCGGGAATCCATGGCGGGGAATCCGCAGTCCGACAGCATCTGGTTCAGGCGTTCACAGGTGTCCTCAAAGACGTCCTCCTTCTTCCGGTCCGTCGTGTCCCCATAGGGAGACTCTCCCCCGTCGCAGGCCAGGAACAGGAGGATCAGGGTTTTCCGGTTCACGTCCGCGCTTCTCTGCCGCATGCGGCTGATCATAAACTCGCCGGGCCAGTTCTCACGGATGTCCCTGGCAACCGCGTCCCGGAGAATCTCCGGCTTTTCCCCCTTTTCCTCATGGGGCAGAAGACGGTCATAGAGATAGGTGGCGAGGATTTCCGGGGTTTTCATGACCCGCTCGCCCGTTTGCCGGTTCAGAACGGGCGCTTCCTCCAGGAGGGTCATGAACTGGCTGAAGAGCTGAAAGGCCGTATTGTGGAGCCTCCCCAGATGCGGCGCGGATTCCCTCAGGAAGGCGGCAAGCTCCTCCTCCGTCTCAATCCCCTGCATCTGATTCCGGACACTTTCCGTCATCGTCGTTTCATCCGCGGGAGCGTTCCGGGGAAGCGTATACAGGGGCTTCATCCGCTCCTGCAGCCTGCAGGCATCCGGATAGCCCATGCCCTTTTCCAGGGCGAAGATCCAGACCAGGTCCTGGGGATCCCGCCAGTGGAATCCCTCGCCGCACAGGCGCTTAAGAGCCGTCTCCCCCTCCTCCCCTTTCATGTGCAGGCCGAAGATGATCTGAAGGGCGCTCCTGCGGCTGATCAGCTGGTACTTCTTCCGGAACCAGGTGTCCACCCGGTGGCTCAGGGTATCCGTGGAAGCCTCCGGGTCGCTTTCCCGCAGCACCTCCACCACCCTGTCCCGGAGGGACCGGCTGTTCCTCTCCGTCCCGCAGTATCTTTCCAGGGTTTCGTCCACGTACCGGACATAGGCATGGGCCTGAAGCAGTGCACGGGCTTCCTCAAGGGTCAGATATCCCCCTGAAGCCTGCTGAAACATTTTTTCAGTCATTCCGCCCTCATCCTTTTTCCGCATGTCTTCTCCCCCTTTACGGCCTCACGGCATGATCCGGAGCCTGCCTGCGTACCTTTTCATCCCTGAATGCATGGAACGTCTGAACATTTTTCAGGAGTGATCCTACGACAGATTCAGCGGTTCGTCAAATCTCCTTCCCGGGGCACGCCCTGATAAGGGGAAAGGAACAGACCCTTTCCCGTCTCTCCCTTCGCGATCCGGGCAGGGCCTCCGGAAAGGGATGGCACCGGGGTCAGGGAAAAGAGCTTCCGATCCTGGAATGCCACGGAAACGCCCTTCGGAAAGCACCGCATGCCCGTCCCGGCTCCTTCCCGGGCCCGTAAACCAGAGGCGCGTACGTGCCGGAGAAAATCAGGGACAGACGGGATGAAACCGCGGGGATGCTTCGTTATCTGTGTGAGGAGCATCCGGTGACTGCGAATCCTGAAGCGCATCACCCGGGACGGAATGACAGGGGAAGGGCTTGCGCGGCTGTGCGTTCCTTTCCGGTTCTTGACACTTTCCTCTCCCCTTGCTATAAGTATGCGCAGAGATTCACATGTTTCATCTCCCCGAACATGCCCCTGAACCGCCGGGAAGGGAATCCCGAATCAAAAACACAAAGGAGAAAACCACATGAGAAAACTGATTTCACTGAGTCTTGCCCTGGTCCTCTGCATGACCCTCCTGACCGTCTCCGCCCTGGCAGACGTTCTTCCCCAGCCGGAGGGCGGAAAGAAGTTCGAAGGGACCTGGGCCATTGCCGGTTCCCTCATTCAGATCGACTATGAGGAAGAAGGATACCGGGTCAGGGTCGTGGCGGACAATTTTGCGGATTCCACGGGAACCGAATGGGAATACAGCTGCTATTACCACGCGGATACGGACAGTCTGGTTTCCGTTTCCTCCTCCAAGACCACCTATACCATTGATCCCCTGGATCCGGACAACCGGAAATACAACGCGCCTGTGTACGAGGGTCTGGACGAGGAAAAGACCTGCACCACCTTTTCTCTGGACGAACATGGTTATCTCAACTGGCTGGACCGCCACGAAAACGACGGCACGGACATGGAATTCCACAACATCGGACCCTTTGCGGGCATCTGGAAGAGCGTGGAGAGTGCCGGGGAAACGGTGGAGGCGGAGATCATGTGGAACGGCTCTGACCCGGACGAATGGTTCTATACTGTGTATGTGAATACCGGAGATCCCGCCGGGGATACCTTCACCATGCTCCTGGCCAACTGCTTCTACAACGAGGAAACCGGAAAGCTGGAGGGCAGCGGCTCCGTCAGCTATTACACCCGCAACGCCAGCGGCGAGTATGACGTCCGTGATGACGGCGATTCCGTGGACATCGTCTTCTCCGTGGACAGCGACGGACATCTCCTGCTTGAGGGCCCTGTCACCGTTCACCTGGAACCCACCGATGTCACGGAGCTGGTCAACGGCTGAACCCCGTTCCTTCGCTTCATGACTTGACAGGAAAATCCCCGGAGCAGCGCGCTCCGGGGATTTTCCTGTCCTTTTCCGTTAAACTCCTGTCCGGTTCATCGCCCTTCCGGTGGAGGGCAGACGGAAGACGGACCGGGCAGCCGGTGTTCCTTACGCGGCGGGCGCCAGTGCCTGCTCTTCAAACCATTCGCAGATCATCCGGTCCAGCATCACGTCGTCAAAGTAGGGCGTATAGTCGCCGACGGAAAATGTCGGATCTGCGTCAGGCGGCAGTTCCGGCTCGATCCGGGCAATGGGCAGATCGGTTCTGCAGCCGCCTTCCACGGACCTGCCCTCTGCGTCCGATAAAGCCCAGAGCCAGCTGGACATGATGAACGCTCCGCCACCCGTCAGCGTACTGATCTGTATGACGCAGGATCCGCCCCCCGTGGGCTCGCCGAGAAGCACCGCACCGTGCTCCTGCATCAGGATCGGCAGCAGATTGCCGCAGGAGAAGGAGGCCCGCGTAGTCAGCACGGCATAGTTGAAGTCATACTTCACTTCATCGTCCTTCTCATCGAACACGCCGTCGAGATTTTTATCCGAATGCACAACTGCACGGATGCCCTGTCCCGTCAGGACGTTGTTGCCGTGGAAAACATCTTCTCCGAACATCAGGTCCAGCATGTACATCAGCATATCGTTGCTGCCGCCGGTATTGGCGGATAAGTCAAACAGGACGTTTCGGATCGCGGGATTTTCCGAGGCCCGCTTCAGGCCGGTCCATGTAATGCCGACGGCGTCCATGGGAATCTCTCCCTCTCCGGCATAATAGGCTTCCCAACCGGCCACGTCATCGGTGAATCCGTTGATCCGGATGATGGCTGTGCTGCCGCATTCCCGATAGACCTCATCCCCCCAGGCGGCATTCCGCGCTTTCATGACCTCGCCCCGGATCTGATCCAGGGCAAAGGACCTGGCCTGATACATCGAGCCTGCACGGGCTGAAGCCACGTTGGCAAACATCGGATACGGGAAATCCGGCATTCCGATGCCGTTGAACCCATTGTAGCCGCTGTGGCCCTCATCCAGACCGAGGTTGAACAGATCAAACACAGCCAGCATATATTCCAGCATGTCAGGGTCCTTCAGCCGGTCCTTGAAGGATGCCAGCTCCGGAACATCATCCAGCGCGGCATCCAGACCTTTTTCCCGGATCCCCCTGTCCAGAATGCCCGGGCCGGGATGGCCGTAGAAATAATCCAGGCAGAAGCACAGCTCCGCGTAATCCTCGAAAATCACATCTGCCTCCCGCTTCCTTCCCCCGGTCAGCAGGCTGCGCATATGCCCGCTCTCATACCACTCCACGGGCACGTCCATAATCGAACTCGCTTCCATCGCCGGCAGCAGAACCGACTCCCCGTTCCACAGCACATGGTTGCAGGCCACATCCGTGAACATTGTGGACAGCAGTGCCAGGGGCAGGTATACGTCCTCCCCGTCCGCGTAAACCGCAATACCGTATCTGGCGAAATCGAAAGTCACGGCATCTGGCGGGCCGTCAAACACAACTTCGGAATAATACGTCCAGCCGCAGTCCGAATCCTTGACGCCGGCCATTGTCGTGTAGGGCAGCGGCGGCATCTGGAACCGCGCCCAGTCCTCCGCTTCAATCGTCCCTGCAGAAGGATTGACCAGGATCTTCGTTCCGTTGGGGTTGGCAACCTCCCAGACGCCGTCGTCATGAGGCGTCACCGTCAGACCCGTCTGATACATCCGGTTGACGTAGTCTTTGAGCCCGTAATACGGCACATGGGGAGAAAGGGGATAGAACCGCAGAACCATGCTGTCCACCTGTTCCTTCCCTGTCAGAACCGGTGCCGTCCACACGGCATAATCCTGTCCTTCCGCCTGAACAGGGAAATACAGGGCATAATCATCCCCAAGGGCGGTCTTCAGAATCTCCCGTTCCTCATCATCCGGATCATATCCGGCCTCCATGGCTTTCCGGTACCATTCCGTCGCCCTCTCCTCGTCTTTCTCCAGGCCCTGTCCCAGCCTCAGGGCTTCCCCCAGCCTGAACATTGCCGTCGGTTCTCCCAATTCAGCCGCCTGCGTGAAATAATCCAGGGCCCTTTCATCGTCCTTCTCCATTCCCGTGCCGATGGAATACATCATGCCCAGGTCACTCAGCGCCTGAACCATCCCCAGGTCCGCCGCCTTCTGATAGTATTCCGCGGCCCTGCCGTAGTCCTGCTCCACCCCTTCGCCGCCAAAGTACATGACAGCCAGGGTATAGCACGCAGATGAATCGTCCAGCTCCGCCGCCTTCCGATAATATTCCGCGGCCCTGCCTATGTCATGTTCCACTTCCTGACCGTACTGAAAAATGTTTCCCAGGATCGTCCAGGCTTCGGCAAATCCATGATCACCGGACTTCTCAAAATACTCAATCATCCTGCCGGTGTCCTTTTCCACACCCTGGCCGTCCAGATACGTCAGGGCGATATTATACATGGATTTCGCGTCGCCCCTCTCCGCAGCCATCTGATAGTATTCCATCGCCTTTTCGGTGGACATCTCCACGCCCTGGCCGTTGATATACAGAGTGCCCAGGCCTCTCCAGCCATCGATATTCCCGGCATCCGCTGCCATCTGAAAATAATCCTTTGCCTTCCCGTAGTCCTGGGCGTCCAGGGCCTCCCGTCCGGCCAGATACAGTTCCTCCCCGGACATCTCCGCTGCCGTCTTTTCCGTCACAGCGGTTTCAGAAAAGGACGCGCCGGACATGCCAAAGCTCAGACAAAGGACAAGGATCAACAGAATCGTTCTTTTCATGGGTTTTTCCCCCTTCAACGGAATGGAAGCCTGCCCCGGTTCCCTCAGGCACCG
Organism: uncultured Eubacteriales bacterium; assembly: GCA_902774025.1. Lineage (GTDB taxonomy): Bacteria > Bacillota > Clostridia > Christensenellales > Aristaeellaceae > UBA2943. Next base: position 21,985 of record CACYGY010000037.1, read on the forward strand.
GCCGTGGCCGGGTGCGGCGGAACCGGCACCTTTTTCACTGCCCGGTCCTGACCCGGAGCGCCTAAAGCGTCCCGGTTCTCTTTCCTTCCATCCGGGAATCCGGCAGGCGGATGGAAGCCGTCGTTTTCATGTGCACGCAAAAACAGTCATCCCTTGTGATTCCGCGCCTCTTCAGGGCGGGAATGCCGGGGAAATAACCGCCTCATGTTTCCAGTCTGTCCCGGATATCGTCCATCAGGTCGTCGATTTCCTCCAGCTGCTCCATCCACTCGGCATGGACCTCATTCCCGTCTTCCTCCCCGTCCCATTCCGGTTCCTCCGCCTCCAGCGCACCGTACAGTACCGTCAGCCGCCTGAGGAGCACCTTCAGTTCCTCCTTTTCCATCTCATCCACATCCGGCAGGTACGGTATGTCCTCCGGTGTGATGGGATCGGGAATCCTCATTTCCTCCACTGGGCATTCTCCTTTCGTCCGTCCCTCAGCAGTTCCCCACATGCACATGCCTGAGATATCTCCGGGCCGTGTCCGCCAGCTCATATACCCGTTTCACATCCGTCGGTCCCCTGTCCCTCATGTGATGGCGGGGAAAGAAGCGGCTGACATGCAGGGGAATCTCATCGCCTCCGCCCTGCATGCCTTTCAGGCCGGCGATCCATCGGCACATTTCCTCCATCTCCCCTGCCGTGTCATTCTCCCCGGGGACAATGAGGGTGGTGAGCTCCACATGGCAGGCCTTCACCGCTTCCCGGATGAAATCCATCACCACACGGCGCCGCCCGCCCAGCACCTGTTCGTAATACCGGTCCGTAAAACCCTTCAGGTCAATGTTCATGGCGTCCGTCAGGGGCAGGATCTCCCGCAGCACATCCATTTCCGCCGTGCCGTTGGTCACCAGGACACTGACCATGCCCGCCTTCCGGATCTGCCGGGCGGTATCCCGCACGTACTCATAGCCCACCAGAGGCTCATTGTAGGTAAAGGCAACGCCGATGTTCCCCCTGCCCTTCGCCCTCCCTGCAAGCTCCGCAAGTTCTTCCGGAGACAGGGCTTCCGTTTCCGCGTGGAAAACGCCATATTCCCGCTGTGCGATCTCATGATTCTGACAGAAGGGACAGGCCAGGTTGCATCCCAGGCTCCCCACGGACAGGATCCGGCTTCCGGGATGGAAATGGGAAAGAGGCTTTTTCTCAATGGGGTCCAGGGCCAGACTGGAAACCCTGCCGTAATACAGGGGCAGAATCCGGCCCTCCCGGTTCACCCGGGCACCGCAGAATCCCACCCGGCCCTCCGGGATTTCGCAGTGCCGGAAACAGACCTGGCATCGCATCCCATTCCTCCTTACCTGTGACGGACCACTTCAAACCGCTCCAGGGTGATCCTTTCATGCGCCCCGATCCCGCCCTTCTGCATGGCGATGCGGATCTGCTCCTCCACCGTGTCCACACCTTCCAGGTCCGGAAGCAGCAGTCCCCGCTTTCCGCCGGAGGATACGATCACACCGTAGCGTTTCACATCCAGTTCCTCCCGTCCCCCGATCCGCTCAGGCCTTGAGAGAACGTCCACGTGAATCTCCAGGAAGGGCAGCTCATCTTCCCGGACGGGATCGAAGCGTGGATCCCGCATGGCGGCACTGACGGCGTTTTCCCGGATTTCCTCCGCGATACAGGAGCGGGTGCTCCCGATCGTCCCGATGCAGCCCCGCAGTCTGCCCCGGGCGTGAATGGATACGAAGACGCCTGCCTTTTCCGTGCGCATCTGTGGAGTCACCCATTCGGGAAGCGCCGGTTTCCTGCCCTCCCTGACAAAGGATTCCACCGTCAGCCGGGCCAGACGGACATAAGGGTCCTCGTGGGCCATGATCTCCCGGATCCGCTCCTTCTGCGCCTCCCGGTACGTTTCCAGGAATCTCCTCTGTCCGGAAACACTTCCGGGGCGGAAAGCGCAGACGCCGTAGCCCACGCCGGTCACGTCCTCATGGGACAGGACCCGGGCCTCCACCTCCCGCCCGTCCAGTGCCCCCGCCATGATGACAAAGGAGCGGTGCCCGCATTCCGCGGCCCGTTCACAGAAAGCCTCGTCAAACTCCAGGAGTTCCCCGAAGGCCCCCCGGCGGCACACGTCCATGAGACGCGCGTCATACTCGGGGCCCTCCCTGGCGAACCCATAGGGGCCATAGGTCTGCAGTTTGTGGGACAGATCGCCGCTGGCCACCACCACCGCGCGCCTTCCCAGATGCTCCACGGCCGCCCTGATCCGCTGACCCAGCTCATAGTGCGCGGACAGGGGCAGGCCGGACAGACCGATGCGCACAATCCTCCCCGCCCGGGTTTTCTCCCGGATGAAGTACAGGGGCACCATCACCCCATGGTCCAGCTGTCTGTCCCGCTCTCCCAGGGTGCCCGCCGGAAAGGCGTCCCGCCGGGCATCCTTGTCGATTTCCCGTACAAGCTCCTCGTCAAGGGTTTCCTCAAACCTCACCTCTCCGGCCCCGAACCTGCCGAAATCGCCCCGGGCACTCTTCCCGGGGGAAATGTGGAAATAATCGGCGTACATCACGGCATGGGGGCTGAGGATGATCAGGGTTTCCGGGCAGATCCCGGCAATCTCCTCCGCGATCTGCTCAAAGGAGTGAACCGTCTTCTGAATCTGTCCTTCCGCACCCTTTCCGATCCGTGGAAGAATCATGGGGGGATGGGGTACCATATACGCCGCTTCAATGGCCATGCGCGTCTGCCTCCCTTTCCGGCGCCTCAGTTCCTCTTCTGCCGGAAGCTCTGGGGGGACATGCCGGTCTGCTTCCGGAACCACCTGCAGAAATAGTTGTCCGTGGCAAAGCCGGTGCACCGGGCGATCTCCCCGATGCTCATCCGGCTTTCCCTGAGAAGTTTCCTTGACAGGTTCAGTCTTGCCCCGCCGATGTAGTCCGTCAGTGTGCTGCCGGTGGCCTCCCGGTAGGCCCGGGACAGGTACACCGGATGAAAATGACAGAATTCCGCCAGGCGGTTCAGGGAGAGGTCTTCGGAGAGATGCGCGTGAATATAGGCATGCAGCTCACCCATCCATTCCGGCGCTTCCTCCCCGGTGTCCTTTTCCGCTTCCCGGGGAGGAGGTGCCGTCTCCCTGTCCTCTTCCGCCCAGAGACTGAGCACCCGCTCCACGGCAGAGATCACCACCTCGTCCCCCTCGCCCTTGAGGACATAGGCAAAGGCGTGCTGATCCACCGCGGTCCGGGCGTATTCGAACTCCGAATAACCGGTGAGATAGATCACCTGCATCTCCGGGCGGATCTGCGCCAGCTCCGCGTGCAATTCCAGTCCGGACCGGTCCGGCATGTTGATGTCCGTCACCAGCAGGTCCACCGGCGTCTGTGCCGCGATCTCCACCGCCTGACGGGCGGAGTAGCAGTGCAGGACCTGCAGGCGTCCGGCAAAGGTTGTCGCAAGAAGCGCGCTCAGCCCGTCCGCCATGAGCTTTTCATCGTCCACCACCAGCAGGGTCCTCACCCGTTCTCCCTCCCTTCCTTCTGAAGGACAGAATGGCCGTCAGACCCCGGTTCACACTCCGGAGCTCCAGCACCTGATCCTGTCCCTCATACAGCTGCAGCCGCCGGTACAGATTCTGCAGAGCACTGGGATTCCCGCTCTCCGTCTCATTCAGTCTCCTCCAGAGCCTGGCCACCTGGTCCTCATCCATCTTGCCGCTGTTGTCGGCAACCGCCACCCGGAAGGAATCCGGAAACACCTCGTAGCGCAGGGTGATCAATCCGCCGCTGTCCAGACCGTTCACCCCGTGCTGGAAGGCGTTTTCCACGATCGGCTGAATGATCAGGGAGGGAATCCGCTCCATGGTGATTTCCTCCGGCAGCTCTTCCACCTCGATCCGGATCCTGGGCTCAAAGCGGACCCGCTGAATCTCCAGATAGTTCAGGACATGATTGATCTCGTCCTTCAGGTGGACTTCCTGCTCCGGCATTTTGGTGATGTACCGGTAGTAACTGCTCAGGTTCTGGGACAGATGGGCAATGCTGCGGTTTCCGTCCGCCTGGGCAATCCGGTAGATGAGGTACAGGGAGTTGTAGAGGAAATGGGGATCGATCTGCATCTGCAGCTGCTTGAGTTCCGCCTGCTGCGCCCGGTACTGCTGCTCATACACCTGCCCCGAGAGGGTTTCGATGTGGTCCAGCATATGGTTGAACTGCGCGTAAAGATCCTCATAGTCGGATTTCCCCGCCATGATCCTGTAGCGTCCGTCCCGCTCCACCTGGCGCATGGAATCCAGAAGATCGTTGAGGGGACGCATGATAAAGCGCCGGTAATACAGCAGATAGGTGCCCAGAAGGCCCAGGGTCAGGACCGTGAGGATCCAGACATACAGCCTGTGATGGGCAAAGGGCTCCATGGCCTCGTTGATGCGGGTATACTCCCGGATCTCATAATCCGCGGAGGAAAGGGGGGCAGAGGCCGTCAGACGGTGTTCCTTTTCCCGCTCCTGCTCCGCCGGGATCGCCTCCCCCTGTCCGGCGGATGCCAGTACGGTCCCGTCGGTGCGCAGGAGCACCACATCACTGTCCTCCTCGTTTCCAAGCTGTTTCAGCCGGGCGGAAAGACGGGAGGGGGAGATGGAAAAGGCGATCATCAGCAGCGGCTCGGCACCGTCAAAGCGGGGAAGCAGCATCCAGACGCTGTCCTTCCACTCCATCAGGGTCACTCTGCCCCGCACCGCCGAGGCGAAAAGCTGATCCCATGCTTCCGGATCCATCTCTGCGTACTGGGACTGCTCCGTGAGAATGGTTCTGCCGATGCGGGGCAGCATGATGCGCACGGACTCCACCAGTTCCGAGGACCGCTTGATCTGGTATTCCTGTTCGGAGATCGTTTTGATATAGGACTGCCGTTCCCAGTCGGTGAGCAGGCTGTGAGAAAAGGCAAAACGGAGAATCTGCCTGTCCGACGCCATCTCCAGCAGGAAGAATTTCAGCCTTTCCAGGTCCTGATCCAGCTGGTCCGCCGCGTACCGGGCATGCGTCTCAAGCGCTGTCTGCATGTCCCTGCGCACGTTCTCCGCGCCAATGGCGTTGATGGAAAGGCCAAGGGCGTAGAAGATCAGCACGGCGGCAAATGTGATGAGGAACAGACGGAGAAAGGCCTGCTTTTTCAGACTGGGGCCCCGGGTTTTCCGGGAAGTCTGCCCTGTTTCCCTTCCCATAGGCAACACTCCCGCTCTTTCCTGACTTTCCAATGATCTGCAACGATATGAAGAGGATACCGGCAGTGTACAACAAATTCGGGAAAAAGCCAACCTTCCCCGGCCGAAGGGAAGTCGTGGGACAAAGTGCATCTTCATGGACAGTCGGTGCCGCCGGGTGAAGGCATGATCCGCCGCGTCAAAAAGGGCCCAGGCTTCACAGCCTGGGCCCTGTCCCGGAAAAAGGTTCAGACGCTTACCCGTGCCTTTCAGGGTCATGGCAGCTTTCCGGATGCGCATGCCTTCATCCTCCGGCAGCCGCTCCGGGTCCGTCCGTATCGGTTCTTCCCGTCAGTCCGCGTTGTAGGATGTTCCCAGCGTCACCAGGCTGAATCCGGATTCAATAAAGAAGAAGGAAATCAGAATCCCGACGGTGACCGCGGGAATCGCAGGATTCACAAAGCAGAGAATGCCTACCAGAATGCCGAGAATGCCGGCAATCAGTCCCCAGTACCAGTTCGGGTTCTGGGCCTTCTCCCTGAAGGACATCGTGATCTGAATCAGGCCCTGCACCAGGAACCAGATGGCGATGATGATGAGAATGATATGGTCGATCACAAGGGTTCCGCCCGGTCTGAACATGGCAATCAGTCCGACGGCAACTGCCAGAATATTCAGAATCCATTCCAGAATCTCCGCCTTATGGCTGAAGCTCCGGACAATTCCCGCCACGCCGTACACCAGGAACATGATTCCCACCAGAATCCCGGCCGAAAGAAAGGTCGCAAGGGGTGTGAAGAGACAGGAAAAACCGAAAATGATCAGAAGCACACCCGCGACGATTGACAGAACACCCATTTGAATTCCTCCTTTATCTTCCTGAACTCTCCCTCAGGGGGGAGAGCGGAACGCTCCTTAAACTGCCGGACACACTCCGGAAAGGTTCATCAGCCGAACTGGGAATTGTAGATTTCGCTGTAAAGACCGCCCAGCTGCATCAGGGAATCGTGGTTGCCGGTCTCCACAATATTGCCGTCTTTCATGACGAAGATCAGATCGGCGTTCTTGATGGTGGAAAGCCTGTGAGCAATCACGAAGCTCGTCCTTCCGCTGGTCAGACTGTCCATGGCTTTCTGGATCAGAATCTCTGTTCTTGTATCCACATTGCTTGTCGCCTCGTCGAGAATCAGCATCGGAGCATTTTCCGTCATGGCTCTTGCAATCGTGACAAGCTGTTTCTGCCCGGCGGAAAGAGCACTCTCTTTCTGAATCTCGGTGTCAAGACCCTGGGGCAGGGTGGACACATAATGGCTCAGGTTTGTCTCCCTGAGAATCTCCCCGAGTCTGTTCTCATCCACATTCTGCAGGTTATAGACGATATTCTCCCTTAGGGTGCCGTTGATCACCCAGGTTTCCTGCAGAATCATGCCGAAGATTTCCCTGAGTTCACGGCGCGACATGTCCTTGATGGACACACCGTCCACAAGAATGTCGCCGCTTGTGATCTCATAGAAACGCATCAGCAGGTTCACCAGGGTCGTTTTGCCGGCGCCTGTGGGTCCGATGATGGCAACCTTCATGCCGGGTTTGATCTTGCCGGAGAAATTCGTGATGGTGAGTTTCTTGGGATCGTATCCGAAGCATACATCCCTGAACTCCACCTCGCCGCGGATCTTCGTATGGTCCAGCATCGCTTTCTTGCTGCTGTCATCGTCAAGCTCAGGGAGCTCAAGGAAGTTGAACACACGGTTGCAGGCGGCCGTTCCCATCTGGATGGTGCTGCTGGCCTGACCGATCTGGGCAAGGGGCTCCTGGAAAAGGGATACGTACACGAGGAAGCCCGTGATGACACCGATGTCCGCGATGGTGCCTCTGGAGAACAGCAGTCCCGCAACAATCAGAACCGCCGCGTAGGTGATATAGGAGACGAAGGACATGGCGGGCTCAATCAGGCTGCCCGCGCCCTGAGACTTGTTCAGAATCGATCCGAGGAGGGTATTCTTCTTCTGGAACTCCTCAATCTTTCTGTCCTCGGCGTTGAAAGCCTTGATCACCAGCTGGCCGGAATAGTTTTCTTCCACTGCGGCGTTGACTTCGCCCAGAACTTCCTGGTTCTTATTGAACAGAGGAAGCGCATACCTGAAGGTGACGGCGATGATGATCAGCATGATGGGAAGGGAACACACCACGGTGAGGGCCATCTGCCAGCAGGACATGAACATGGCAATGAACACGCCGATGAGCATGACGCCGGACTGCACCAGCATGCTCACG
>CACYGY010000037.1:29499-32975 GCA_902774025.1 uncultured Eubacteriales bacterium
GTAATGACGGAGAGAATATCACCGGTCTGGGTCGTGTCATAGTAATCCAGGGGCATCCTGTTGATCTTGGAGGTGATCTGGCCTCTCAGATCCCTGGAGAATCTCTGGATGATCGTGTTGAGAACGAAGCCTGAGATATAGCTTGCCAGGAAGGAAATGGCGATATAGACAATGAGCTTGACGACATAGCGGAGGACATTGTCCATATTGACCACGAAAGCGCCGTCCACCGCAGCTTTTCCGACAGGACTGATCTCATTGGTCAGCTCGCGGATGTTGCCCGGGGTCAGAATCGTGAAGACAACCGAAGCCACAAGCAGGACAATCGAAATCACAAAGGGCACGTAATAGGGACGGAAAGCCCTGACGAGACTGACCAGCTTGCTTTTTTCCTTAGGAGCTTTTACCGTTGTACTCATAGTCCCAACTCCTCCTTGCTGAGCTGCGATAACGCAATCTCCTGATAGACAGGGCAGTTTCTCACCAGGTCGTAATGCTTGCCCTTGCCGACCATCCTGCCGTTATCCAGTACGATGATCTGGTCTGCGTCCATGATGGTGCCGACCCGCTGCGCGATAATCACGCGTGTCGCTTCGGGAAGCTTCTGAGCGATATTGGCCCTGACATTCTTGTCGGTCCTGTAATCAAGCGCTGAGAAGGAGTCATCAAAAATCAGGATCTCCGGCTTGGATGCGAGTGCTCTGGCGATGCACAGTCTCTGCTTCTGTCCGCCCGAAAAGTTCGTTCCGTTCTGAGCGACCTCGGAATCATATCCGTTCCGCTTGTTGCTCACGAAGCTGTCCGCGTCCGCGATTTCCGCTGCCCACCGGACGTCGGCAAGGGTCATGTCCGGATTGCCGAAGGCAATATTTTCCCTGATATTGCCCTTGAAGAGGAATCCTCTCTGAGGCGCGTATCCGATCCGGTCCCTCAGATCCTTCTGACTCACTTCCTTCACGTTGACGCCGTCCACAAGGACTTCGCCGGACGTGCAGTCCGCCATGCGGGGGATCATGTTGATGATCGTCGTCTTGCCGCTTCCCGTTGCGCCGATAAAGGCGATGGTCTCGCCCTGCTTCACCTTGAAGCTGATATCGGATACCGCTTCCTTCTCGGAACCGGGGTAGGCAAATCCGACGTTTCTGAATTCAATGGTTCCCTTCTCCCGGAACGTCTTGGGATTGGCAGGATCCAGCACGGACACGTCATGGTTGATCACATCCGCAATACGCTTGGCGCTGACGGACGCTCTGGGCCACACGACGATCAGGGTGATGAGAAGCACAACCGACATGATGATCTGGCTGGCAAGCATGATAAACGCGTTGACGGCTCCGAAGGACTGTTCGGCCAGATCCATGGGAAGTCCGTTGAGGGCATATGCGCCCGCCCACAGGATCGACAGCGTCAGGCCCATCATGACCAGCATGACGATAGGCGTAAAGATGGAGATCACCCGGCCGGCAAAGATCTGGACCTTGGTGAACTGCGTGTTGACCTTGTCAAACTTGTTTTCCTGATAGGCTTCCGCGTTGAAAGCTCTCACAACCCTGACGCCCGTGAGGTTTTCTCTCGAGGCCACGTTGATGGCGTCCGTCAGTCTCTGGACCATCCGGAACTTGGGGATGATGAGAACGAGAAGGACGGTCACGGCGGCCACCAGAACCAGCAGCCAGATCGCCGTCACAAGGGTAAGCGTCCCGTTTGCGTAGTTCACCAGGAGGATAATGGACCACACCATGGTGATGGGCGCTACGAATGCTGTTTTCAGGAACGTCAGCAGTGCCAGGTGAACGTTCTGCATGTCGTTGGTCGTTCTGGTGATCAGGGATTCCGTTGAGAAGGAGGCAAAGTCCGCAATCGCGAACCGGTTGACTCTCTCATACATTTTCTGCCTGAGATCGGTGATCACGTTGGCAGAGGTCGCGCTGGCCATGAAGCGGATGATGACTTCCACCGCGGCCATGAGGACGGCGCACAGAATCATGTACAGACCATAGGACCACACCTCCGAGACACCGTTCTCCCGGCTTGCCTGAACGGCACCCGTCAGTCTGCTGATGTAACTGACAATCGTCATCATGAAAAAAACCTGAAGCAGGGTGAGACAGAATATCACGAAAATGGATACCCAGTTTCTCGCTTTCAGGTTTTTGAACAAAAGCTTAATCATATGCAAGCTCCTTTATACAAATCTATGATTCACGGTTCTCCGTTTTCCCCTGCGGCTTCTTCCGTGCCCCGGCCCCGGGAAGTCCGGCCGTTCCCACGGTCAGATCATGAGGTGCAGTCTCCGGCTCAGCAGGGAATCATGCATCCGGATGGATTCGGATAGGGGATTATCCGTCACGGATGTGGTCTGCTCTTTTCACGCGTGTCAGCAGGGGCCGGCCGGTCTGTGCCGTGCACGCGGAACTGTCCTCCGTGCGAAGACGGCCCCTCCCGGTGGGCAGATGCGGCATCTGGCCGGTGTTCGTCCACCGGTCTGAACTGTACTTTGAAAACATGGGTTCATTCCGCATGGCAGTGAAACCCTTTCTTTCCATTTTTTCCTTCAGCGCGGGAAGGCTGGGATTTCTCCCCTCAGGGACATGCCGTCACGAGCGCATCCAGCGGCAGTCCGGCAAAAACAGCCTTCGCCTTTTCCATGTTTCGCATCATGGATCATGACAGGGACGTCAAACCATTCCCGGCATGCAGACAACGTACGGGAATTGTCCGTTGAATCATCAGAAGATGGAATATCGTAACATCCATGTTTTTCCGATGCATGTCAGAAAGCGTGAAAACGCATACGGTACCAGCCATGTCATCCGGGACCGTTCCTGAAGTTTCTCCGTATCCGGCGGAACGGAGAAACCGGGCTGCCGGAAAGGCAATTTCCGAAAAAGCCCCGGGCAGGGGTTGTCGGAGAGATTCCGCGGCAATTCATGAAATGCCCATGGACAACAGCCTGTCAGCGGGAACTTCGGAATCATGGTACTGAAAGAAACCGACGGGACGACAGGGTAAGGATTCATCCATTTCCCCGTGAACGGGTTCCGCCGTTTCGGAATCACGCAATACGGCCCTTTGCGGGTCACCTTCCATTTTACATCGATTTTCCCTCTTTGCAAGTAGGTTTCCGGAATGGAATGTCACTTCCTTTTCCCGATACGCCTGCTTCCGTGAAGGATCTGTTCCTGCCCGGTCCTCCCTGTCCGCTGCTTCTGTCTGCCGATTCCGCAAGACCCGGCCGCCGTCAGGTCCGGCCGTGGTATGTGCCCTCCTTTTTTCGCAGAGTGCAGTTTGACTTCTGCACATGGTGCTGCAGAATCCCGTGTCCGATTTGCGGGGTCCCGTTTACGGCCCTTTCGTCACATTTTCCCATAAAAAACGGGGCCGTGAAAAAAAGACATCACAAAGATGTCTTGCATCACGGCCCCTTTTTTATTATTTATAGAATCATAAAAAAGTCCCAAAAAAGCAAAAAGGCC
>CACYGY010000038.1 GCA_902774025.1 uncultured Eubacteriales bacterium
ATTTTAATATATATCAATTGTATCATAAAAGAAGGATTCAATCAAGCTTCTAGCTCAATTGAATCCTTCTTTTTTTTCGGGGACTTTTTTCACAGCCCCTTCTTCTGATTTATTTCGCGGTAATGTCGGTGCCGAAATACTTTTCGGAAATGGCCTTCAGGGTGCCGTCTTCCCTGAGGGCGCGGATGGCTTCATTCACAGCCTCCCGGAAAGAGGCGTTTTCATCGCCCTTGCGGATGGGCATGGCTACCTCGCTGGCTTCCTCGGTGAGGGCTACAACCTTCAGGGCGGCATCAGGGTGCTCATTCATGTAATCATAGAAGGAAAGCTCCGCATTCAGTGTGGCGTCCACACGGCCATCCAGTACCAGGTCCAGGGTCTGGGCCAGGGTGGAGACCACCACGGTCTCGGCGCCATAGCCTTCAGCGGTCAGGGCGTAGGTGCTTCCGGCGCTGTTGGCTGTTTTTTTGCCCTTCAGGTCCTCGAAGGTTTTGATGTCTTCATTGTCGCTTTTCACAATGAGAGCGGTTCTCAGATAGGCATAGGGTTCAGAGAAGTCGTATTTTTCGGAGCGGTCTTCAGTGATTTCCACACCATTGGCGGCAGAATCATACATCTTGCTGTCAATGCCCATGAAAATGCTCTCCCACTGCGTGGTCACGAAGGAAACAGGTACGCCCATCTTCCCGGCGATGGCTTCCGCCACTTCCACATCGAAGCCGACCAGTTTGTCATTCTCATCCACATAGGTCCAGGGAGCCCAGTTGCCCTCGGTGCCGAGAATGATGCCCCGGCCCTTGACTTCTTCCAGAAGATCGGCGGAGGCGAGGGAAAGCGTCAGGAGCATGGTCAGTGCCAGGAGCATTGAAAACAGTCTGCGCATTTGAATCGTTCCTTTCATTCATATTGTTATCTTTCAGCGGACAGAGTCCGCAGAAATTCACGGGTGCGTTCTTGCTGAGGCTGCAGGAACAAGGCTTTGCTCTCGCCGGATTCCACGATCTGCCCGTTTTCCATGAAGACCGTGTGATTGGACACATCCCGGGCAAAGTGCATTTCGTGGGTGACCACCAGCATGGTCATGCCGCTGACGGCCAGATCCCGCATGACGGAGAGAACCTCCCCGATGAGCTCCGGATCCAGGGCGGAGGTAGGCTCGTCAAAGTAGATGATCTCGGGACTTGTGGCCAAAGCCCGGGCAATCGCCACCCGCTGCTGCTGTCCCCCGGAGAGCTGGCTGGGATAATGAGAAGCACGGTCCTTCATGCCCACCCGGTCCAGAGCGTTCATGGCAGTGTCCACAGCCTGATCCTTTGGCATTTTCCGGGCTACGGTGAGGCCCTCGGTGACATTCTGCAGGGCTGTCTTATTGGCAAAGAGATTGAAGGACTGGAAGACAAAGCCGGTGCGCAGGCGGATGCGGGCGATGTCTTTACGGTGAATGGTCTGCAGGTCAAAGGTTTCCTCCCCGAAGGTGAGGGTACCTCCGTCCGCTTTTTCCAGAAAGTTGATGCATCGGAGCAGGGTGGTTTTTCCCCCACCGCTGGGTCCGATGATGGCGGTCACGTCGCCCCTGTGAACTTCCAGGGAAACATCACGCAGGATTTCCAGATTTCCGAAATTTTTCCGGAGATGTTCCACCTTAAGCATGACGCGCCTCCTTTCCGCCGTAGGAGGCCAGTTTCTTTTCTCCGAGGCGCTGCAGCCAGGTCAGGACCGTGGAGAAGAGGAGGTAGATCAGGGCCAGCTCGATGTACAGTGCCAGAGGCTCATAGTAACGGGCATTGATGCGCTGAGTTGCCATGAACATCTCTGCCACGGTGATATTCATGGCTAGCGAGGTGTCCTTGACCATGGAGATCAGGCCGTTGGCCAGGGAAGGGAAGGCGGTGCGCAGGGCCTGGGGCAGGACAATGCGCCACATGATCTGGGTGTAGGACATCCCTACACAGTAACCCGCCTCAATCTGTCCGGAGGGCACCCCTTCCAGAGCGCCCCGGATGGTTTCAGCGCAGTAGGCGCCTTCATTGATGGAGAAGACCACGATGGCTGCCACGAAGGCATCCAGAATCAGGCCAGCCTTGGGGAGACCATAGAAAACCACAAAGAGCTGTACCAGCAGGGGTGTACCGCGAATGACCCATATGTAGAACCGGCAGAACTGACTGAGGATCTTCACATGTGCAAACTGAATCAGCGCCACAACGATGGCAATGACCATGGCGATGGCGAAGGCGATAACGGTCAGGGGAAGGGTCATTTTCAGACCGGGCAGAAGGATTTTCGGGAAGGATTCCACAAGGATCTGCCAGAGTCTCTCAGTCACGTTAACATTCCTTTCCGGCTGAATCAAAGACAAAAAAAGAAGAACCGTCGACCCCGAATCAATGGGTCTGCAGTTCCCGCATAACAGTGATACCTCGGCTTCCCGGCACAGCCTGGATCCGGAAACCAAGCCCAGTTTATCAGATTGCCGGATAAAGTCAATGGTCGGAACATGAGAAAAACAAAAAGCCTGCCAGATCTCCTTTAAATAGGAAGCAATACTTCTGCAAAGAAGGCACGGCAAATAGTAACAGACAAACGTGAAAAAATTGTTACAATTCAGAGACGAAATCATGTTATTTTTGTTTACAAAGGAAAACATCCGGTGTATGATGCAATGGGAAACTGGAAAGGTCAGGATTACCCGGCGATCAGAACCGGGCCTGGGGGAAGGAGCATTGTCATGAGCAATTCAGACGGATGGCGCAGAATGCTGGCTCTGTGTCTTGTTCTGTGTATGGGATGGAACGTGCTTTCATACGCTCTTGCAGATACCGTTGAGGTCAGGATGGATGGTGTCAGGACTGGCGATCAGCGAAGCACAGTTCTTTCCGAACTCTGTCTGGAGGATATGGATCTTCCGGAGGTGGGGAAAAGCGCGGTGAACGCTTCCGCGAGCATCGTCAGCGCTCAGGGGGTGGCCTGGGAAATCCCGGTCCTCTGGTTTGACGGCAGCGGCAATGCGCTCTCCGTTTTTCCGGAGGAAGGGGAGAGTTTTCCGGTTCTCGTGTTCTTTATTCCGGAGGGATACCGGGTGGAAACGGGAAGTTTCATACTGACCGTTAACCCTTCCCTGGCCGGCCTGTTCGGCACAGGGCCGCTTCTTTCCGTTTATGACGATGCCACGGGCCTTTTCTATGTGTTTTCGGGCCGCCTGAATCTGGACATTCTGACCGGAAAGACTGAGAGCGGTAAAAACGCTTCCGGGAAGACGCGTGACGGGCAAGGAAAGAACACGGGAAGGGCTTCTCCGGTGTCAGACACCGTGGGACCGGCTCCTGCCGGACCGTGGGATGATCCGGAAGTTCTCCTGAACGACGAGGTTCAGGAAGAAAAGCTGCCCAATGGCGGGCAGGGTGAGAGCCGGCAGGAGAATAAAGAGGGCGGGGAGAAACAGGACAATCCTCAGCAATCTGCTCAGGAGCAGGAGAAGAAGGAAGAGAACCAGGAACAGGCTCAGCAGCAGGGCGAAAAGAAGGAAGAGAATCAGGAACAGGCTCAGCAGCAGGGCGAGAAGAAGGAAGAGAATCAGAAGCAGTCCGGACAGGAAACGGAGCAGAAGCCGGAGGATGACAGGGACGCCGGAGGCATGTCCCCGGAGAAAAAGGAGAGGCTGTCACGTCTGGTGGATGTTTACTGTTCACAGACGGCCAGGGATGTCCTTTCTCGGGATAGTCTCATAGGACTGGTGGACCTGATTGTCAATCGTGTGCAGCCGCAGGCTGTCAACCTTCTGCTGGACAGGTTTCCCGCTTTTCGGGAAGCGGCCGATTCAAGCCGACTGGGGACGGTAATGGGTCTGTATATCTATTTCAATCATGGGGACACGGACGGCAATCCCGCCCACGAAAAGGCTCAGTCTGACGTTCAGGCTTCTGTGTCGGCAGTCTATACCCAGGAAAATGACGAGGTCGTCTTTGGATATATAACCCGCGTGAATGCTTCCAGAGTTGCGGACGCGAACATTGAACGGAACGAGTACGTGCTTACGGAGGATGAGAGCAAGCTGGCGGAACTGGACAATACCCTTGTACACGAAATGATGCATGCCATCATGTTTGACTATGACCGGGTGGGTCACACCGGCATAGTGAGCGTGGACGAACTGTATGACAGTTCCGAGGAAGCCCTGAAGACGCGGGAAGAGACACGGCTTCCCACATGGTTCCAGGAGGGCATCGCGACGACAGTGGAAAACAATTTCCGGTACCGGTACGACTATTTCCAGCTTCTTCGGTATGTTCCGGGGGAAGAGGGACAATCCGGTCATCTGGAAAACAGTTATACAAGTGACACGATTCTGAACTTTTATACCCAGGGTAAATTCGAGAACACAACCTATGAATTTGATCTTGGAAAAAAGACGACTCCCAGTACCTACGTTAGCGGTTATCTTGCGTGTCTTTACATAGCTGAAATGGCCGCGCAGAAGGAGAATGGAAAGAGCTCCCTTCAGGATGACGGAAGCGTCAGCAGTGAAGTCCTGCTGGAGGGCATGAATTCAGTTTTTAAAAGGCTGAACAGTGGTGAAACCCTTGATGTCATCATCAAGGATGTTTCAGGCGGCTCCTATACGGATACGGATGATTTTCAGAACAGATTCATCAAGGGAAATCAGAGCGGAGAGGGCTACCAGGGAGATGGGGATTCTCTGAATTTCTGCGGACAGTTTCTGAATTACATGCTGGAGATTGAGAAAAACGCAGAAAATGGGAGCAGACCCAACGGTTCAATTCTTTTTGAGCTTGACAGAGATTTTATCACACCACTGGACCGGGAGAATGAATCCGATACTGATATATACCATATTATGGAGAATAACGGATATGTTCAATCCAGCGTTCCTCAGAGCATAGCGGGAACAAGCGGAGGAAAATCCCGGAGCGGTACATCTGAGAATAATCAGTCCGTTCAGGAGAATGCCCGGAATCCGAAAGAGGAGCTGCTGGATGAACAGAGCGCGGCAAAGGATGAAGCGGAGATGGTCCACGGTGATGAGGAAGCAGACCCGGACGGCGAACTGCTGAGCGTGAACCGGGACAAGGAAGAAGGAGAGGCGGTGGACATCACATATCTCATGACTTCTCCTGACACGGAAGACCCGCCTCAGATCGGGAGCAGCGGGGAGAATCGGGATGAAACGGGTGCTTCGGGGCAGGTGCGTGACGAGTATGCACCTTCCGACGGGGCAGGACCGGAAGAAAAGGTATTCCGGGATGATTCCCTGTCTGCTGATGGTATGGATGTCACGATGGAACCTGGTTCCGGGGATGGGGATACAGAATCTGAAGAGTCCGGGGCGGAGAACGATCTCTGCTCCGATGCGGAACAGGAGCCGGACCCGGTAAAGGAAGGAGAAGAAGAAAGACAGGGTCTGTCCGGAGATGAAGCGCCGGAGAACGGATCGAAGGAAGGCGACGGGACAGAGGGCGTCAACGGAACAGATAAGACCGGGAGCAAAGACGGAGAGAATGAAGGAACGTCAGAAGCTGCTGAGGGTGAATTACAGATTCGGGATGCTGGGGATGTGAAGGAAATAAAGTCCGGTGAAGAGAAACCGGGAGAAGGCGGAAAGATCGAAGACCGTGAAAGCTCTGATCCGGAAAAGACCGGGAACGGTGATGACGGGGATCCTGAAGCATCCGGAGAAGAAAAGCCGGGAGAAGGCAGAAAAGCCGGAGACCAGGAAAGCTCTGATCCGGAAAAGACCGGGAACGGTGATGACGGGGATCCTGAAGCATCCGGAGAGGAAAAGCCGGGAGAAGGCGAAAAGGCCGGAGACCAGGAAAGCTCTGATCCGGAAAAGACCGGGAACGGTGATGACGGGGATCCTGAAGCATCCGGAGAGGAAAAGCCGGGAGAAGGCGGAAAGGCCGGAGACCGTGAAAGCTCTGATCCGGAAAAGGCCGGGAACGGTGATGACGGGGATCCCGAAGCATCCGGAGAGGAAAAGCCGGGAGAAGGCGAAAAGGCCGGAGACCAGGAAAGCTCTGATCCCGTAAAAACCAGAAACGGTGGCGACGGGGATTCAGAAGTATCCGGAGAGGAAAAGCCGGAAAAAGACGGGAAGACCGAAGGTCGTGAAAGTTCTGATCTGGAAAAAACCAGAAACGGTGGCGACGGGGATTCAGAAGTATCCGGAGAGGAAAAGCCGGGAAAAGACGGGAAGACCGAAGGCCGTGAAAGTTCTGATCCGGAAAAGACCAGGAACGGTGACGACGGGGATCCCGAAGCATCCGGAGAGGAAAAGCCGGGAGAAGACCGGGAAAGATCTGATCCGGAAATGAACACAGACGGAGGCACGGAATCCCGGAAAATGACGGATGCGGAGGAAGCGGGATCGGCAGGAGAAACAGCGGTTCCGGAAACCGGCACATCCGTGGCGACAAAGGAAGAAGAGGGAGAGAATGATTCCGGGAAGGGGGACCAAAGCGGGGCATCCCCGGGAAAAACCTCATCACGGAAGCAGTTCATCTTCCGGAGACAGAGCTGAGGGCCGGAAAACAGTCGGGGAGCGGACATATTGTCTGCTCCCTTATGAATGGGCACTTTTTTCCGCTTGAGATGCCTGCACCGATATCGAATGTCCGGCCCCTTCATCTTTCAGGATATGCTATTTCCTGGCCAGAGAGATCCGGGCGCCCCATACGGGATGGAAGATGCAGGACGCACCCCACCGTGGCCGGGCCAGAATCCGGACGGAACGGGGAGAATATGGGTATTGCCAGGACAAGAAGAAAAGCAGAAAGGACCGGTGGGCTTTTGTACCCGGGACCGCCAGGACTCAGACACACATACAGACATCTTCGAACATGTTGATTCATGAGGAAAAGAAGATCCTTGAGCAGGGTCTGACGCACGCTCCGGCATGGGACCGGAACGGTTTCCGCCGCGGACAGCCCTCATTTCCGACCAATGCCTCATCAGATTCCGGATGGAGCTTCGGCTGTATGGGATCAGCTTTTTCGGGGACCATTGTTTTTTCTGAGAACAGGGCAGGGGAGAGTTGCAAAAGACGGTGATACCCTTTATCCTCTGAGGCACAATGAAAATGGATGGGAGAGGAATTGAATATGGGTCTGTTTGACTTGTCAGTGAATGAACTTTATGATTATCAGGGAACGAACCCGAAACCGGAAGATTTTGACGAATACTGGGATCGCGGTCTGAAAGAGATGGCGATGACGGAACCGGATGTGCTGCTTCAGCCGGCCTATCCCCATCCTGCGTTTGACTGTTTTGATCTCTGGTTCAATGGAACCGGGAATGCCCGGATTCATGCCAAGCTTGTGGTGCCCCGCAGGGCTGAATTTCCGGTTCCCGCGGTTCTGAGGTTCCATGGATACACCGGAAGCGCCGGCGAATGGACGAGTCTGATGGAAGTTGCCGCATCCGGTTATGTGGTGGCGGCTCTGGATGTGAGAGGACAGGGCGGATGGAGTGAGGACACGGGCGGCGTAAAGGGGAATACCCTTCACGGTCACATCATCCGCGGTCTGGAGGACGAGAATCCGGACCATCTGCTTTTCCGGCATATTTTCCTGGACACGGCCATGCTGGCCCGGGTGGTGGGCGGCATGAAAGAAGTGGACGCATCCAGGATCGCTGTATACGGAGGAAGCCAGGGGGGCGGTCTGTCGCTGGCCTGCGCGGCGCTGGCGAATGTGAAACTGGCGGCGGTGTGGTATCCTTTTCTCAGCGATTACCAGCGGGTGTGGAATCTGGATCTGGCCAGAGATGCCTATTCGGAACTGACGGAGTTTTTCCGGCACACGGACCCCACCCATGCGCGTGAGAAGGAAACCTTTACCCGTCTGGGATATATCGATGTTCAGCACCTGGCATGCCGGATCCGGGGGAAGGTGAGGATGTATACGGGCCTTATGGATACGATCTGCCCGCCCTCCAGTCAGTTTGCAGCCTTCAACAAAATCCGGTCCGACAAGCAGGTGATCTTTTATCCTGACTTTGGACATGAGGGTCTTCCGGGGTCCACGGATGCCATGGTGGCATGGTTTGCTCAGAATCTCTGACGGGAATGACACGTGACTGGCAGTGAAGTGACACGAAAGCGGACCGCCTGAAAACCTTCCCGAATGCGGAAATGCGCAGCACCGCGCGCGGGAGGGCAGGCGTGCCGCTGATTTCATTCCTTTTCCTGCTTCCGACCCTATGCAGGAGAAGAGAGCGCATGGAAAGGAAAAGCCGGCGGTATGAGTTCAACTTGGAAGATCCGGGATCGGGAACAGATTCCGGAAGTGCTCGGAAAGGTGGAGGAAGAAACGGGAAAACGGCTTCCCTCCGGAATGACTCCTTCCACTGGGATTCTGATCTGTGAGGAACTGGTCACTCAGCTGTATCAGAGGGGTTTTACACAGATGGATGTAAAGGTCCGGGGCCGGAAGACTGTCCGGACAGAAATCTGTGTGAACGGTGACGCGGAATCCTGGGAGACGAACGGACCGCAAGAGGCAGCAGAAGAGGATATCGGGGCACAGATCAGCCGGTATATTCTGGACCAGTACGCGGGCCGCATTGACTGCAGGTATTCCGGAGGCCGCAGTCATTTCAGGATTCTGTTCAATGCGAGTGCCTGGGACGATCTGAGTCCTGAAATCACGGAAATCTCAGAGGAGATTTCAGGATCAGGGAAGGGAAAACCCCGGGAAATTCTGCTCCGTCTTTTCGCCCGTCACCCTCGGATGGTTATCCTTACCGTTCTGAATCTCCTTCTCAAGCATGGATGTGCGCTACTCCTTCCCGTGTTCGCGGGTCAGGTCATTGACCTGATTCAGACAGGACAGCCCTTTTTCCGCGGGGAAGTCTGGATCAGTCTTATACTGGCCCTGCTGGCTCTTGTCATCAATCTGATCTGCGCATGGCTGAACAACCGCTATTTTCATCGGTTTACCCGGGCGGTGGAATCCGGCTTCAAGATGGCCCTTGTGCGGAAAATCCAGCTGCTGTCCATGCGGTTTCACCACAGAACGTCCACGGGCAGGATTCTGAGCAAACTGGTTTCTGATGTGCAGTTTATCCAGAGTATGCTCTACGATTATTCCCAGAATGTTCTCTGTCTGCTTGAGGACATTGTATGCGTCATTGTGATTTCCCTGATCCGGATGCCGGTCATGCTCGCGTTCTTTGCCGTGGCGCTTCCTCTGGATGCACTGCTGCTCAGACGTTTCCTCCGTCCCATCTGGGAGAGCAAGCATGAGATGAGGATGAGAACGGAGAGTTCCAACGTGGCTTTCCAGGAACTTCTGCAGAATGATCCGCTGATGCGTTCTCAGGGACTTCAGAAAACGGAGTACCAGAAAATCAGCACCAACGTGCACAGAGTCCGGACATCATCCGTCCGGTATGACCGGCAGCAGCTGAACCTGGCCAGCGTGATTTTCGGTTCCGCCCAGGGGCTTCGGCTGGCATGCCTGTGTGTGGCGGGGATTCTGGCATCCGCGGGGGGTGCCGGTATGGGGGATGTGTTCATTTTCCTTTCCCTGTTTGACATGATTGTGAAAAGCATCCAGAAGGTGCTGGATCAGATGCCCCAGATGGTTCAGGGATACGACAGCCTTGTGAGCGTGAGCGAGGTTCTGCTGGAAAAGGATACGGACCGGAACGGGGAGAATCTTCTGGACAGACCTGTGCAGGGGGAAATTGATCTGAGACACGTATCCTTTTCCTACGATGAAAAGGAAGTGCTCAGAGATGTCAGTATCCATGTGCCTGCAGGAAAAACCGCCGCGCTGGTGGGCGCTTCGGGTTCCGGAAAGACCACGGTTCTGAATCTGATCCTGGGCATGTATTCTCCACAGCAGGGACAGGTTCTGGTGGATGGACAGGACCTGAAGGAACTGGACAAAACGGACTACCGTCATCACATTGCCGTGGTTCCCCAGACGACGAATCTGTTTGAGGGAACACTTATGGATAATCTCCTGTACGGTCTTCGGTATGTGTCCACCCGGAGAGTCATGGAAGTGCTGGGACAGGTGGGCCTGGAGGGCATTGTCCGGGACCATCCCAGAGGGTTGTATCAGCCTGTTTCCGAGGACGGGAGCAATTTTTCCGCCGGTCAGCGTCAGAGGATTGCCATCGCCCGGGCCCTGCTGCGGGAGCCGAAACTGATCCTCTTTGACGAGGCGACCAGTGCGTTGGATGACCGGAGCGAAAAACAGGTGCAGACTGCCATAGAGGCCATCATGGGGAAATGCACCGTGATCATGGTGGCACACAGACTGAGTACGCTGCGCAGGGCAGACCTTTTCTATCGCATGGAGGGTCAGCGTGTCCGGGGCTGCGCTTCCTTTGAGGAAATGATGGATGCGCAGCAGCAGGAAATGTCTGATTTGTCCGGTGAGTCCGATCACACGGAGAAAGGATGAGGAAGATGAAGAAACGGGCACGCATCGGGGTATCCTTCCTCCTGTGCCTTGTCATGGTGATGAGCCTGTCACGGGTGGGAGGCGAAGCGGCGGAAATCCTGGCGAATCAGGATTCCGGGGAAGACTGGAGAGCGCGCTTTGGATACGGTGCCGAGGTGGTCCTGGGGGACGACGGGGAACCCGTGCTCGTGAACGGGTACCCCTTCAGGGAAGTGCGAGGCGGTTTCAACAATCTGGAACAGGAGGATTCCTTCCAGTTCAGCGTGGATTTCATGGACTACCCTTTCTGGCGCAGTGCCGGGCAGTATGACGGCAATCTGGCGGTGATGAGTCTGGCCATGGCATTGAGCGCCAACCGGGCGGACCTGTTCCTGGACCTTCCGGATGAGGCTTTTGATCCTTCCCTGAACCTGGAGCATTTTCTGGAGGACGCAGGGTTTGAGCGGATCCGTAAGGACGATTATTCCAAAACACCCTCCAGATATACGGTTTCCACGGCTATGGGCAGCCGGAAAATGGCAGCGGAAGGCCAGGAACCCTTTACTCTTATTGCCATTGGCGTGTGCGGAGGACGGTACAGTAATGAATGGGAGTCCAACATGACCCCGGGAGACGGGGATGTTCATGAAGGCTTTCTGAGTGCTGCTCAGCTGGTGGTGGACCGTCTCAGCGGTTACATTCACATGGAAGGGATCAGGGGCCGGATCAAGGTCTGGATTTCCGGATACAGCCGGGCTGCCGCGGTGAGCAATCTGGTGGCGGCCATGCTGGACGACGCTGGGGTTTTTTCACGGGATGATATCTATGCCTACACCTATGCAACCCCTGCCGTGGTGAAGAATCCGCCGCAGGAGGGGTACGGGAACATCTTCAATATCGTCAATCCCATGGACATGGTGCCTCAGGTGCTTCCCGCCCAGTGGGGGTATGACCGCTATGGCAGGACACTGTATCTTCCCACACTGGAGTTTTCCTCAGAAATGGGGATTCTGCAGAGGATTATCCGGGAGGAAGAGGGCAAGAATATCTTCGGTGTGGAAACCAATTACAGTCCGGAACTGAACCTGCGGATGCGCATCCTCCTCAGCATGATCATGGATCTGCTGGAGAGCAAGGAAAACTACAACGAACAGTACCAGCCGGCTCTGATGAGCATCATGGAAGACAAGTCCGTGTCCAACACCCTGTCCCTGCTCCAGGCGCTCATGTGGAATCTGCGGAATCAGAGCAGCGAGGACAGAGAACGTCTGGACGCCACGGTGGATTATGTCCTGAGGGTGTTCCGGGCCAGCGTGACACGGTCTGAGCTCGCCAGCGCTGACCGGAACGCAGGGTCCGCCTTCATACGTCTGTTCACCGAACACACGGAGAACAGTTACCTTTCCTGTACCCCCCTGATCGCCGAAGGGATCTTTGAGGAAAATACGGATTCCATCTATGTCATGGTTCGCGGACCCGTCAGGGTTACAGCCAGCATGGATGATGAAGCCAACATTCTCACCATGGATTCCCGGGGGAAGATCACCTATGGAAGCGATTTTGAGGAATCGCCCGGGGACACGGATATCCGGGATTTTCTGTATACCGAAAGATGCGGGAATACCAGTGTGATTGCCGTGCCGGACCACCAGAGGTTCAGTGTGAGGGTGGAAGCGGAAAAGGACGGGGAGGCGGAAGTGATGCTGTTCCGTCTCACGGTCAAGGCGGCCACTGCCAGTGAGGGTTACCGGAGCGGCGTGATCAGCCTCAAGGCAGGTGAAAACCTTCTTGTCTTTGATGATTCCCGGGATGAGGATGAGGTGGCTCCCATTCTGAAACCGGCGACCCTGAAAGGCCTGGATATTGCCAGGTTCATGGGGATTGACTCCATGGGAATGAACTGGCGGGTCATGCTGAACCTTGTGGTTCTGATTCTGGGCCTGATCCTCTGTGGCCCGATCTGCCTGATTCTGTCCAGGATGAAGCGGTACAGGAAACAGTATCCTTTCCCGATCTGGGCACTTCTCTGCCTTCTGGGGGTATCTGTGCTCGGGGCGGAGACTGCCAGCTGGTTCTTCGCGGATATGCCGGTGATCCATATAGGCTGGCTGACTCTTGGAATGCTCCTGACGCTTGCGGTGGGCATATGGATGAACCGGCAGACAAAGGAAAAGGACTGGCTGCTGCTTCTGGTGGTCCTGCTGGGCTATGTGTGTCTGGGCGTCACGTTCATTGACTGGATGTACGGAAAGATTCTGTGGATTCTGGTCATGCTGGCCATGGCGGGCTGTTTCCTGAGAAAACCAATGTCCAGGAGACGCTGGATCAGCTGGTTCCTGCTGTCGGCTGTGTCTGCGACCGTGATCACCCTGGGATTTCTGCGGCAGTATGGCCCGGACGTCTGGGTGATTGTGGCCTCCATTCCGGTTCTGTCCCTCCTGGCTTACAGCGGAAGAAAACAGGCGGAGCATGTCTGGCGGGGTGCCACCATGTTCATTCTGGGTCATATCCTGGATGCTATGTGCGCGACGGTAACCTATGCGCCGGCGGTGCATGTTCTGGGTTTTATCCTGATCTGTACCGGCATGACATGCATGCTGATGAGATGGGGAGAGACGTCCCGGGAAACCTGAATCCCGGAGAAGGGAAAGAAAGCCGTATTCAGACCGGTGAGAGGGCAGGCACGGAAAGCGGGGTGTCCTGCCCTTCCGGGAAGAGAAGGGCTGTTCCTGCGGTGTGGATGCGTGCACGGGCGGACAGGCCGTCCTTCACAGCACCGGGGATGGCATTCGTCCTTAGCGTTCCTGCGGGGATTCGCTCCCGGGTCCTGGGAGGACCGGGGGAAAGAAAAAAGCGTGTCCGTGACACGCGGGATTTACCTGGGGCGGAAGCCCTCGAAAATCCAGAGATCATAGGACGCGCGTAGACTTTTCAGCTCTTCCTCCGAACGCAGGGTCCAGGCGGCGGTGACGGGCCGGAAAAGTCTGACCAGTTTCAGGGGCAGGCTGGGTTCCGTACGGAAGTCAAAGGCAATGAAATCCGGACGGGACAGGACATGCTGGAGCAGAAGGGACTGGAGACAGGGCAGAAATCCCGCAGATCTCGGACCGTGCAGACCGAAGGCCAGCTGTCCCCGGATCACATGCGGTCTGTGGAGCCGGTACCAGAGAAGAATCAGGGGATCGAAGCTTTCCACCACGTACATGCCCGGATAGGCGTCCAGGCAGGACTGGACGGATCGGAGAAAGGCCCTGCGGGGACGGCAGCTTTTGATTTCCAGGATCAGGGGGACCTGTCCGGATACCAGGTCCAGAACCTCCTGAAGTGTCGGCACATGCTCACGGGTGCCGGGGGCATGGATGGAGGAGAGAAAGGAGAGGGGACAGTCCGAGACATTCTCCGGGGTGCCGAAAACGCGCCTCAGGGAAGGGTCGTGGAGAATCACGGGAACCCCGTCAGAGGAGAGGCGGATGTCCATTTCCATTCCATAACCCGCTTCAAGAGCGGACCGGAAAGCCGAAAGGGTGTTTTCCGGTCTTTTTTCATTCCAGAGTCCCCGATGGGCAAACCCGCGGCCCGTAAGGACCGGGGGAAAGCGGCGGCGCAGGGAGGGACGAATGAGCAGAATGTACAGAACCGGGAGAAGCAGAACCGGAAGCCAGAGCATGTGAGCCTCCTCAGGTGCGGTTCAGGAAGGCCGGGATGCGCTGCGCGGCGTCCAGGCCCGCCTGATACAGGAGGTCCAGGGATTCCCGATTCCGGGTCAGTGTGCGCATCAGGGGCAGTTCCTCCGGGGACAGGATCAGGACCTTTCCGGATTCCTCCAGGGAACGGGCCAGGGCCAGAGCTTCGTCATACAGGCGGCAGCGGTTCAGAATGGCATCAGCCGTGCCGGGATACCGGCGCCGCAGGAGCCGGGCCTGAGAGCGCTGATAGCGGGAAACGCCGGGGAGGTTTTTGCTCCGGGTCAGAATGACCACGACCCGATCACAGCCATCCTCCAGGGCACGGTGCAGGGGAATGGGATCACTGACGCCCCCGTCAAAGTAGGCCCGGCCTTTGTAGATGTAGGGGCGGTTCACCAGGGGCAGGGTGCTGGAGGCGCAGAGACACTCATAATGGTCCAGGGATATATCATCCTTGTGGAAGTAAACGCTTTTCCCGCTCCGGGCGTCTGTCGTCACGACCTCCAGACGGGCAGGATTGGCCTGGAAGGTGTCATAATCCAGAGGGTCTTCGCCGTCCTGTGCGCTTATGGCGCAGTAGATATAGTCCAGGTCCAGCAGATTGCGGGTATGCAGGGCCGTCCGGGGGCCCATGGTCTGGGCGCGGGAAAAATAGCTGGTGTAGAACCGATAGTTCCGTCCCCGCTGTCCTGCCATATAGGACACCGCATTGGCAGAGCCTGCGCTGACTGCGTACATACCGTCAAAATGAATGCCCAGGTCCAGACAGCCGTCCAGCACGCCGGCACCATAGATTCCACGGGTTCCTCCACCCATGTCCACGCATCCGATCATAGAGGATCTCCTTTCCTGTTTTCCATAGTATAGGCCGGAATGAGGAAAAGCACCATGTGTTCACGGAAATTTAAATAATTGAGCCGGATACGGTGGAATCCGGGAAGAATATCCGCATAAAGAAACAAATGACGTTTTCTTTCTCATCCGGATATGTTATGATCATGTCAGATGAAGAACTGAATCATCAGAAAGGGGGCAGAGGGAAGAATGCGGTCTTCGACAGGAAAGCGCTTTCGGGCGTTGGCCGGAATGATCCTGCTGATGCTTTTTTTCCTCTGTGCCCCGGCAGCGGCGGAATATGTCTGCGGACAGGAAGAGCATGTGCATACCCGGGACTGTTACGCCCACGGACTGCACTGTGTGTTTGAACCGCATACCCACAGCCAGGCATGCGTGGAGGGTGAACTGTACGTGTGCGGTCTGACGGAGGATTACCGGCATGTGCATGACAGCGTCTGCTATGACGGAGACATGCTGATCTGTCCCCTTGCGGAGCAATGGGATCACGTGCATGACCTTACCTGCTATCGGAGGGAATCCGTGCTCGTCTGTGACCGGCATGTCCACGATCAGGAATGCCGGGTATGGGTGCAGGGGCCGGAACCCGTCTGCGGGCTTGAGGAACAGCCGGGTCATGTTCACGGAGAGGACTGTTATGTGCAGGCCCTGATGTGCGGACAGGAGGAGAGCGGACATGTGCATGATGAGTCGTGCCTCCAGTGGGAAACGGTTCTGGTCTGTGATCTGGATCACGCCCATGACATGTCATGCTATGAGCAGCAGGCTCTGACGGTCTGCGGAATGGAGGAGGGGCACCGACACGGTCCTGACTGCTACATGGCCGTTCTCGTGTGCATGGAGGAGGAACGGGAAGGACATACGCACTCGGAGGAATGCTATTCCGGATTCGAGATTCTGATCTGCGGGGAGGAGGACCATGAGCACAGCGGGGACTGTTACGAAACCCGCATGGTCCTGGTGTGCAGGGGAGCCGGAGAGCATGTGCATACGGAAGAGTGCTATGAATCCGGGGTCTGTGTCTGCGGATACAGGGAAATGCCCGTCCATGTGCACGGGGAAGACTGCCTGTCCGACGGGGAGTCGGAACTCATCTGCGGAAAGGCGGAGCATGTGCATGGCCCGGAATGTGAGGATGTGCTGACGGAGGAGGAACTGGAAGCGGGTACGGAGGAGGAAACGGAAACCACCCCGGAGGAGGAAATGGTTCCGGAAGCGTTCGCATCCGCGGAGGTGGAGGAACTGGATCTTGGCGCCGCGAGGATCAGGGGGCTTTCCTGGTCCGGCACTCCGGTTTCCCTGGCGGGAAGAGCCGAGGGCAGCATTCTGTTCCTCAGCGGCGAGGAGGCCGGGTATTACAGGAGGATGACAGAAGCGCTTTTTCCGGCCGGGGAGGACAGTGCGTATCTGATGATGCGCATTGACGTCCGGTGCGTCAACGCCCGGGAATTTGCCGGCTTTGAGGCCCGGGTGATTCTGCCCCAGCCCCTGGTGGGCAGGGGGTTCCGTCTGTATCACATTTCCGAAAATGAGGAAGGGATGGAGGAAGCGCGGATCGTGGAGAATACCCGGTTTCAGAACAGGATTCTGGCGGACGGGCAGGA
This sequence comes from uncultured Eubacteriales bacterium, assembly GCA_902774025.1. GTDB lineage: Bacteria > Bacillota > Clostridia > Christensenellales > Aristaeellaceae > UBA2943. The sequence goes on from CACYGY010000038.1 coordinate 16,558, forward strand.
GGAGCTTCCGGGCTTTACCTTCTCTGCGGACCGTTTCGGTCCTTTCGTTCTGGCCTACAGGGAGGCGGAAACAGTCCGGACGGCATCAGAGAATACCTGGGCATATGACACACAGGGACAGGGTTCATGGCAGATGGATCAGGATGGCACGGTGGTGATCCGGGGCAGTGGTACCCTGGGGTCCTGGGCGGACACGGACAAGGCCGGGCGGGTCCGGTATGTCATGGTGACCGGTGAAATTCAGAAAATCGGTGAGGATGCCTTTCGGGGTTTTGAAAACCTGAGGGAAGTCCGGCTGGCGGACCTGGAAGGACTGGAGGAAATTGAATCCGGAGCTTTTTCGGACTGTCCGGTTCTGGAACGGATCGATCTGAGGGGCTGCCGGTCTCTGAAAAGCATCGGAGATGAGGCTTTTCTGGGGGACAGCCGTCTCAGGGACCTGGATCTGTCAGACTGCCGTTCACTGGAGCGCATCGGAGGCAGGGCCCTGGGGGACACGGCACTGAGTACGCTGACTCTTCCGGAGAGTCTCGTCTTCGTGGCCGGAAATGCTTTTTCGGACATGCGGGATCTGAGGGTCCTGCGGTGGAACGTGAGGAACTATGGAAAGGAAGCGGACCCGTGCTGGTTCAGCGGGGGACTGGATCTGGTGATCGGCAGGGATGTGGAATGCCTTCCGCCTCTTTTCCTCTCCGGTATCCGGGAATGGAACAGCATTGCCTTTGAGGGCGTCAACGAGGCGCTCCGGATTCGGGCAGGGGAGCTCAGCGCCATTTCCCCATCCCTGGAGGAGACGGAAGGGTTTTTCCATGTAGACCGGGAAGGCCGGCTGTATCAGCTGGAGAACGGGACGGCCCGGTGTGTCTATGGAAACGACGGATCTCCGGTCCCGGAGAAACTGTGGAGCGGGGGATGTGAATATTCGGTAAGCCCGGCTCTTCAGAACCCGGAGGAAAACAGGGAACTCAGGATCGGGGAAGGAGCAGCACCGATCCTTGAAAAACGGATGGTGAACCGGTCGGGGGCGGAAATGTCCCAGCCCTGGGAGGACCTGGTCTTTTCCTGGACGGTGTTTGAATATGATCCGGCCATGGAGACAATGCTGCCTGTCTGGCTGGAGAATGGCAGGGATGAGGATGCGCTTCTCTCCGGATTTCCCGGCCTCTGTCTGATGCATCCGGTTCTGACGCTTCCGCGGGATATGTCCTGTGAGCGGATGATCCTGGAAGCGGAGGGGGATTTCTCCTGGACTCCGGGAAAGACGTATGTCCTGGTGGAAGATGCCACGGCGGACTTCCTGGGATGGCAGGGGGAAACCCTGCCGGAAAACAGAGAGGTCCTGATCTGGACAATGGGTCCGGAAAGGGAAACGCTGGTTTCTGAAAGTCTCTGTCCCTTATGGACGCTGGAAATCCGGAATCTGAAGAGCGCTGCTGTGATGGACCGATACAGGCTCAGAGAGGATACGGGGCAGACAGGTGAGGCGGTGACCGGGGTAACCCTGATGATGGAGGAAAGTCCGGAGGATTACACAGATGAACAGGGCAGAGTCTGGGCGTATGTGGATACCCTTCAGGCCGGAGAGGAAGGGCGCCTGGTGTGGACGGGACTGGAAGGTCCCAGCTATCTGGTCCGGGAAAGACCCCGGACCCGCTCAGGGTTCCCGGAGGAAAGAGTGTTTGACCGGAGGGATGCGGACAGACTGACCCGCGTGCTGAAAGAGGGCGGGGAGAGCGAAGCCTATGAACTCCCGGCTACCGGCGGGAAAGGCACGTCAGCCGTAAAAGCCCTGGGGCTGTGTCTCATGCTGGCCTGCGTGGCCGGGTTTGTGAAACAGAGGGGAAGAAAGCGGAAAGCATGAGGTTCCGTTTCTGTTCCCGCGGGGAGGCGCCGGGATTACTGCCGGACACCACCTCATACCATGGAAACACTGTCCCGGCAGGGACTGTGTTTTTTGATTTCTCTCCATGGGTCTGCGTCATGTCTCCGGGCAATTTGACAGGCCCTGCGTGCAAAGGTACAATCACCGGGAGGTGAGCCTTTTGTACAATGATCGCCGGTCCTTTCTGAATCGAACCCTGCTTGTGCTGGACGCCGCCCTGAGTTACGGGGTCTATGAGGGATGCGTCGCCGTATGGCTGGGAATTATCCGGCAGGATTCAGATAATATTGCCACCAATATCTGGATGGGTCTGGTTTTTACCCTGATCAAGATCATCAGTCTGACGCTGATGGGGCTGTATGACAGCCGGGTGCACAAGCGCCTGCGCAGGCAGTTCATGATCATCGGGGAAAGCTGCATTCTGGAGACAGCCATTGTCAGCACCTTTCTGATTCTTTCCCACGGGGGACTGTTCTCCCGGGGTGTTCTCCTCAGTTTTCTGGCGGTTTCCGCCTTCATGACGTGTCTTCTGCATTTTCTGGTCCTGCGGATGCTCCTGCGCTTCGGATCTTCCCACACGCAGATACGGCATATCCTTGTAGTGGGCACGGGAAAGCTGGCAAGGGAATTTGCCGCAAACCTGGAAAGCCACCGGCGGGAAGTGCTGGGTGAGGAACATGTGATTGAGGGATTCATCGGCGTCAATCCGCACTGCAAGCCCTATCTGGGGGGGATCGACAGCCTGGACGGTCTCCTGGACACCAACACCATGGATGAGGTGGTGGCTGCCCTGGATGTGGAGGAAGCGGGGGAAATGATCCACGTGATCCGGGCCTGTGAGCGCACGGGAACCAAGGTGAGCATCATTCCCTATTACAATGATGTGATGCCTTCCAATCCGTCCATCGAGGCGGTGGGCACATCCAAGCTGATCAACCTTCGGAGCAATCCCCTGGACAATCTGGGCAAGGCAATGGTGAAAAGGTCCTTTGACGTGGTGGCCAGCATCCTTCTGATCATTCTTCTTTCTCCCGTGCTTCTGATTCTTGCCCTGGGCACCCGGCTGTCCAGTCCGGGCCCGATTCTGTTCCGCCAGGAGAGAGTGGGAAAATATAAGAAAAACTTTGTGATGTTCAAATTCCGGAGCATGCGGGTCAATGATCGGGAAAACACAGCCTGGAGTACCGCGGAGGACAGGCGGAAAACCCGGTTCGGGTCCTTCATGCGCAAGTTTTCCCTGGACGAGCTGCCCCAGCTGTTTAATGTGGTGCGGGGCGATATGAGCCTCATCGGCCCCAGACCGGAGATCCCCTTCTTTGTGGAGAGGTTCAAGGACACCGTGCCCCTGTATATGGTGAAGCACCAGGTGCGTCCCGGTATGACCGGCTGGGCTCAGGTGAACGGGTACCGGGGAGACACCAGCATTGTGAAGCGGATCGAGTATGATGTATGGTATATTGAAAACTGGAACATCCGTCTGGATCTGCAGATCCTTCTCATGACCCTCCTGGGGGGGTTCATGAACGACGAAAAAGGCAATCCGCGAAGAGGCGGCGGCCGGAAAAAAACAAAGCCATAAGAAAACGCGCGACGGTGTCGCGTGTTTTCTTATGGGTGTGATCAGGCTTTGGCCAGCAGACTCACCAGACGCTGGGAACGAGTCAGGAAGGCTGTGATCTGATCGGCATTCAGAGGCTGCGCCGCCATAAGGGCCAGGTCATAAATCTGGCAGCACAGAGTGCGCGTCATTTCATCCTCCGGATCCCTCCGGCTCAGTGCCTGAACGGTTTCATTGCGCCGGTTCAGCACCAGGGTATAGGTTGCGGGCATGTCCTTCATGCGGTAGGCATCCCGGAAACGCCGCATCTGTTCGTCCTCGGTGACCAGGGAGATCAGGTCGGTGCTGGCCATGCTCTCCAGCTTGACTTCCAGCTTTTCCTGTCCCAGAGCCTTGCGGAACAGTTCCTGCAGCTTATCAGCATCCAGATCCTTGCCTTCTTCGCTTTCCTCCGTCAGACCGGCCACGTCGGCATCGACCCGGACGAACTTCATATTGTCCTCTCCGCTTCCCTGGTGGAATTCCAGGAAGTTCAGGAAGCTGGCGTCAATCTCCGGGAAGTCCAGAATGGCCACATCAATGCCCCGCTGGGTGTACAGAGCCACGCTGCCCGCCTGACGCTGCGCACTGGAAGTGTAGTAGAGCTTGTTCTGAGTCTTTTCGCTGTTGTCCTTCCGGTATTCTTCCAGTGTCTTGTAGGTGTCATCCGTCAGACGGAACAGGAGCACGTCCTTGACGCTGTCATAGAACTTGCTGTCGGTGATGCATCCGTATTTGACGAAGGGATGAATGTCCTTCCAGTAGTTCTCGTAATCCTTCCGGGCAGTGTTGAACAGGCTGGTGAGCTTGTCACTGACCTTCTTGGTGATGTGGCTGCTGATCTTCTTCACGTATCCGTCATTCTGCAGGAAGGAACGGCTGACGTTCAGGGGGATGTCCGGACAGTCAATGACGCCCCGGAGCAGAAGCAGGAACTCGGGAATGATCTCCTTGATGTTGTCCGCCACGAAAACCTGACCGGAGAACAGCTTGATCTCGCCTTCCCGGACGCCGAAGTCCTCACGAAGCCTGGGGAAGTACAGGATGCCCTTGAGGTTGAAGGGATAATCCACATTGAGATGAATCCAGAAAAGGGGATCGGTGTAGTCGTGGAACACCTTCTGATAGAAGGCCTTGTACTCCTCATCCGTGCATTCGGAAGGCTTCTTCAGCCACAGGGGATCCGTATCGTTGATCTGGGAAGGCTTGGGATCCTCCATGATCTTTTCAGTCTTTTCGGTACCGTCTTCATTCTTTTCGCCATCCACCGGGACTTCCCGCTCCACGGGCTTGGCGTTGGCATCAAAGAGCATGACGGGATAGGCCATGTATCCGCAGTACCGCTCCAGAATCTCCCGCACCCTGAAAAGCTCCAGGAATTCCTTTTCCTCCTCTGAAATGTGCAGGGTGATGGTGGTGCCGTGCGTTTCACGCTTGCCATCCCCCATCTCAAAGGACATACCGTCTTCACTGACCCAGTGTACGGCTTCGGCCCCTTCCTCGCAGGACAGGGAGTCAATTTCCACCTTGGAGGATACCATGAAGACCGAGTAGAAACCCAGACCAAAGTGGCCGATGATATCGTGAGCGTTCTTGTCTTCGTTTTCCGCGAACTGCTTCATGAACTCGGCAGCGCTGGAAAAAGCCACCTGGTTGATGTAGCGCCGGACTTCGTCGGCGGTCATGCCGATGCCGGTGTCGTCAATCCGGATTTCCTTCTTTTCCTTGTCTACTGTGATCAGGACGCTCATTTCTTCATCCGTATCCTGATGCAGCATACGGAACTTGGTGATGGCGTCACAGGCATTGGATACCACTTCGCGCAGGAAAATGTCCTTGTCGGAATACAGCCACCGCTTGATTACAGGCATTATATTTTCGGCATCAATGGACACGCTGCCTTTTTCCATCTTCACAGCCATACGAAACCCTCCTGATAATCGGTCATGGACTGACCGGATTTGCCCCACAGGGCACAGGAGGCATTGTAGCACGAAAAAAAAACCAAATCAATACAAAATTAGCACTCATCAGATGAGAGTGCTAACAAAAAACAGAACGCGTCTGGCGGCACAGGTCGTGGATTGCCTCCGGAACCTACGTTTCCGGCTGGAGCTGGAAATCCACCCGATCGCGTTCCACCGAGAGGCGCTGATGATCGGCGGTGAGGACCGCGGCCTGGATAACGCTGCGGCGTCTGCCGGGTGTCTGGCCGGGATGGTCTTCCAGAGGGTGGGTGAAGTAGTAGATATAGCCTCTGTTCTGCTGGACCACCACATCCGCGTGATGTCCGAAGGTACCGTCCAGAGGACGGCTGCCGCCCCGCGCCAGGATCTGCCCTTCCTGGCGTGTCCAGTGTTCCAGGTCATCACTGTGGTAGACGCCAAGCCCCTGCCACTGGTCACAGATCATGAAGTAACAGTTCCCCAGGGCAAAAACATTGGGTCCTTCCATGCTGCAGTCTCCGACAGCCTCCCGGGCGTCATGCCATTTTTCAAGGTCCGGGCTGTCACTGACGTAAATATGACTGTCCCGGTCCTCATCCTTGTACCACATGCGAAAACCGCCCTGAGGCAGAGGAAAGATGCCGGCATCAATGACCCTGTTGCTGCTCAGCTCCGCGGCAGACCGGTAGGACCAGTGCCAGAGATCCCCGGACACATAATGAAGGATATGCCTGTCTCCGGTCCAGGAGGTGGGTACGCCGGTAATATAGGACACGAACATGTGATACATACCCGCGTGGAAGAGAATCTCAGGCGCCCAGAAAGTGTTTCTTCCGGGCTCAACGGGCTCCAGTACGGCACATCCCCGGTACAGCCAGTGGATTCCGTCGGGGGAGGAGGCAATGCCCAGATCTGTGCCGTGCACCCAGCTGACGCCGATGGCCACACCGATGGCACGGCGCTGGGTGTAGAACATGTACCAGGCCTTTTCCTCCCGGTTCCAGATCAGGGTGGGATCAGTGGCGCCGTCATGGACAGGATCACGGTAAAGAGGAGCGGGAATCTGCAAAGGAAACACTCCTTTCCGGGCCCGATGGACAGCAGGAAAAAGATGCCCGGGAGCCCGCAGCGTATTCTGTGCGGTTTTATAAAACAGGTTTTCATGCGTGCGAGGCAGGGGAGGGAGAAGGGTGAACGGATTCTCTGGCCGGATTATACCATGTCTGTTCCGAAAGACGAAGCCCCGGACTGAATTCTTTTCCGGGACCGGATCCTTTTCTTGACACGCGCAGGGGGCCTGATTAAACTTTCCATGCTATCTTTTCCGCACGATATGAGAAGCATTGCAGGAAAGCAGGAGGATTTGGACGTGAAAATATCCCGGAAGGACGCCGTGGCCTGGTTTTCCCTGTTTGCGCAGATGGACGGGGAGACGGAACTGAGCGTAAGGCAGACGGAAATTGCCTATGCGGTGCTGGCACAGATTGAGCGGGCCGTGGAAAAAAAGCAGTCGGACAGCATGCGCCTGATTCCGGGTCTGAAAACCCTGAAGAGCAGAACCCTGTATGTGGGGAAGGACGAACAGTTTCCAGGAGGATGCCGTTCCTGCCTTATGGGTACAGGACTGACAGCGGTACGGAAAACAAACCGGTGCAATCTCCAGTGTCCCTTCTGCTATAACTTCGGAGAACTGGACTGTCAGGAGCCGATTGGCGAAGGACTCTGGGAGATCGGTGGAGGACGGTACCGGGCGGATGATCTGGAACTTCTGATGGAGATTCAGGGAAAGCCCTCAGGTGTGTCCTATGTGTATCTTGAGCCCTTTATGGAAATCGAACTGTATCCGGAGGTCATCCGGATTTTCCATAAAAATGGGGTATACCAGCACATGTATACCAATGGCACGCTCTGTACCCGGGAGAATCTGAAGGCTCTTGCCGATGCGGGACTGGACGAGCTGCGCTTCAATCTTGGGGCAACCGACTGCTCGGATGCTGTGATCCGGAATATGGCCGCTGCCTGTGAAGTGATTCCCAGGGTAGGAATCGAAACGCCCATGACGCCGGATTTTCAGAGACAGTTCCTTGAAAAGCGGGAAGCCATTTTCAGCACGGGTATTTCCTTCATGAATTGCGCAGAACTGCATCTGAACCCGAACAACGTCTGGAATTACGAAGGCGAGCCGATGTACATGTCCCGTCTGGGATATGTGAGCCCGGCATGGAGCCGGCTGATCACCCTGGATCTGATGGCCCAGGCAGGCGCTGAAAACTGGCCCATTCTGCTGCATGACTGTTCCAACAGGACAAAAATCAGCCGGGACATGAACTGGAAACACCACGAAGAAGCGAGATTCGGAGCGACATCCTATGGGAGAGAGTTTGAAAGGATACCCTATGGACTGTTCCTTCCGATCCTGGAGGATCAGGCGTTTCCTTTCCTGGAGGAAGAGGAACTTCCGGCAGGATACAGGCCGGGAGAACTTGCCCTGTGAGGTCCTTCAGGAGTGATGGAACAGGCAACAAAAAAAATTGGACTTACCCCTTTACAGTGTCAGCGAGATGTGATAAAATCTGCCTCGTTGTCGGGGCATTAGCGCAGCTGGTAGCGCACAACACTGGCAGTGTTGGGGTCAGCGGTTCGAATCCGCTATGCTCCACCACCCGAGAAGCCTTGAAATCATTGGATTTCAGGGCTTTTTTGATGCTCGAATACACGATGGGATTAAAGACCAATACTGATAATAATCTTCTCCCACTATTTCTCAAAACTCGGCTTTCAAAGCCAGGCTTTTTCTGGCCATAAGGCACGGAATATAGTATACTGTAAATATATTCCATGCCATTGAAGGATAGGGTAATACAATCGAGCCATTCTGAAAAACGGACCTGATCAACAGCACAAGGAGGAAACGCGGATGAACGAGCGATTGATGAAGGAATTGCAGGATTCACTGTATGTGCACCGTCCGTTGCCGCTGCATCGGGAGGAAAGTCTGGAAGCGCAGTTTAGAAAAAAGAAAGTCACGGCAACTTTTCCAATGTTTCCTCCGAGGAACGGAGTTCAGCTTATGGCGGAAAATGATACATGTCTTCGTTTATATGGAAACGAAATGACCTTCTCCGCCCCGCTGACAAGCGACCATTGGCCCAAAGGCGCTTCGCCGGATGGGAATTACTCCAATTTCGGCACTGCACTGATTTCCTTTTCGTTTCCGCCCATGGATTGGCGGCCCTACAACCGCATCGTCATGGAGGTGCGGCCCCGGTCGGCAGGCCAGCAGGTGCAGCATATGAATCTATCCATAGTGAATGCGGGAGAAACACCCCTGCCCGACCCTTATTTCCGGGAAGGAGCTACGGTGTTTGACCTGGACAGGGACGTGTGGCAGGAATGTATTTGGGAATTTGACGCTATGCCCAGGGACGCCGTAACGAAGCTGAACCTGTACGTTTTCTTGAGCGGCTGTGACAGCGGCGCACAGGGACAATTGGTTTACGATGTGCGGAATATCCGCCTGGAAGCAGTGGACCAGCCCGAATTTGAGCATGGCTGGATGAATCCTCAGCCCGGTATCCGCCTGTCCTCCGTGGGTTATTTCCCGGATGATGAAAAAACAGCAGTACTGACCACTGCTTCCGCCTTTTTCCAGATCATATCAGAAAAAAACGGAAACTGTGTGTTTCAGGGGCCAGTGCGGCAGCTCAAAAACGCGCGGGGTTCTTTCCATACCGCCGATTTTTCCGCCGTCACAAAACCCGGCATGTATCACCTGAAAACGGACGATGAGGAAAGCTGCGTTTTTCAAATCTCCGATGATTTATGCCGCTCCACGGTATGGCGGCTCATCAATTTCTTCTTTTGCCTGCGCTGCGGCATGCCCGTTCCCGGAAAGCACGGTATGTGTCACCAGGATATCATTGCCAGGCATCAGGACAAAATGATTCCCTTCTGCGGCGGTTGGCACGACGCGGGAGACGTTTCACAGCAAGCTGCCCAAAGCGCAGAAATCACCCAGGCTCTCTTCGAATGCGCGGCGCGGATGAAGGCGGACGATCCGCTGCACACCCGTTTAGTGGAAGAAGCCCGCTGGGGCCTGGACTTTATCCTGAAAACCCGCTTTGGGGATGGCTATCGCGCCACCTCCGCCGGGGCCACCCGGTACACGGACAATATTATTGGCACCTTTGACGATATTTCCGCCCGAGTGCACAACCATTCCTATGAAAACTTTCTGTTTTCCGGAGTGGAGTCCTTCGCCGCCCTGACTCTTCAGGACGAGGATCCGCCGCTGGCTGCCACTGCCCTGCATGCCTCAAAGCAGGATTTTGATTTTGCTGTGGAAACTTTCAGCCAAACCGGGCTCGACCCGGCACAGATGTATGAGCACACTTGGAATTCCGGCCTTTCTCAGTATCACGCGGTGCGTTTGTGGAGTGCAAGCCTGCTGTTCAGAGCCACCAAAGAACCTTCGTACCGGGCGGAAATCCTGGAAAACGCCGAAAAGCTGATGGCCTGCCAGGAAACAGGCGCTGCTGGCTTGCCTTTTACCGGCTTTTTCTACCGGGATGAAATCCATAGCGCCATCGTGCACTTTAACCATCAATCTCGCGAGCACCAGTTTATGCAAGCTTTGGAAGCCGCCTGCGTTTCCCTGCCGGACGCTAAGGAAAGGCCCCAATGGGAAGATTGCATGCGGCGGTATGGCGAATACCTGAAAGCCATTGCGGGCAATACCTCGCCTTACGGTATGCTGCCCGCTGGGGTACACCGTATGGACGAAGCGGAGGATCAAGCGTTGTTCCATTTCCTGCATGTGGCATGCGATTATGAAGTGGAAAAAGAAAACTACAAAGCGCAGCTGCAACACGGTACGGAAATTATCCCCGGCTATGTGTTACGCAATTTCCCGGTTTGGTTCTCCTTCCGGGGTAACAGCGCGGTACTTTTGTCCGCGGGGAAAGCCGCATCTATCCTTGCCGGCTATTTCCATGATCAGCAACTTGCCCAAATCGCCCACGAGCAATTGTATTGGATGTGGGGAAAGAATCCCTTTGGCCAATCTTTGGTGTATGGGGACGGGGCCAACTGGTGCCGTCAATACGCGGTGCTGTGCGGCGACTGCGTGGGCGAGGTGCCGGTAGGCATCGAAACCTTGGGGAACGAGGACGCACCGTATTGGCCCCAGAACAACAACGCCACCTTCCGGGAGGTATGGGGCGCAGCAGCTTGCCGCATGCTGTGGCTATGCGCGGATACGTTCAAGGAGGAAGCATGAACCGGCAGGGGAATCTGCTGTGCATTGGGAAGAAAGCCTCCGGGCAAATGGACCATGAATCCGCCTATGCTTTCCTGGCACAAACTTTATCATCCTTCCTTTCTCAGCCCACTCCCGGTTATTAGCCTTGCGCCATTGGCATCGGCCTGACAGGGCATGTGGATGGGAAAAAGGCATTTGACTGAAGGTGGACAAGCGAGACGGAAACACGGTTCCTCTTGCGGGCAGGATCGCCGAGCGTTTCTCCCTGCCCTGCTTCATCGATAATGACGTAAAAGCGCCGCTACAGCTGAAAGGCTGTTCGGCGTTGGAAAAGAAACTGACAATTTTGCGTATATCAACGTGGGCACCGGCATCGGGGCAGGCATCGTGACGGTGGGACATTTGATTCGCGGCGGGCGAGGTGGGACATTCCTCCTCCGGGCTGACCCTGGGCATTCCCTGTGTCTGCGGGCGGGAAGGCTGTATGGAACTGATTGCTTCCGGCTCCGGCATCGACGCCTGCGCCTGGAGGCCTGCCCCAAGATACGCAAATACCAAGCTCAATATCCCAAAGGAAGGCCGGGTCAGCGCACAGGAGGTGTTCGCTTTGCCCGATACGGACAGCTTGTGCGGGGAACTGACGGAAAACGCCGCCAATGCCTTGTCCAACCATCGTCCGGGTATGCGACCCGGAGGCCAGTGGCGGACGTTTTTTTGCTGAAACGGGCGGAGCAGTATTTCAGCGCCCACACCATGCGGTATGTGACCAAAGGTGTGCAATTGACGAAAATGGATTCCCATTACGCCGGCCTCATCGTTGTGTGCGCCAAGGCCATCCGGGGCTATGAAGAATTGCAGGAAAGGAAGGATCGACCATGAAAAATCTGAAAATCACCATTGCACCTACGGAACACGATTTTGACGTGATGGCCGCCTGGCGGATCATCGGGCAAATGCTAAAAAAGCCTGATGCGGTCATTGGCCTGAGCACCGGGCAAACCACGAAAAACATGCACGCCATCGTGTCGGACATTTACCGGCAGTATCCCTTCGACACCAGCCACGTGACCTTGTTCAACGTGGACGAATTGACCAACCTGCCCCGTTCCTACCCGGGCTGCTGCTATACCATGATTCGGGAACAGATCGCCGACGCGCTGAATATTCCCAAAGAGCGCTTCATTATGCCAAGCACTATTTCCGATGATTATGCGGAAGAATGCCGCCGCTTCCAGGAAGCCCTCGAGCAGCGGGGCGGCATCGACCTGCAAATGCTAGGCTTGGGATACAACGGACACATCGGCATCAACCAGCCAGGCACACCCTTTGAATCGGAAACCTGGGTATCGCCTATGGATCCCGTTTTTGAAGCCAGAGTGCGAAGGGAAACGGGCGTGGCAGACGATTACCCTCTTGGGGGAGGCATTCGCACCATTATGCGCTCCCGCCGCATCGTATTGATCGCAAAGGGCAGCCACAAGGCTGAGGTGGTGCGACAAATGCTGAAAGGTCCCGTCACCACGGATTTCCCCGCCTCCGTGCTGCAAATGCATCCCAATTGTGAATTCCTGCTGGACGCCGATGCGGCAGCGCTGGTGAAAGACCTGGCTTAAAGGGAGGGCGGCATGCTGAAAATCGGCTTTGCGGATGAATACCTGGACAACTGGCATTGCAATGAATATCCCCATTTTCTGAGGGAAGCCATTGAACGCTGGAGCTTTGACGCGGAAATCACAAAAGCGTTTGCCTATCAGGATCGGCCGCCCCTGGGCGGGGTATCTACGTTGGATTGGTGTAGGAAAAGGAATATACAGCCCGCCGCCTCCATGGAAGAATTAGTGCGGGATTGCGACGCCATCCTGGTGATCGCAGCGGACGATGCGCGGTATCATGAAAAGGTGGCCCGATTGCCCCTGATGAGCGGGAAGCCGGTATTTGTGGACAAGACCTTTGCGCCGGACGCTGAAACGGGCAAACGGATGTTTGATTTGGCGCGGGCTCATGGCACGCCGGTGTTTTCTTCCTCCGCACAGCGGTACTGTCAGAGCATCCTGGATTGGCAGAAGGCGCACTCGGAAAAACCCATGTTCGTGTCCACCGTGGGGCCACACTCCCTGGATCGGTACGCCGTACACCAGTTGGAACCCATCGTAGCCCTGATGGGTACGGGGGTGAAGAGCCTGAAAGCCTTTGCCTGCGGCAGCATGGTAACCCAATTGATTTTGGACTATGGCGAAGGCCGCTTCGCCAGCTTCATGCAGACGCCCCAGCCCTGGGCTGAATTCAATTTCATGGTGTCCCCGGACGGCGAAACAGGCGCGCGGCTACCCAGCGACGATACGAACGTCTATTACAATCTAATGAAAGCCATCCTGGATTTCTTCGTTCACGGCATCGTGCCCGTAAAAGAGGAGGAAACCATGGAAATCCTCTCCATTATAGACTTGGCGCGCATTGCCAGAACGCGGCCGGATACTAGGTTTTTCCTTCCTGAAATCAAGTGAATCATCACGTAACCACCGAGGAGCATAGAGATCGTTTTGTATCCATAACAAAAACAATGCGAAATTACGGAAAACCATTCTGACAATGATGGAGGAAAACATGATGAAGGTATTGCTCGTGTGTGATGATCTTTGGCATCCGGCGGAAGTCATTGAGCGGGGACTCAAAACCATGGATCAGGAAGACATGGAGTTTGATTTCGTCAAAACAGCCAAAGATATTCTTTCCCCTGCTTTTGTTGCCAGGTATGATGTCCTGGTCAATTGCTCCGGCGGAGCGATCAACGCAGCCAACAGCAATCCCTGGTTCGAGCCAACAGTTACTGAGTTCGGCCCGGAAGAAATCCGTAATTATGTAAGAAAAGGCGGTGCTTTTGTTGCCGTGCATGCAGCCCTGACGATCGGAGGCCGTGACCATCCTGAACCTGCCTATACCGAAGTAGTAGGCTGCACGTTCCTGGGCCATCCTCTTCGGGAAATGACCCATGTTTATGTCACGGAACACAATGCTATTACCGATGGAGTTGAGGATTTCGACGAGCGCGATGAGCACTATCAAATCGCTGTTACTGCAAAGGATGCCAAGCCTTTCCTGTCCACCACGTCTGAACACGGGGGCACCTTTATCAGTGGCTATTCCCGTGAATTTGGAAGGGGCCGTGTTGTTGTGCTGACACCGGGTCATACCCTCGCTGTCTGGGAAAACCCCAATTTCCGGAAATTGTTCAAAAACGCAATCCGCTGGGCAACCGGAAAATAAGATCGGAATACAGACACATGCTGTTTATGCTTGCCGGCCCGTGCGTGAAAGGACGATGGAAAAGAACGTGTCTGGGTATCAGATTATCCTGGAGATTTTTATGAGTGATGAAATACTGAAAGGTAATGATGATCTTACAACACACGGAGGCTTCCAGGAGGAATCATATGAGGATAAGCTACCAGAAACTGTGGCGTATGATGAGAGATAATGAAATGAAAAAAGGCGATTTAGCTGCAGCTGCAGAAATCAGCGACTATGCGATGTCAAAGCTTAGCCGGGAAGAGCCTGTGTCATTGAAGATTGGCAGGCAGTTGGAGCTTTGTAAAGCTTTGAATCTACAGGTCCCGGTTGGCTGATCGCTGGTCTCCAAAGGAATGAACCCAGAGACAGATTATAAGTACAAATACCGTCTGAAATCTACATGATTGAGGTGACAGATCATGGTTGGAAAGTACAAGGTCATTACCCTCTGCGGCAGCACCCGTTTCAGGGATGCCTTCATGGAGGCACAGAAGCGTCTGACACTGGACGGCAACATAGTCATCAGTGTCGGGCTGTTCGGGCATTCCGGAGATAATGAGGTCTGGACAGAAGGCACCAAGGAAATGCTGGACGACATGCACAGGCGGAAAATCGATATGGCTGACGAGATTTTCGTGATCAATGTCGGTGGTTATATCGGTTCCAGCACCAGATCCGAAATTGAGTATGCGACGGCAGCTGGAAAGCCGGTCTGCTATCTGGAGTCATGGGAGGAGAATCATACAGTCTGAATTGTCAGGGCAGGATCTACCGCATGTCATTGGACTATTTGACGATTGCCGATGATTCTGCGGGAAAGGATCAGACGGCTTGACATGTGCCTTGTCCCCGGAATAAGCGGGTACAAACGGCTCTTCCGGGGACAAGGCATATGAACAGAATCGGGAGAATCAGATTGCCACGGACAGGGAAACCAGCGGAAAGCATGACCAGGGTGTTGGTGGATTCAATTCCGGCTATGGATGGGCTGCGGATGACTGCTGCAATGACCCAAACGGCAGGACACCCGATTTCTCGCCGGAGCCCGGCGGTAAAAACCGCTTTGGGGAGACCGTGTTCGCTGGACACCTGCTTACCCACCCGTGCCGGAGAGCGAACCCGTCCGAACGCCAAGAAGGCAGCCATACAGGCTGCCTTCCTTGGCGCTATCAGGATGATGAAGATTCCAGAGCCTCAAATTCCTTCTTCCCGCCGATCATGATGAACAGCCCCACCAGGAACAGAAAGATCAGAGCCAGGACACCGAAGCTGCTTCTGCCGCTCCAGGTGACGGTGAGGGAGTAGAGGAAGGGTCCGAGAACGGCGGCGAACTTGCCGAAAATGTCGAAGAAACCGAAGAATTCATTGCTCCGGTCCTTGGGAATGAGTCTTCCGAAGAAGGAACGGCTCACGGCCTGGATGCCACCCTGTACCGTTCCCACCAGAACCGCCATGGCCCAGAAGAGAACCGTGGAGAGGGATATGGCGCTGCGGAATCCTGAGACGGTGGTTCCTTGAGAGGAGAGGTACTGGTCCGCCAGGTCAAAGACGGAGGCAACCGTCCCGGGTCCAAGGGCTGAATAAGCGACATCCGAAAGAGCCGAGGCACGGGCATCTTCCAGGGTGTCCTTCTGCAGAGCGGTGCGGACGGTGGTGAGAAGATTCTGATACTGCTGAACCTCTCTGCTCAGAGCGTTTCGTTTCTCCGCCGAAAGGCCGGGGGCAATGTTTCCGTTTTCCACGTCCTTCAGGAAAACATCTGTTTTTTCTGTGCGGAGCGCCGTGACATAGGCTTCCTCTGCCACCGAACCTGCGGATTCCTCCGGCAGGGTCAGGCGGGCGGTCACATTTTCATGGAAACCTTTTTCAAAGGCTGCCTGATGAGGTTCCAGTGAGAAGCCCATGTAGAAACCTACCACACAGATCACCGTGTACATGGCAATGGCGTAAATCAGGGCCTTTCGGGCGGTGATCCGCGCGGACAGGCTGGCGAAGAGAATAGAGCAGGGCATGGCGACGATCTGCGTGACAAGGAGTGCCAGGATCATGCCGATGCTGCTGAGGCCAAGGGTGGAACCGTAGGCGGTGGAAATGTTGATGATGGTGCTCACGCCGTCAATGTAGAAGAAATAGGCAAGGACAAACAGGCCGAGACCTTTGTGGCGGAAAATGTCCCTGGCGGTGTGGAAGGTATTGCGGACCACGTCACGGGCGGGATGCCTGTCGCCCCGCTCGACGAAATGCACCTGATGGACATTCTTCAGGAAGGGAATGGAAAAAAGGATCCACCATACGCTTGTGATGAGGATGGAAAACTGGTAGGCAGCGCGGCTGTATTTCAGGACAACCAGCACCACGATGGAAATCAGGAAGGGTATGGTGCTTCCGCCGATGTAACCCATGGCGTAACCCCAGGAAGATACCTTGTCCATGCGTTCATCTGTGGTGACGTCGGTGAGGAAGGAGTCATAAAACAGGCAGCTTCCGGAAAAGCCGATACGGCTGAGAATATAGGCAACGCGCAGAATCTGCCAGTTGTCAATGAAAAAGGTCATGAAAAGTGTAGAGACTGCTCCGAGAAGCATGAAAGAAGTGAAGAGTTTCTTTTTCATGCCCCGGAAATCCGCGAAGGCACCCAGGAAAGGCGCAGCGACGGCCAGGATCAGCGTGGCCAGGGAAATGCCCCGGGCCAGCAGGACATCTGCCTTCTCTCCCGCCGCATTGGCAAAAATGATGGGAAAAATGGCAGCCATGATATTGGTGGCATAGACGGAGTTGGCCCAGTCATACAGAATCCAGCTCCATTCCCGGACGGTAAACCTTTTCTCGCGCTTTCGTGCCATAGATCCTCCTGTACACGGGATGTATTTTTCGGGTCTTGCCTGTGACATGATTATATCTGTTTTTCCGGGCATGGGCAAATGAAGAGGTTTGACAAGGTTGGTGCAAGTGTCTATAATCCGCAGAAAATGAGCCGGGAGGTGTTGTTTTGCGCCTTTTGATGCACATCTGCTGTGCGCCCTGTTCCGTGGCGTGTATTGCCTCCCTGCGCTCGGAGGGCCTGGAACCGGTGGGCTACTGGTACAACCCCAATATTCATCCCTTTACCGAATACAGGATGCGCCGCAACACACTGACAGAATATGCAGACCGGATCGGCCTGCGGCTGGAGGTGCGGGACGACTATGGACTGCGGGATTTTGTGCGGAATGTGGCCGACGATATTGACGGCCGGTGTGTCCGGTGTTACGGCATGCGCCTGAGGGAAGCGGCAAGATTTGCCCGGGAAAAGGATTTTGAGGCCTTCACCACAACGCTCCTCATCAGCCCTTACCAGAACCATGAACTCCTCAGAAAGACAGGAGAGGCCGCGGCGGAGGAATTCGGCGTTCCCTTTCTCTACAGGGATTTCCGTCCTCTTTTCCGTCAGGGACAGGAGGAAGCCAGGAATCTGGGACTGTATATGCAGAAATACTGCGGATGCATTTTTTCTGAGGAAGACCGATACCTGGCTGCCAAAAGAAGGAAAAAGGCGGAAAGGGAACGGATGGCCGGGGAAAGTCATGCCTGAAGGAAAGATGGCGATTTGTTCGTTTCTGATTGCATTTTCATTGTTTTTCTTCAACCCGGGACAGGAGAACCATGATAAAGGCAGGTTCTCCTGTTCCGGGTTTTTATACTGTGATATTTTTTTAATATCTTTTCATACACAATGAATCCGATGCACCATCCTGAATCAGATCGTAAAGAGAATTTCGAACAATGAACTACATGGTCAAATTATTCACCATATAAGACAACACAGATCAACCGGCCGGATCCATTCCGGAAAGAGAATGACCGAAATGGGAGAATATTGGTGAGCTTTGGCAAATTGCACGGCATGGACGGATTATGATATCATACATAGTTGAAAGAATGGTCAGCTGTATGCACAGAGTATGCATATGGGCTTGAATTCAGAAAAACATATTCTAAAGGGGAGCAGAATATGGACATTCCGTTTGACCAGTCTGGAGACCGAAAGCAGGTGGGAGAGAGAATCCGGCAGACCCGTGCAGAACTGCATCTGTCACAGGCCACAGCGGCCCAGTCGATGGGCGTTACCTCCGCCAGTCTGTGCCAGTATGAGAAGGGAAAGCGATGCCCGTCGGATGAACAGATCGATGCTTTCTGTGAAAAATACCATGTGGACAGAGAATGGCTTCTGTACGGCCATGGAGAGAAGGAGGACGGCCGTCCTGTTTTCGTTCGGGAAGTGGAGGGGAATTCAGCGGGAGAGCGTCTGAAACAGCTTCGAATGGAGAAGAATCTGACTCAGTCTGCTTTCGGCAGGGCGATGAAAGTGACCGGTGCTTACATCAGCTATGTGGAACGGGGCAGCATTCCCATGACGGAGAAGTTTGCCACCCGGGTGGAGGAAATCCACGGTGTCGGGAAAGAGTGGCTTCTCTATGGAGATGAGAGCATGAAGGATTATCCCTGCAACAGCACACTCATTCATTTTCTCCGAAGGCATGAGGACGTGCGGGAGCTGATCTGGAAGGCTGTTCAGCGGGAAGCGGAGGCCAAGGGTCAGGAAGAAAAGTCGGAACTGGCTCGGAATGATGTGAGAATCCTCCGGACCAGACTGGGATGGACCCAGAGGATGCTGGCCGAAAAGCTGAATATCGCTCAGGCCACTGTATCCAAGATTGAGGCGGGGGACATATCGGTCTCGGAAAAGCTGCAGGAGAGAATTCTCAGTGTCATGAAGGCGACGGAGGAAGAGCAGTGTTTCCCGGACGGAGAGTGAGTTCTTTACCGGCAGCAGAAACGCACAGCGGCCATCTCATGGAAGACAAGGGAATAAGAAGGAAGCGCCCTGCAGTTCATGCGGGGCGCTTTTTGTTGCATGTCCGCCATGGGCAACCGCCTGATGGTGAAAATTCAGGCCAGACAGGGAGCAGGAAAAGTCAGATGAAGGGCAGGGGTGTCCATCGCGGGATGGAGTCTGAAGGAAGAGGCAGACGAGGTTCCGCTCTGACGAAGGGAAATCGTACGGAAGACGGGGTTGAGCCTGCAGCAACAGCCGAAGTCTCATACTCCCCGGACGCTGTCCCGGAAATGCGGCGGCCGCATGGATTGAAGGGGATTGCACCTTCGGCAGGCTCCAGTAGTCAGTCCGGGCAGTCCCTGAAGTATGTCAGGAATCGGGCATGCTGAAAGCGGCTGCCCGAAGGAGGATGTCTGCCGAAGGACAAGCGCGTGACCGAAGGAATGGAAGAATTGCGGAGCGCTTTGATTTCCGACCGGACGCGCTGCCCGTGCCGGTCACTGAATCGTCGCCTGCGGAACCGTATGAGCGGTGATGCTGGAGGACAGGGGCTCACCCGATTTTACGGAGGGAGCAAGGGAACCCTATAGAGACAGCAGTGCGCTCTCCATAAGGATGGCGAAGGCCTGTGCCTCGCAGGAAGTGCCGGGAGTGCTGAAGCGGGGAGCACCGCAGACACTGTGTACGATGCCGTAGGTATCCGTATGGTTATGGGCACAGCGCCGCAGCCGGAGAGCTATCCTGAGATGTTCGTGTCCCACCCAGTCCATGCGGGCGGCGCGGAAAATGCTGTAGGCTGTCATCTGGCACAGATTCACCTCGGAAAAGGAATCCGGCTCTGTGAGAACGTCCCCGAAGGTGTCATCCGGCCGGAGGCAAAAAAGTACATGATCCAGCAGGTCCAGATAGGCTGTTTTCAGCTTTTCCCGCTCATGCTCCATGGAGTCGGGAAGCATTTCGGCCATTCCAGGCATAGCCGAGAGGGCCCAGCCGTTGCCCCCGCCCCAGGGCAGCGGGTCCGGAAAGGTTCCGGTCATGGGGTTGTACCGATGGGCGAGCAGTCCCGTGTCCGCCTGATGCAGGCAGGCCCACCAGCCAAAGAACTGCCTAAGAGCTTCCCGGGGATCCAGGGCGATCATCATGGGCGGCAGCATGAACAGCGAGTCCGACCAGTATTCGGGGGCAGTGGTGATATGGTAGATCAGCCCTTCAGGAGAGCGGGGAGAAAGACGCATGGCATAGGTATCCAGATGGGCGCACAGGGTTTCCAGGGCCGGATCGGATGTCAGACAGGCGGCGCGGCGAAGTCCCGGGGCGCAGGAGCAGGGGTCCGTGACCCCGTGGGTATCCCCTAGCATGGCGGGACGGCCGTCTTCCAGGACGTACTGAAGACAGCCCTGGCTTAACTGCACCAGAACGGAATCCTGACCGCTTTCAAGCATGGCCTGGAGACACAGTCCCTGTTCCCAGCTTTTGCGCTGCATGGAAAGCATGGCTGTGGTGAGGAGGGAAAGGGAAGGCACGGTGGACATGATGACACCTCCGTCAAAAAACCGGAAAACCCGGACACGTCAGGGCGTGTCCGGGAAAAGGACAGGATCAGGCTGTGGCATGGCGGCGCATTTTCAGATATCCGCTGATTTCTGACAGTCCTGTGTACAGATCGGCACCCTGCTGGGATGGAATCAGCAGCGTCGGGGCCTGACGGATGGAATAGCGCTGGATGAATTCCGTGTTTTCCTCCGCCTTCATTTCCGTATATTCCATACCGGCCTGCTCCAGAAGGCGCTTGACCATGACACAGTTGGGGCAGTTGGCACTGGTCACCAGCAGAGGCACATCCGAAATGGAGCACTGGAAGGTTTTGGCGGCGGGCTTATCCGCCTTCTCCGCAAGAGGACCCGTGTGGGTAAGATGGGAGCTTCCCAGTGCGTACAGCTTTCTGTCCTTGAACTCCTGGGCCTTGCCGTGATTCCAGTTCTGCACGGGACGGTAGTACCCGGTGATCCGGCTGTAGACTTCCGTGGCGGCACCGCACTTGGGGCATACATACTGTTCTCCCGTGAGGTAGCCGTGTGTGGTGCAGACACTGTAGGTGGGAGACATGGTGTAGTAGGGCAGTCTGTAATTCTCGGCGATCTTACGCACAAGGGAGGCGGCGGCGCGCCAGTCAGGGAGACGCTCACCCAGGAAGGCATGGAAGACCGTGCCGCTGGTATAGAGGGTCTGCAGGCTGTCCTGGATGTCCAGGGCGGAGAAAATGTCCTCCGTGTATCCCACGGGCAGGTGTGAGGAGTTGGTGTAGTAGGGTTCTCCGTTCATGTTGGCGGTGATGATTTCCGGATACCGCTCGTGGTCGTGCCGGGCGAGACGGTAGGCGGTGGATTCCGCCGGGGTGGCTTCAAGGTTGTAAAGGTCGCCGTACTGTTCCTGATAGTCGCTGAGGCGGGAGCGCATATGGTTCAGCACTGCCCGGGCAAAGACCTGGGCTTCCTCATGGGTGAGGTCCTTTCCGATCCAGCGGGCGTTCAGGCAGGCTTCATTCATGCCCACCAGACCGATGGTGGAGAAGTGATGGTCGAAGGAACCCAGGTAACGGCGGGTATAGGGATACAGACCTTCCTCCAGAAGCCGGGTCACCACGGTCCGCTTCGTCTTCAGGGAACGGGCGGACAGATCCATGAGGCGGTCCAGCCGCTGGTAGAATTCCACCTCGCTGGAGGAGAGATAGGCCAGGCGGGGCATATTCAGGGTCACGACGCCGATGCTTCCGGTGCTCTCGCCGCTGCCAAAGAATCCGCCGCTCTTGCGGCGAAGCTCCCGCAGGTCAAGACGCAGGCGGCAGCACATGCTGCGCACGTCGGAGGGTTCCATCTCACTGTTGATGTAGTTGCTGAAATAAGGCGTGCCGTACTTGGCCGTCATGGTGAAGAGCAGACGATTGTTCTCCGTGTCGGACCAGTCAAAGTCCCGGGTAATGGAATAGGTGGGAATGGGATACTGGAATCCTCTTCCGTTGGCATCCCCTTCGATCATGACCTCGATGAAGGCTTTGTTCACCATGTCCATTTCCTTCTGGCATTCCCCGTAGGTGAAGTCCAGGGCCACGCCTCCCACGATGGCCGGCATGTCCTTCAGGTCCGGAGGGCATTTCCAGTCCAGGGTGATGTTGGAGAAAGGCGCCTGGGTGCCCCAGCGGCTGGGGGTATTGACGCCGTAGACGAAGGACTCGATGCACTTGCGCACTTCATCATAGGTGAGATTGTCCACCCGTACGAAGGGCGCCAGATAGGTGTCGAAGGAGGAAAAGGCCTGAGCGCCGGCCCATTCATTCTGCATGATGCCCAGAAAATTGACCATCTGGTTGCACAGACTGGACAGATGCCGTGCGGGCTTGGAGGTGATCTTTCCGCTGACGCCTCCCAGCCCCTCCTGGATCAGCTGACGCAGGGACCAGCCGGCACAGTAGCCGGTGAGCATGCTCAGGTCGTGCAGATGGATATCCGCGTTCCGGTGGGCTTCGGCGATTTCACGGTCATAGATCTCACTGAGCCAGTAGTTGGCTGTAATGGCACCCGAATTGGAGAGAATGAGGCCGCCCACCGAATAGGAGACGGTGGCATTTTCCTTGACGCGCCAGTCGGAGGACTGAAGATAGCTGTCCACCAGCTTCTTGTAATCCAGGATGGTCTCACCCACATTCCGGACGCTTTCACGGGTTTTGCGGTACAGGATGTAGGCCTTGGCCACATCCGAGTAACCCGCATCGCTGAGCACGCGTTCGGCGCTGTCCTGAATGTCCTCCACGCTGATCAGGCCGTCCCGGATCTTGGCACTGTAATCGCTGGTAACCCTCAGGGCAAGGCGGTCGATGACATCGGGGTGATAGGGCTTCTGAACGGCAACAAAGGCCTTTTCCAAGGCCTGACTGATCTTCTGCAGATCGAAGGCTGCGATCTTTCCGTCGCGTTTGACGACTTTGTACATGGGGGACCTCCATTGGCATACTCGTACAGGCGGGGCCTGTGTCATTCTGGTATCAGGGCCAAAGGCCGCAGGGTTCATTCTACTCTGATAAGAATTGTTTGTCAACATGTGGAGGGAAAGAGCGGGAAAGCCACCACATCTTGTATTTACAGACTGATTCCCCGGAGCTGAGCCATGGGAAGAAAAGGCAGAATCTGCTGCCGCATGGCCTCCATTTCAGGGGCCGGGAAGGCTTCCAGTGTTGCGTCCGGAATATCTTCGGAGCGAACGAAAGCCTGGAGAAAATAGGGCTCATTTCCTGCGATCCACTCTGCCAGTTCCAGAAGATCCTCCGGGGTATGAAGTCCCCGGACCACCGTGGTCCTGAACTCAAAGGGCAGGGTGCCGGAGAGGAGGAAATCCACGCTTTTCCGGATTTCTCCCAGGTCCATCCGGGGCAGGCCGCAGGCACGTGCGTAACCGGAGGGACCGGATTTTATGTCCATGGCCACCTGGTCCACAAGCCCGGCGCGCACCAGTTCCATGAGGGTTCCGGGAAGGGTACCGTTGGTATCCAGCTTAATCCGGTATCCCAGGGCATGCACTTTTTCCAGAAAGGGGGCAAGCGGCTGAAGAAGCGGTTCACCTCCGGTGATGCATACGGCATCCAGGAGTCCCTGCCGGCGTCTGAGATAATCCAGCACCGCCTCCCCGGAAAGCGGTGCCGGGGCATCAGGAGGTACCAGGGAGGCATTGTGGCAGAAGGGACAGCGGAGATTGCATGCGGCGGTGAACAGGGTGGCGGCGGTGCTGCCGGGGACATCCAGGAGAGTCAGTTTCTGAAGACCGGCGAAATGGATCATACCGTGTTTTCCCCTCCCCACAACGTCAGACGAAATACACTGGCCTGCATGAACGGAGTTACCATCTTACGGCAGGCGTTCCTTCGTGTCAACGGGAAGTGAATGCGGAGGAAATACAGAGTCTCCGGGGGGCAGCGGGTTGTTTTCGGGACGTGAAAGAAGTATCATCCTCTCAGAAACAAAGGAGGTTTTTTTGTATGATTTACTATGTGAACGCCTGCGCTTCCCGGGACGGGGATGGCAGCCAGGCCATGCCTTTCCGGTATATCCAGGACGCGGCGGATGTGGCCGTGGCGGGAGACGAGGTGCGGGTGGCTCCCGGCATCTACAGGGAGCAGGTGCGTCCGCGGCACGGCGGACAGGAAGGCGCTCCGGTGACCTATGTTTCCCAGGTGCCCAGAGGGGCCGTGATTACCGGCTCGGAGGAGCTGAAGGGCTGGGTGCGCCACGAGGGAAGCACATGGGTCAGACGGGTGCAGAACAGCCTGTTCGGCACCTACAACCCCTATACCACCTTCGTGTGCGGAGACTGGTATTTCGCACCCATCAACCGGCATACCGGGACCGTGGTGCTCAACGGAAAAATGATGTTTGAGAGCGTTTCCCTGGAGGAATGCATGAAGGGAGAGACGGATCCCTGTGCATGGAACCGGGAGGAGAGCATCTACCGCTGGTTCACGGAACAGGACGGCGAGGAAACGGTTCTGTACGCCAACTTCCATGATCTGGATCCCAATGAGGAGCAGGTGGAATTTTTCGTCCGCCGCAACTGCTTCATGCCGGAGGAAAACGGTCTGGATTATATCACCGTTTCCGGTTTCGATATCCGCAACGCCGCGACCACATGGGCACCTCCCGCAGCCTATCAGGACGGCATGATCGGACCTCACTGGGCCCGGAACTGGATCATTGAGGACTGTGAGATCAGCAACAGCCGGTGCTGCGGTATCTCCCTGGGCAAGTATCTGGATCCTGAAAATGACATGTATTTCTTTACCCGCCGGGTCAAGAGCCCCACACAGATGGAGCGGGACGCGGTGTGCCGTGGCCAGTATCATGGGTGGCTGAAGGAAAAGGTGGGTCACCACATCGTCAGGCGCTGCGAGATTCATGACTGCGGCCAGACGGGCATCGTGGGCCGGATGGGTGCGGTCTTCTCCCTGATTGAGGACTGTCATATTCACCATGTGTGCAACAGTCAGCAGCTGGGCGGCGCGGAAACCGCGGGGATCAAGCTCCACGCGGCCATTGACGTGCGGATCCGCCGCAACCACATTCATCACAGCATCATCGGGGTCTGGCTGGACTGGGAAGCCCAGGGTGCCAGAATCTCCCAGAACATTCTGCACGACAATGTGCGCCCCGACTATGCCGAAAAGGCAACAGGCGCCATGTTTTCATCCGATGTGTTCATCGAAGTGGGCCACGGTCCAACTCTGGTGGACCACAACCTGCTTCTCTCTCCCCAGTCCGTCACCATCCCCAGTGAGGGCATTGCCTGTGTGCACAACCTGATCCTGGGAGGCTTTGGTCTGATCAATTCCGGCGTGGACAGCGTGATCAACGGGCAGAGAGAGCCCCGGTATACGCCCTATCATATCCGTCACAGGACGGAGGTGGCGGGCTTCATGACCATTCTTCACGGAGATGACCGGATCTACAACAATATTTTCCTCCAGGGTCACCCCGTGACGGATCCGGAGAGGAAGCCTGAAAACAATGACTATGAAGTGGCGGGAACCGACTGCTTTGATATCTTCCCCTCCTACGAGGAATGGATCCGTCCTTTCCAGGAAGGTGAACATCCCAACATGGGCGGTCTTGCTCCCTATCACTTCGGACATCTGCCCGTATGGGTGGAGGGCAACGCCTATTTCGGTACGGACCATGTGAGCCGCCACGAAAAGCTGAAGCTTGTGGATATGGAGCATGCGGTGAAGGTGGAACTGGTGGAGGATGAAAAGGGCTGCCATCTCAGGACGGACCTGTATCAGTTCCTGGGGGATTTCCGGAACCGGATCATCACCAGCGATGTGCTGGGGCAGGCCTTCGAGAGCGAAGAGCGGTTCGAGAATCCCGACGGAACGGACATTGTCATGAACCGGGATTTCCTGGGCTGCCACCGGGGAACGGAGGCACTTCCCGGACCCTTCGCCCAGCCTGTCACGGAGGAGACGGTTCTTTTTGACGGTCCCTTCCGGAGCTGAGAAAAGGAGCTGAAATCGAATGGACGATCGGACGTACCGTGAACTGTGCGATCTGGCGCGGAGCGTCTGGCACACGCCGGAATGCGGATTCAGGGAATACAGAAGCAGCCGTGCCCATGTGGATTTTCTCCGCGCTCACGGTTTTGAGGTGACGGAAAATCTGGCGGATACGGTGACGGGGTACATGGCTGTCTGGGGTCAGGGAAAGCCGGTGATGGCCTTCCTGGGA
This sequence comes from uncultured Eubacteriales bacterium, assembly GCA_902774025.1. Classification (GTDB taxonomy): domain Bacteria; phylum Bacillota; class Clostridia; order Christensenellales; family Aristaeellaceae; genus UBA2943. The sequence goes on from CACYGY010000038.1 coordinate 42,612, forward strand.
GAGTTTGACGCCCTCCACGGCCTGAGCCAGGAGGCCTTTGCCACCGAGCCCAGGCCCTGCGGAGACGGTGAGATGGGCCAGGGCTGCGGTCATCACCTTCTGGGTGTGGGGGCCATTGCCGCCGGTCTCGTGCTTCGGGAGATCATGGAAAAGGAAAACCTCCCCGGACAGATCCGGATTTACGGATGTCCCGCGGAGGAGAGCGGCAGCGGTAAGGCCTATATGGCCAGAGACGGATGGTTCCGGGACTGTGATGCCGCCATTACCTGGCATCCTTCCCTGTTCCACAAGGTGTGCACCGGCTCCACCCAGAGCTGTATTCAGGCCTATTTCCGCTTCCGCGGCGTGGCCAGCCACGCCGCCGGCTCGCCGCAGTTGGGCCGCAGCGCTCTGGACGCGGCGGAGCTCATGAGCGTGGGTGTCAACTATCTGCGGGAACATATGGAGAGCAGTGACCGGGTGCATTACGCCTACACGGATGCGGGAGGCACCAGTCCCAATGTGGTGCAGGCCCGGAGTGAGGTGCGGTATTTCATTCGCTCCGCCTCCAATCCCGCCTGCCAGAAACTGTATGAGCGGGTGCAGAACATCGCAAGAGGCGCGGCCATGATGACGGAAACGGAGCTCGAAATCCTCTTTGACGAGGGACTGAGCAATACCGTGCCCAACTTCTGTCTGGAAGAGGTCATGGACGGGGTTTTCCGGGATCTGGGTGTACCGGCGTATACCCCGGAGGAGCGGGAAATGGCCGGCAGGTTCAAGGCCACCTTTCCCCAGGACCCCTCCGGCCTGCAGCTGCCTGAGAGCTGCCTGGATCCCGAGTCGCTGCGGCGGAATATGCAGGACAGTGAAATCTGCGACATGTATGTGCCCTGCGGACACTCCGAGGTCTGCGGAATGGGCTCCACGGACGTGGGGGATGTGAGCTGGGTGGTGCCTACGGTGACCGCCCATGTGGCCACATACAGCTACGGGGCTTCCAGCCATTCCTGGCAGTGGGTGGCTCAGGGCATGGCGGATTATGCCATGAAGGGCATGATCCATGCCGGGAAGATCATGGCGGAGACCGCGCACCGCCTGATGCTGAATCCGGAAACGATGGAAAAAGCCTGGGAGGAGCTGCGCAGGCGCCTTCGGGGAGGACAGTACCAGTCCCTGATTCCTGCCAGCGTCAGTCCCCATTCCTATGAGAAACCCTGAAAACGGTTCAGATGCGTGCACCATGAAGGAGGGTGGAATCTGCCGATTCATCTCCTTCTTCCGTGGACATCAATGGAAAAAACAGGGCATCCGGGTATCGTTTTTCCCGGATGCCCTGTTTCCGATGCAGGGCACGGCGGCGTGAAGGGGCCCGGGTCTTCCGCTCTGTTTTCCCGCAGGGCGCGGGAGATGCGAATCAGATCTTCCGGATGAAATCCAGCTGTGCCTGAGTGAGGCGGGCATCCCCTGCCTCCTTCAGGTCCAGCAGCTGTTCCGGGGAGCGGGCACCGACCAGAGCGAAGGTGGGGAAGGGCTGGCTTGTCAGATAGGAAAGGGCGATGGCGCGGACGGACATCCCGGTTTCACGGCGGACAGTCCGCACTCTCTCCAGAATCGCCAGGTTTTCGGGACTTTCATACGCCCGGCGGAGGGATTCGGGTGTGTCAGGTCCCAGACGATCCAGGCGCGAGAGGAAGCAGCGGGCCTGGGAGGAAAAACAGCAGCAGACCATACGGGTCTCCATATGCATGCGGTAGCTGTCCGCATCCATGGCCACCAGACTGGGATCCGCGATGTGCAGAGGCCGGGCCAGGCTGAACTGCAGCTGGTTGGCGGAAATCTCCGCAAGACCGTGATCCCGGGCATACCGGAGCGCTTCCAGAATCCGGTCCGGATGCCAGTTGGAGACGCCCACCATCCGGGTACTGCCGTCCTCCACAAGGCTGTGGAGGGTTTCCGCGATTTCCCCCACATCCCGCCGGGGATCATCCCGGTGCAGCCAGTAAATGTCCACATGATCCGTCTGCAGGTCTTCCAGGCTTTCCGCCATGTCCCGGCGGATCTCCTCCCGGCTCAGACGGCTCCTTGTCATGTCCTGAAGAGGCGGGTGACCGCCCTTGGTGCTGAGGAAGATCCGGTCCCGGCAGTGACGGGCGGTCATCCAGCGGCCGATGACCTTTTCACTCTCCCCGTTCTTCGGGGTGACGAAATCCCCGTAGACCCGTGCCGTGTCCAGAAAACAGCCGCCCAGTTCCGTGTAGGTATCCAGAATGTCACGGGCCAGGCTCTCGGCACAGGTTCCCCCGAACTCGCCGCTGCCCAGGCCGATGACGCTGACCTGTCTGTTTCCAAAGGCATGTGTAAGCATGGAATGACTCCTTTCCGGATTCAGTCTTTCAGACTAAAAAGGAAGAAGGGACGGTCCCTGCAGTCCTCCCGGATCACGCTCACGTCCGCGAAGGCTTCCACGCCCCGGACACGGACCCGTCCGCGGCGCCAGGGCAGGTCATATCGCAGGGAGTAAGGCCGGTACATGGGGTCCAGGACCCGAATCTCCCGCTCCCGTGCGTCCATGAGGAGAATGTAATGCCCGCAGTCAGAAAACACGCCCCTGTACCCGTCCTCCGGCCGGTCTCCCCGGGTGTTGGCGATGACCATGCCGTTTTCCGGCGTATGAGCCTTGAGAAAGGCCAGCATTTCCTCCGCATCCATGGTGTGCCGGACCTGAAGCCCCAGGAAGTCCGCCAGGACCGGAGCAAAGCGGTACAGATCGGTTCCCGGCTGATCCCGGGCGCCGCAGTCAATGGCCATCCGGCCGCAGGATTCCAGGGACAGAGGCACATGAAGCATGTTCATGGCCAGCATGCAGGCGCTGCAGATGCCGCAGCCGTTGTCTGACATGGTACCCCGGTGGGTGGACGTGGAAGGATAGGGTACGTGGGCATAGTCCTGCTGACAGAGAAAAACGGGCATGTCACACCTCCCCGAGAAAGGTCAGGCCGGGAATCCCGTCCATATGGTCCAGAACGAACTGGCAGAAGACTTTCACACCGGTTTCCATTCCATCCTCGTCGATGTCCCAGTCTTTGGTATGGGCCGGATAGACGGTGTTCTTCTCCGGGTTCCGCATGCCCAGACCGAAAAGCAGGCCGGGGACATGCTGCTCATAGTAGGCGAAATCCTCCGCCCCGGGGGACGTGGGCAGGTCAATGACGCTGCCGGGTCCGGTCACCTTTTCGGCACTTTCCACAAAGGCTTTGTACAGAAGGGGATGATTCCGGGCGACGGGAATGGGCGGACCGTTGAAGGTGAGGGTAAAGGTGGTGCCGCATTCCTCACAGACGCATTCCAGGAGATGCCGGAGCCTTTCCTGAGCCCAGTCCATGGTGGCGTTCCTCAGACAGCGGATGGAACCCTCCATGACACAGGAATCCGCGTTGGTGCTCACGGTGGTGCCGGCATGCATGCAGGTGACCGCCATGACCAGGGTGTCAAAGGGATCGGTCTCACGGCTGATCATGGTCTGAATGCCCTGGTATACCTTCACCCCGGCACTCAGGGCGTCAATGCCCGCATGAGGCGTGGCCACATGGACGCTCCGCCCGTGAATCTCCAGGCGGAAGGACATGGAGGAACAGTTGGTGACATGGCTGTTGCAGGACAGGCCGTGAACCGGATCCACGCAGTTGACGTGGCACATGATCATGCAGTCCACACCCTGAAGCACGCCGTTTTCGCACAGAACCCGGGCGCCGCTGGGACGGCTCTCCTCGCTGGGCTGGAAAATGATCCGGACGCGGCAGCGCAGCTGATCCCGCATGCCCCAGAGAATCCGGGCGGTTTCCAGCATCATGGAGGTATGGGCATCGTGACCGCAGGCGTGCATGCAACCGTCGATTCTGGAGCGGTAGGGCTTATCCCGGTTGTTTTCCTGAATGGGCAGGGCATCCATGTCCGCCCGGAGTCCCATGGTGAATCCTTCCTTTTCCGGATGGATGTCCACCACGACGGAATTGCGGCCGAATCTGTCGGGAATACAGGGAATGCCGTATCTTTCAAGTTCGGAGCGGACCAGGGCGGAGGTGCGGTCCAGGTCCCATCCCAGCTCCGGATACATATGCAGCTGGCGGCGGACCCGCAGGAGGTTATCCCGGCTGACGTCGATCATGCTTTGCCTTCTTTCTGAAAGAGAATTCGTATGGATTTGAGAGAGTATAGCATGGACGCGTGCCCCCGGCAATGAGAGGGCAGGGGTCCCATCCGGAGCGGAATATGATATACTCTCCTGGAAAACGGACGGCTGCCCGGGAAGGGCACGGAAAGGAATCAGATGTATATCGGTATTGACGGCGGCGGAACCCATTCCACCGGTGTTCTCTGCGACGGAGCAGGTCGTGTGCTGGCCCGCCGGGAGGGCGGGGGCATGAATTTCCATACCCGGGGCATGGACGCGGTGCGCGATGAAATCCATGAACTCACGGAGGCGCTCCTCAGGGACGCGGGGGTTTCCGCCGGGAAAGTCTGTCTGGGGCTGGCGGCACTGGATGCGCCGGCGGAGAAACCGGTCCTGGAAGAGCTGATCACGGACCCGCTGAAACGGGAGGAGGTGCGGATGGTCAGTGACACCGCCATCGCCCTGTGGGGGCTGACCCGGGGCGGCAGCGGCATGATCATGATCTGCGGCACGGGCTCCATGATGGAAGCCATGGACGACGCGGGCAGGACCTGGGTCCGGGGCGGATGGGGATACCGCCTGGGCGATCCCCTCAGCGGCTATTCCCTGGCCGTGGGCGGCCTGCGGGCTGTCTTCCGCGCGGAGGAACACCTGGGTCCGCAGACGTCCCTGCGCGCTTCTGCCCTCTCCGCATTTTCCGCGGAGAATCCCCGGAAAATGCTGGATGCCCTCTACGCCCCGGAGTGCACTCCGGCCCGTCTGGCTCTGTTCGCTGAGGCAGTGACGGAGGCGGCCAGGGCGGGGGATCCCGCAGCGGTTCAGGTGGTGGAAGGGGAGATCGGGGAGATGGCGGAGGCAGCCGGAGTCTTTCTCCGGGAGGTGCCCGGCATCCGGCGGGTGGGCCTGCACGGAGGCATTTTTGCCCACAATCCCTGGATCCGAACCGCCATGGCGGACAGGCTCCGGGAAGGATTCCCGGACCTTTGCGTGGATGTGCCGGAGGCCCCGCCGGAGATCGGGGCCGTATGGATGCGCATGGCGGAGGAGCATGCGCTGACAGACAGGGTTGCGGAGGAAACCATCAGGAGCTATAAGGAGTGGATGAAGACATGAGCATGACGGAAGCCTATTTTGACAATCTGATCCGGATTCTGGAAACGGTCCGGGACGGTCAGAGGGAAGGCATGGAAAAAGCCGCTGCGGCCATGGCGGAATGCGTGCATCAGGGGCATATGGTCTATACCTTCGGCACGGGTCACGGACATCTGCTGGCACTGGAGGTATTCTACCGGGCAGGAGGCATGGCTCAGGTCTGTCCCATTCTCCGGGAGGATCTGATGCTCCATGTGAACGCTGCGGAATCCTCACAGGTGGAGCGGAGGGAGGATCTGACGGAGGAGCTTCTGTCCAGATACCCCGTGGGCAAGGGGGATGTGCTCTTTGTCATCTCCAATTCCGGCCGCAACGCGTGCCCCGTCCTGCTGGCCCGTGAAGCCCGGAAACGGGGCGCCTTTGTCATCGCCCTGACCAACCTCCGGCATACCCGGGCGGTGACAGCCCGGAACAGCGCGGGTCTGAGGCTTTTTGAAACGGCGGACCTTGTACTGGACAACGGGGGAATCCTCGGGGACGCATCCATGGAGTTTCCGGACGGCCGCTTCTGCGGCGCCACATCCACGGCGGTGGGCGCGGCGATTCTCCAGGCTGTGACCTGCCGGTGCCGGGAGATTCTCCTGGAAAAGGGCTGGGGCGGAGACTTCTACATGAGCAGCAATGTGGACGGCGGGGACGCGGTGAACCAGGTACTGGTGGAGAAATACCGGGATTCCATTCCCGGCCTGGGGTGAGAGGAATGAAGGCAGGATTTGGAAAGGCCAGGATCACGCCGCCCCTTGGGGTGGAACTGGCCGGTTACGGGTATTATCTGGAAAGGCGGGCGAGGGGTGTTCTGGACGATCTGTACGCTCGGTGTCTTGCCCTGGAGTGCGGTGGCAGACGGGCTCTTGTGATCTGCTGTGACGTACTGGGGCTGAGAGATGACGTGTGCGGTGAGGTGCGCGCCTGGGCAGAGGAACAGGGGATTCCCGGGGACGCCGTGATGATGGTGAGCGTCCATACCCACACGGGGCCTGCGGTGATCTACCACGAAGGCACGGGATATGTGAATGAGTCCTATGTATGCACCCTGGGCGGCATGATCTGTGAGGCGGCACGGGAGGCGCTGGAGGACCTGCGGGAGGTGCGGGAGATCCTCTTTGGACGCGCGGACAATCCCGGCAGCATTGCCTTTAACCGTGCCCGGGAGGACGGGCCGGTGGACAGGCAGGTATATGGTTTTCTGATCCGCAGGGAAGGGGAGGACCTGGCCATCCTCAGCAGTGCCTGCCATGGGGTGTGCAGGGACAGGATTCCCCTCATATCCGCGGATTTTGCCGGAGGGGTGAACCGGAATCTGGAGGAGAAGGGTCTGAAGAGCATCTATCTCAACGGTCTGTGCGGCGACATCGATCCCCGGGACCGGGGGACGGATGCCCTTGAGGCCTATGCCCGGTCCCAGACGGATACGTTCCTTGCCCACCTTCCCGGATTCCGGAGCTGTCCCCTGACCATGAGGACCGGATGCCTCTCCTTTCAGCTGAATCTGGAACATGTGGACAGCGATCTGATCCGGAAAGCCGCAGACCACGCGGTCCGGGACGCCGGGGAGGGGAGCGGAAGAGCCCGGGTTGCCCGGCTCTGGGAAGCGGAAATGCTGAGCAGGCTGGAGGCGCTGAAGGATCAGGAAACCTATGAGGTCCGTGTCCTGTGTCTGGGCGGCATCCCCATTCTGGCGCTGCCCTGCGAAGGATTTACGGAGATTGCCCTGCGTGTCCGGAAGGCCTCCGGGCAGGAAGATGCCCTGGTTCTGGGCTGCGCGGATCAGCTCCTGGGCTATGTGCCCACGAGGGACGATTACCGCAGGGGCGCCTACGCGGCGCTGGAATCCACCTTCCTCTACCGGCGTCTGCCGATTCTGGAAGGGGAGGCGGAACGCATCGGGGACAGCCTCGGGGCGGATCTCCGGGTGTGGATGGAGGCATGAAAAAAACGGCTCCTTCCTGGGGAGGAGCCGTTCCGGTTCAGTACAGAACCTTGCTGAGGAATTCATGGGTGCGGGGATTCCGGGGATGATTGAAGACCTCATTCGGGGGGCCTTCCTCGGCGATCACACCGCTGTCCATGAACAGAACCCGGTCGGATATCTCCTTGGCGAATCCCATTTCGTGGGTCACAATGACGGAGGTGAGGCCGTCCTTCACCAGAGATTTGATCACGTCCAGCACCTCGCCCACCATCTCAGGGTCCAGGGCGGAGGTGGGTTCGTCAAAGAGCATGACATCCGGTTCCATGGCCAGGGCGCGGACGATGGCGAGACGCTGCTTCTGTCCGCCGGAGAGTCTGCCGGGATGCTCATCCGCCTTGTCCACCAGACCGACCCGGTTCAGGAGGGACATGGCCATATCCTCTGCCTCGGCGGGGGTCTTTTTCTTCAGGAGCACAGGCGCCAGGGTGATGTTTTCCTTCACGCTCAGGTGGGGAAACACGTTGAAGAGCTGAAAGACCATCCCCATTTTCTGACGGTGCAGATTGATGTCAATGTTTTTCCCGGTGATCTCCACGCCTTCCAGAAAAATCTGGCCCGCGTCCGGGGTTTCCAGGAGGTTCAGACAGCGAAGGAAAGTGCTCTTGCCGCCGCCGGAAGGACCGATGATGCTGACACACTCCCCGGGGGCTATGTGTTCGTTGACACCCTTGAGCACCTGAAGCTTGCCGAAACTCTTATGCAGATCTACCACTTTAATCACGGCTCTTCAGCCTCCTCTCATAGAGTCCCACCAGCTTGCTGAGGACGAAGGTGAGGATGAAATAGATGGTGCCCACGATGATCAGACATTCCAGGGAAAGGTAGGTCCGGCCCTTGACGGTGAGGTAGGAGGTCATCAGATCGCCGATGAAGAACGTGGAGGCCAGGGAGGTCTCCTTGATGACCATGATGAACTCATTGCCCAGGGCGGGCAGAATGTTCCGGATGGCCTGGGGCAGAACGATTTTCAGCATGGTCTGTCTGCCATTGAGGCCCAGGGAGCGGGCGGCCTCCGTCTGGCCCTTGTCCACGGCCTGAATGCCGGAGCGGATGACTTCGGAGACATAGGCGGCGGAATTGATGACCAAGGCAATGGAGATGCTGGTGAAGTCACTGACCTTGGCGAAGGACAGGATCTGAGGCACGATGAAATAGCCCACATACAGCTGCAGAAGAATGGGGGTGCCGCGGATGACCTCCACAATGGCCACGATCAGGAAGCGCAGGGGCGCGAAACGGCTGCGGCGGCCCAGGGCAAAGAGCGATCCGAGGATACTGCCGAAAAAGACGGTGATCACGGACAGAAGCAGAGTCATGCTGACGCCGCGGATCAGGAACACGTCCCAGTACTGCGCCATGATTTTGGCAATGTTTTCAAAAACAGTGGTAAAGGACAAGGGGATCCCTCCTGTCAGAAAAAACCGGCTGCGTTCTGCGCAGCCGGTCCGTTACACGGGCTGATCAGTCTTCGATGGTGACTTCTTTAGCAGTTTCGATACCGGCCAGAGCCTCAGCCTCTTCATACCATCCGCTGTACAGGCCGTTTTCCTTGGCCTTGGCCAGGGCGGCATTCACCTTTTCGCACAGCTCGGTGGAAGTCTTGTTCATGAGGATGACGTTGTTCTTCTGGTCGTCGTCCACGACGAACTCGAAGCCGGAGAAACCCACGGAGGGATTGTTGGCGATGATGGACTGGCCGTTGCTGTAAGCCACGGCCACGGCATCCACGCGGTCGCTCATGAGAGCTACCACGGAGTCTCCCAGATCCTTGAAGGGCTTGATGGTGCAGCTTGCAGGCAGCTGGGTGGAGCACAGGTTGAACTGCAGGGAGGCATCCTGGGCAGCGATGGTCATGCCCGCGAAATCCTCAGCGGTGCTGAAGGTGCCGGCCTTTTCAGCCTTCACGATGATCACCTGCTGGGTGTCATTGTCTCTGGTGTAGTAGAAGTCGGACAGGCAGAAATTCTCGGCGCGCTCATCGGTTTTGGCAAAACCGGAGATGGACATGTCCACGGCACCGGTCTGTACGGCGGTCTGGCAGGCGTCAAAGCTCATGGCCTTGATTTCCAGTTCCATGCCCAGCTCGTCGGCGATGAACTTGGCCAGCGTCACGTCAAAACCGACATACTGATCCTGTCCGCTCTTGGAGGTGTCCACGAACTCCATGGGGGCGAAGTCGGGGGACATGGCCACGGTCAGAACCTTCTTCTCCTCAGCCACACCGCCTGCCATGCAGAGGACCAGCAGGGTCAGAGCCAGAGCAAAAGCAAATACTTTCTTCATAATCGGTACACTCCTTTATATGAGGTTACGGGGTGGACTATACACCCGATATTCATCACTGTCAAGGGGACCGGAAGCAAAAGAAACAGATAAAGAAAGGATATCCCGGCGGAGTCCCGGTCCGGTTTATGCAGCATAAATGCATAAAAATATCCCCTGCCCCGGTCTGGTCAGACAAAAGGGAAAAGGGTATGATTCCATAAAAAGACGGAGAAAGGAATGTGAATGAAATGGACGCGGCCTTTTACCGGGAAAACCGAAGGCGGATGTACGAGGCGATGGATCCGGATTCCCTGCTCCTTGTGTTCTCCGGGGAGCAGGTGCGCAGGAGCAGTGATGAATTTTATCCCTTCAGCGTGGACCGGAATTTTCTGTACCTGACAGGTCTGGACTGCCCGGAGGCAGTTCTTTTCGCCAGGAAAGGGGAGAAGGGTGTGGAGGAGCGGCTGTATCTCCTGCCTCCGGATCCCATGGCCGAGCGCTGGACGGGAAAGCGTGTTACCCCCGGGGAGGCCTGGGAGATCAGCGGTGTGGAGGACACACGCTCTTCCGGGGACTTTCAGAAGGACGTGCACGGCTGCCTGGGCAGGAATGAGGTCCGGGAGGTGTACCTGGATCTTTTCAAGACGGACCTGAGGGACCCGGACCGGTGTGCCCACCGTTTTCTGGATGTCTGCCGCCGGGCCTATCCCTATCTGAAGACCGGGAACGCCGACCGGATTCTGCGGCGTCTCCGCCTGATCAAGATGCCCTGCGAGATTGATGCCATCCGCCGGGCGGAGGAAATAACCCGGGAGGGAATCCTGGCCATGATGCGCATGTCCGCCCCGGGCACCTGGGAATACCAGTACAGAGCGGAATTCAACCGGGTCCTGGGGCAGTACGGGCCGGCGGGTCCCGGATTTCCTTCCATTATATCTGCGGGGCGGAACAACTTCTGCATTCATTATTACGCCTGCAGCGGCCGCGCGGAGGACGGGGACATGGTCCTCAATGACGTGGGAGCCCAGTGGGATTACCATACCACGGACGTGAGCCGGGGATGGCCCTGCAGCGGGCGCTTCAGCCCCCGTCAGAAACTTCTGTTTGAGTGTGCCCTGAAAACCTCGGACCATATGTTCGGGATCATCCGTCCGGGCATGCCCATGAAGGACGTGGACCGTCTGGCCCGGGCCTATAACGCGCGGATGCTGGTGGAGGCCGGCGTCATGAAGCACGAGGAGGACGTGGGCACCTACATGTGGCACGGCGGGGCTCACCATATCGGATACGATGTGCACGACCTGGTGGAAACGCCGGAGCGGATCGCTCCGGGAATGGTTTTCTGTGTGGATATCGGGATCTACCATGAGGAATGGGGAATCGGCTTCCGACTGGAAGACAACTGCCTGGTGACGGAAGAGGGATGCGAGAATCTGTCCGCGGGCATTCCCCGGACAGTGGAGGACATAGAGGCTGTCATGAACTGAGGAACGGACCGTCTGCGGTGCAGGCGGTTTTTTTGCGGGCGGAAACATTCACGGATTATTCATATTTGCTTTAATCAGGATTTAGCTTGGGCTGTTATCATGACTCCGCGGGGGAAAAACCCCCGGGAATGGGAGGTGACGGAAAACGAAACACAGGGGAGTGAGAAATATACTGCTGGATCTGTTTCTGACGGGAATGGCCCTTGTGATCTTCGCCCTCTTTCACCACGTGCTGCCAAGAGCACAGCAGAGCCTGGAAATTGTCATTGAGAATCATGCAGCGGCGGAGGAGCAGGGAATGGAAACGGTCTCCGGGGAGAGTTCCGGAACGGTCACGCACCTGGCAGAAACCTTCACCCCCGCCTCCGGCGCCTCGTCCGGGAAAAAAACCGGCGGCGGAAACGCGGGCAGAGGCAGCGGAAGGGGCGGAATGAACAGCAAGGGCGGAAGTTCCCTGAAGGACGGGGAGGAAACGGCGGAGACCGAGGCGGATGAGCCTGTCAGCGAAAAGTTTTCGGAGATGTACACGGACACGGTGATCCGCGGAGAGAACAGCTATACCAGTCCTGACCTGTCCGTGACGGTGACAAGACATGTCACGGAGGACGGGGAGACGACCTATTATCTTGCGGATATTTACCTCAGGGATGTGACCTGCCTGCGGACTGCCCTGGCGAATGATCAGTACGGGCGTGGGTTCCGGGACACCATTTCTTCCATGGCTTCCCTTCATGATGCCCTGCTGGCGGTGAACGGCGATTATTACGGCAATACCGATGAAGGCGTGGTGATCCGCAACGGAGTGATCTACCGGGCCAATCCCACGGACTGCGACGTATGCGTCCTCTATTATGACGGCAGCATGCGGGTCATGGACGGAGCTGCGTTCTCGGTGGAGGATGCCGTAACGGATGGCGCATGGCAGGCCTGGACCTTCGGCCCTTCTCTTCTCAGCGGGGAGGGTGAGGCTCTGGACAGCTTCTCCAGCACGCAGCGGATCATCTCCGTCAATCCCCGCACGGCCATCGGGTACTATGAAAAGGGACACTACTGCCTGATGGTGGTGGACGGACGGGGGGAATCCAGGGGTATCACCCTCCCGGAACTGTCCCGTCTCTTCGAGTCCCTGGGATGCCGGGCGGCCTACAATCTGGACGGAGGGAATTCCTCGGTCATGGTGTGGGATGATGCGGTGATCAACGATCCCTCCGGCGGCGGGCGCGCTTCCTCGGACGCGATTCTGATTATGGAGGCAATGTGACATGAAACAGGATTTCCTGACCCATCTGACCCTGATTCTGTCCCTGATGTTCCTGGTGTTTCTGATCCTGGATCAGTTTAATCCCATGATGAACTTCGTGAACAACCCTGTTTCCGGCGGACTGCTGGCGGTCCTGTGCCTGTCCTGCGTCCTTCAGGGAGTTCTCAGATGGATCCAAAAGGAGGAATGAACGATGAAAAAGCTCGGAATCTGGATTCTGATCCTGTGTTTTCTGACCTGTGGCATGACCGTGCCGGCCCTTGGGGAGACAGTGGATCTTTCCGGCCTTTACAAAGAGAGGGACACGGACGCGTCCTGGGATGACGCAAAGGCCGTGCATATCACGCTGCAGGGAAGCGGCGCATCCGTTGACGGGGAAGGCGCGGCTCTGGAAAACGGGGTGCTGGTCATTTCCCGGAAAGGGGACTACGTCCTCACGGGAGCCTTCACCGGACAGATCCGGGTGGATGTTCCCGACACGGACAAGGTCCATCTGATTCTCAGCAATGTCACCGTGAACAGTCCCTCCGGACCTGCCCTGTATGAGCGGTCCGCGGACAAGCTGATTGTGACGCTGGCGGAGGAGACCACCAATGTCCTGACCTCCGGGGGAAAGGGAGTGGACGGGAGCCGGGAGCTGAAAGCCGCTCTCCTGGCCCTGGATGATTTTTCCATCAACGGAAGCGGAAGCCTCAGGATCGAAAATGAAAGCGGCCGGGGAATTCAGACCACGGCGGATCTGATCATTGCCGGGGGCACATATGAGGTTGTCAGCGGAACCGACGGAATCCGGGGCAACAATTCCGTCCTGATCCTGGACGGCGTCCTGACCGTCCGCGCCTTGAGCGGAGACGGCATTACCTCCACGGAAACGGACAAGGCAGGAAAAGGTTATGTGGTGATTGCCGGGGGAACCATCTCGGTGCAGACCGGAGAGGGTGCCGGGGAACTCCAGCTCTCGGCCCGGGATTTCCGGGGCGGCTGGGGTGACTGGGACACACAGACCGGAAACGCAGACAGTCTGAAGGGCATCAAGGCGGCGACGGATCTGACGGTGCTGGGGGGAAGCATCACGACAGACACGGAGGATGACGGGCTCCATGGCGTCAATGTGAACATTTCCGGCGGCCTTCTTTCTATCCGGAGCGGGGACGACGGTGTCCACGCGGACAATAACCTGACCATTTCCGGGGGCGGGATGGATATTCCGGTTTCCTTTGAGGGACTGGAGGGACTGAATATCACCATTTCCGGCGGCACCCTTTCCGTGCGGAGCAGCGATGACGGCATCAATGCGGCGGGGAGCACCACAGGATCCGGAATGGCCGGACGGGAGACGGACCAGGGGAACTGGCTCAGCATTGCCGGAGGCGACATCACCATTGAGAGCGGCAGGGACGGAATGGACAGCAATGGCAGTATTTCCATCAGCGGCGGCACGGTCCGGGTTTATGCCATGAACAGCGCCGGGGACGGCACGGTGGACACCAACGGCGTCACCACCATCAGCGGAGGCGTTCTGGTGATGGCTTCCACGGGGGGCGGTGCCAGGAGCACTAGCATCAGCGGATGGATTCCTGTGCAGCTGTACTCAGGCCCTGCGGTGGAGGCGGGTACGACCTTCACCCTTGAGGATGAAAACGGCCGGATTCTGGTGGAGTTTACGCCGCAGAGCAGTTATGATACAGTCATGGTGGC
>CACYGY010000039.1 GCA_902774025.1 uncultured Eubacteriales bacterium
GATCAGATTCGGATCCGTGTAAGAGGTTCCGCTGACTGCGTTATACAGGCTCAGCGTCCAGTCCTTATGTTCCTCTGATCCGAAAATAAAACAAAACAATCTGTCACGATACTCTTCGGTCGCAACTGCCAATCTGATCATCTCCTGTCGTTCGCTGACCTGTATGACTACATTCGATATGCATCGCTCAATTCCTTCTCCAGGTCTGCATTCAGGATCCATGTCAGCAGGCTCTGATTAGCACCAGCCGTACACGTCCTCTGCCGGAAAGGTATGGACCGCATCCCCGGACGAAAGATTCAAAACCCGGATCGGGCAGGGGAGGCGGCCCCCCCTCATCCTCTCACCCCCCCGCTCATGCGGGCCCGCAGGCGGCGGTTCCGTTCCCGGCACGAGGCAGCACGTCTGGCCGGATATCGTCACGCTCAGCGATTCTGCCCTGCCTTCGGTCACTCACCTGTCCCCGGCAGGCATCCTCTCCCGGGCAGATGCATTCAACATGCCCGATTCCTGAAGGGGAAGGCTGTGTCCCTCCCGGTAATCGCCGTCACAGCGGATCATCCCCGTAATGGCTCTTCATGGCACTGCCCGGTTCCGTCTTTCCGACGACGCCGGCAATAAGCGCCGGTAAAGTCCCGGGATGGATCCCATCATTCCCCGTCTGTCTCCTGTCAGGCTGCGTTTTTGCACCGGCTGGGTCTGTCATGAATCCATATGCCCGTATCAGGTTTCTGACAGGCAGTGCGGGGAAAATCCCGGATACGACATCTGCGTGGAACCGCTCTCCGGATGCGGGCGGTATATTGTGATTCTGTCACAATCCAAGGGAGATTCCATGGCCTTTTTCCGAAAAAACGCAGCCCCTGCAGAGGATGATGAAATCAATTTGGGAACGTATGCTCATCTTCACGAAAGGGACCAGAAATACTTCGGCAAACCGGATGACGCAGGGAATGCACGAAAACCGCATCGGAGTACACAGGCGGTTTGATCGTTTCCGGGGATTCCGGAAATGGTCTCCTTCTACTTTTCATGCAGCGCCCATCATCCGGATGACTCAGAGAGCCCGGGGCCTGTGAACGCATGGTTTGAATCCCCGGGAAGGAAGGAACAGCTTCCGGAAGAGCGGATGGAGATGTGAAGAGAAAAAAATCGGCGATCAGGAACACACCGATAAGAATGGAGATTCAAATGCAGTGGGTACGTACCTGGCGATGCCAGACAGCAGATATCACCCGGCAGAAGTCTTTCTCCGTACATGCTCTCTATTTATCTTATGATGTGCAGTCAATCGTATTGATCAGTACTGCTCCCTCCGGCGAGGGCATTTACCGGTTCCTGCGGCTGCAATGAAAGATGCACCGGAGTCATTGTTACCGATAACCGTCTCCTTGCCAATGATATACATCGATCGGCTGCCCCGCTTGGGTTTACAGACATTCCTGCTGCTGCAGCTGACCACAGCCATGATGTTTTGCGTGCAAGCCGTCCAACGCTGTCTGCTTTTCCCGGGACAGTGATTCAGGATATTATTCCCTGATCTTCCCAATCCATTCCGCGAAGTGCGGACAGCACTGTAGCATTTTGTCAATGTCGATCTTTTCAGCGATATCAATGCCCTGTTTAACTTTCCGATAGTCAGGCTTGATTTGAAGGATACGCCTGGACGGCGCTGTTTCCGGCGCTGAACTGATATCTTCCGGAGTATCAAAAGAAGCGCGAATCTCTGCGATTTTCTGAACAGCTTCGGCGTCCATGATTCCTTCAAAGGCGGTTGGTTCAGAAAACAGCAAAGCTTCGAACTCATGAACCATCAGATTGGCATGGCAGTTGGCGCTGCCGATGTCGTTGTTGATAGCAGCTTCAATTTCTGACACATGCTGACAGGTATCAGCCCGATGAAGGTCCATACAGGGTGTATTTGTTGGCAGCATGAAATAATCCAGCATGGTTGTGATGTAAGCCTCACCATCTCTGCACAGAATACGGAGTTGTTCTGCTATTTTTACGTATGTGCTGACGCCGCCGCGTTCTATTCCACCGCCTGGGTTATCTTTTTGTCATCAATACAATCGGCACAGCATAGATTTCCTGGGGTTGAAAAAATGGAATGAGAATGTGATTGACAAACTGCTCTTCGGTTGGTCCTTCACACAGTATCTATACACGTTTCATACTGTCAATCGACCTCCAAACAGATTCATATTCCACAGATCGCCCAGTGAATAATCTTCCTCCAGCCATGCTCCAAGCTCTTCTGCTGTCAATCTGCGGAAGGTGCTTCCCTGATTGCTGTTGTCCACCACAATAACATCTTCAGGATCGAACCAGTTCAGCAATTCCACAGACTGTGTTGAGAGGATAAGCTGCTTTTTCTGAGCAACGCTTTTGACCAGTTCTGCAAGCACTGTGATAGCAAAAGGATGTAAGCCCAATTCAGGCTCATCTACAATGATGGTGGACGGCATCAATTCTTCGGGCTGAAGCAACAGCGCAGACATACAGATAAAACGCAGAGTACCATCGGAAAGCTGAGATGCGGTGAAGATATCGTCGCAGCCCTTTTTCTGCCATTTCAGTATAATGAATTCCCTGTTGTTTTCGTTCGGAGTCAGCACAAAGTCATCGAAGAATGGTGCGATCGTACGCACTGTTGAAACGATTTCCCTGTATTGATTGGGATAATTCTCACGCAGCCTCAGCAAAAATGCGGCAAGGTTGCCTGCATCCTGCTGGAAAACGGCGTTATTCACAACGTTGTGCTCCTGCTTCACCCTGGCAGTGCGCCCGGTATCATGGAAGTGATAGACGCGCCAGCTTTCCTTTTCAAGAATAGGCTTGATGTATTCATCCGACTGATTTGGAACTTCCCTGCGCCATAGGGATTCGCTGTGCCCTCTGCCAATATTGGATTCATTATCATAATGGTATCCATAGCATTTGAAGTATTCTTTCCGAAAGATGATCCTGCCGTCATCCGTAGGAATCAATACAAATCCATAGGCGTTTTTTACCAAAGCAGAACTCCATTGATATTTCTTCAGTAACCTTCAAACCGTTATAGAACAGAGAAGAAACACCACTTTGCTGAGATGCAACAGCAAGATTCTGACGCAGAATGTTCTGCAGGAACCAGAAGGCTGACACAAAGTTCGACTTTCCTGCGCCGTTGCTGCCGATCAGCACATTGATGGGTTTCAATTCAATGTTGCATTCACGGATCGATTTATATCCTTTGATGACGATCCGGGATAGTTGTCCTTCTCTGGGAGCCATACCATTGTCCTCCAATTGCCTCAGTTTCAATCCAAATCCAATCCTGTCTGTGTCGGCGCAGCCTGCGCTCTGCTGAGTCTGATCCCATAGTACATCAGCAGGTTGCTGTCTTCCTGGATGGTTTCTTCAGGCAGGCGCTCCGCCATTTCCACGATGGCGTTATCATTCTTATCCTTCTGCGGCCTGGAAAAGCCTGCACGGGTCGCTTCACTGCGGAACACCTTCAGCTTGCCCCGGGTCGCCTGGTACTCTGCAAACTCTTTCGAGCTGCAGGCTTACATCCATCACCTGCCTGGCGGTCAGTTTCAGCCCCTTCATCATGCTTCTGATGTTTTCAGGCAGATTTGCTTCCCGGCCCTCTTCCATAAACAGCGCCATCGTTTCGGTTTCATTGTATTCCGTTAACGGCATCTTTTTCACCACCACCCGGTTGGCCTGCAGAAACGGGCCGATCATAAAATCATCAGGCATCTCATCCGGTGCTTTGTCAATCGCCGTCCCAATTTCCATACTGCCCCGGTTTTTATGGGTCTCTGCCACAGTCCAGGTGTATTCCTCAAGGGGGTTGTATCTGTTCACCATTGCTTTTCTGTATCCTGGATTGATGTTGATCATCCGCACCCGTACCTGATATCTGATTCATTCCGCTTTTCCGCAGGGAACGCATCGGACAGATTGAGTATCATCTCTTCCAGCTTGTCCGTCATCCCATTGCAGAATGTCACCAGCCTGGGAACGGGCAGCGGAATCAGTTTGGAACCGTACTTGTTTTTTTCCACACCAGTGGCTCACAGATGTTACTGGCATACTGCATCAGATGCAGCGGCATGTTCGGATGAAAGGACGATGGATGCTCGAAGAGATCAGGCTCATCCATGATCAGCAGCGCCACATCATCCTGCATGCCCATGTAAAGTACCTGCGCCAAAGCAGTAACCGTGATCAGATTCGGATCCGTACAGGAGGTTCCGCTGACCGCGTTATACAAGCTCAGCGCCTGGTCCTTATGATCCCCGGACCCGAAAATGAAAGAAAACAGTCTGTCACGATACGCTTCGGTCATGACTGCCAGTCTGATCAATTCCTGTCTTTCGTCGATCTGTACGATTCCATTCGATGTGCGACGCTCAATTCCTTCTCCCGATCCTCATTCGGGATCCATGTCAGCAGGCTCTGATTTTCACCAGGCATATCACACACGTTCTCTGCCGGAAAGGCATAAGCCGCATCCCTGGCAGAAAGATTCAAATCCCGGATCGGGCAGGAGGGGCGGCGAACCTCCGTTCTCCCAACCCCCGCTCATGCGGGCCCGCAGGCGGCGGTTCCGTTCCCGGCACGAGACAGCACATCCGGCCGGATATCGTCACGCTCAGGGATTCTGCCAGGCCTTCGGTCACGCGCCTGTCCCTGGGCGGACATCCTCTTCCGGACAGATGCGCTCAATGTGCCCGATCCCTGAAGGGGAAGGCTCCGCTTCTTCCTGGAATCACTGTCACGGCGGATCACGGAAAGCCGATCCCCGAAATGGACCTCCAGGGCATTGGCCGGTTTCGTCTTTCCGCCGCCGATGCCGCCAATACCCACCCGTAAAGTCCCGGGACGCATTCCATCGTCCCCCCCTCCTGTCAGGATGTGTTTTGCGCACCGGCAGGTTCTGTCAGGAATCCATCGGGGTTCTTATCTGAGAAACAGGAGGTGCGGAAAAATGCCTGGATACGGCATCTGCGCGGAACCGCTCTCCGGGTGGGGAGGGTATATTGTGATTCTGTCACGATCCATTGGAGATTCCATGGCCATTTTCCGAAATGCCGCAGTCCCTGCAGAAGAGGATGAAACCATTTCGGGAAGGTACGCTCATCTTCACGAAAGGGACCGGAAATGCTCCGCCGGACCGGATGTCGGAGGGAATGCACGAAAGCCGCACCGGAGCGCACAGGCGGTCGGATCGTCCCATGGGGATTCCGGAAGATGGCCGCCTTCTGCTTTCCGTGCAGCGTCTTTTACCCGGACATGGAGCCCGGGGTCTGTGAACGCGTGGTTCAATTCTTCGGGAAAAGAAGGAACAGCTTCCGGAGGATCGAATGAATCCGTGATGAGAAAAGCATCGGCGAAGCGTGAGCCGTGAAATGGGACGGGGACCGGGCCGGCACCGGTGAATGACAGACAAAGGTCAGGAGGAAAAGATGAAGGAAGAGAACGGGGAAATGACCGCTCTGGAGGCTCTGAGTGAACTGTGCGGCGTTCCGTCAGGAAGGCGTACGACAAAGCGCGGTTCCAGGCCGGAACTGCACAGCCTCGGCAGGAAGGCGTACTTGAAGGGGCTTGAATCCGTCCTGAAAGAGAAGGGGCTGAAAAAATGCATATCGGAGAAGCTGGATGAGATTCGCATGACCTGCGGCGCCACCGGCTGCGATTTCGCCGGATGGATCCTTGACCGGCTGACCGCAGTCGATGATCTTCTCACGGTATATGATCAGATCCGGGACGGTCAGGGTGAGGTACAGGTGAGCGAAAAGGAAGGGGATGGGCCGGAACCGTTCAGGAAATGACGGGCCTGATCAGGCATGGCTGCGTGCTTCGGTGATTCTGCTGTCTGTTCAGCGTGTATCCGATAAAGGCCGGGGATACCGGTGCGGATAAAGCGCACAGGTGGCTCTGAAAAGGATGCCCGCTGCCGATGGTCAATTCGCGGGAAGGATTGCAGAAAACCCGTGACGCTGAGCGGAATCCATAAGGAAGCAGATCGGATCACTGAAAGGTTCCCGGGCGGGTTCCGTCCCTGTCGGCGTTTTTGAAGAGCAGAAAGACGGAATCGGCTGTTACGGTGGAGAAGATCCCTGCCTATCAGCGGGAAAGGCCTGAAGCGGTACGGGTTCGGCGGATGATCATGGTGAACGTAAACCGGTCCGGACGCTGTGAAGAAGATCATCGGTCCATACGCAGATGAAAGGTGCTGTCCGGCATGCGAGACGGCACAGCTGCATTGTCCCGGGTCAGGGAAAGCCGATCCATGATCCGGGACAGTGCATAACGCATGGGCTTTACACCATCCCGGGCGCGGTCCCGTAGTCTGCACCGTGCCTTCAGGCTGACGGCTGCATCATTCGGACTGCCTGTGACTGCGGCGTTGCCCGCCTGACCTGTACCCGGACGCATGGCGGATACAATCGTTCCGGTGTTTCCATCACGGTTCATCCATCTGCGCGAAATCCCGGAACCGGATATGCCGCACCGTACGGGTGCTGTCATCAGCATCAGCATCATCATTTTCTGACATGCGTGATCCGGTCCGGCAAACGCACCGAACGCTCTCCTGCAGGCCTGTGGTATTGCCTGTTCCCTTTACAGGCCACGGAATCAATCTCCTGTGAACCCTTGTGATATACCTGAAGACCGCAGCTCATCCAGAGAAGCCCGTGATAAACGGCATTCCCGAAGCTGTGCGTGAGATCGCAGCGATGATTCGTGACGCGGTTGGAACTGAAAGCGGCGTCTTCATGATGATTTTTGATGAAGTTTCAACAGATCCGGAATGTCCGCTCAGGACAGAAGGGAGGAAATATGACGATCGGGAATCAGGCCATATACAGGGAGGCATCCGAAATTCTGTCACAGACCTATGGCGCAGACGCCTCCTTCCGTGACGGTCAGTATGAAGCCATCGAAGCGGCCATGACAAGGCGCCGCACCCTGATTGTGCAGAGAACGGGCTGGGGCAAGAGTCTTGTTTACTTCATCTCCACCAGGATGAACAGGAATCACGGCCGAGGGATGACCATGGTGATCAGTCCGCTTCTGGTGCTCATGGACAACCAGATGGACTTTGCCCGGAAAATGGGAATCTGCTGCACCGCTCTGAACAGCCGAGTCAAAAGGAACAGTGAAGAGCGGGCGGAGATCATCCGAGACCTGAGGAATGACCGGGTGGATATGCTCTTCATCACACCGGAAACCCTGATGTCGGACGAAATCCAGGCCATCCTGCCGGAGATCCGGATCGGGCTTTTTGTCGTGGACGAAGCGCACTGCATTTCTGACTGGGGTCATGATTTCAGGCTGGAATACGGACGTCTGGGGAGAATCATCAGCGGAATCTTTTCAAACGTGTCGGTCCTGGCCACCACGGCAACGGCCAATGACCGTGTCGTGAACGACCTTAAGGCACAGCTGGGAGGGGACATTCATGTATCCAGGGGGCCTCTGACCCGGCCGTCCCTGCACATCCAGACCCTGAGGCTTGAAGGCAGGGCAGACCGGTATGCCTGGCTGCTGGAGAATGTGCCGAAGCTGCCCGGCACCGGCATCATCTACTGCATCACAAAGCTTGACTGTGATGTTCTCTCGGATTTCCTCAACCGGAGGGGAATCAGCGCGCGTTCATACAACGCGGGTGCCGCGGATGAGGAAAACGATGAGGCCATCCGCGCCTTTTACGAGAACCGGATAAGGGTGATTGTGGCAACCACCAAGCTTGGCATGGGCTATGACAAGGGGGATATCTCCTTTGTCATTCATTACCAGTCTCCGGCCAATATCGTCGCCTGGTATCAGCAGATCGGCCGTGCCGGCAGAAATCTGAAGGACGCCTATATCTTCCTGATGAACGGAAAGGAAGACGATGAGATCAACCATTACTTCATCGAGACGGCCTTCCCGTCCCGGAAGGAATCCACGGAGGTGATGACGGCCATCGATCAGGGCAGCGGACTGACCAGGCCCGAACTGGAAAAAAGCATCAACGCCAGAAAAAAGCGGATCGAAAACACGCTGAATTTTCTGGAGAACGAAGGATTCATCCGGAAGGAATATGACGGGCACCGGTATCGATATTACGCAACGCCCGCGCGGTTTACGTACAATGAAGAACATTATCAGGCTATCATGTCCATCCGCCGGCATGAACTGGAACAGATGCATCAGCTGATCCATACACGGGAATGCCTGAGCCGCTTTGCCGTCAACGCGCTGGATGATCATACAGCGGGGGACTGCGGGAAATGCTTCAACTGCACCGGCAGGGATATCTATCCGGATCTCAGGGTGTCCGACGCTTCCAGAAAGACCGCCGCAGCTTATCTCGCTTCGCAGAAGATGAGCATTGAGCCCAGAAAGAGGTGGCCGGACGGAAAGACCATCAGGCCGCTCCTGATGACCGGAATCTGTCTTTCGAGATACGGAGACCCCGGTTATGGGGAAATGGTCAGAAAGGGCAAGTATCCTCCCCCCGGTGTGCCCAGGCGGTTTGACGATCAGCTGGTCACGAAGTCAGCGCTCGTTCTTGAAAAGCTGATATGGGAAAACGGCATCACGCACATCACCTTTGTCCCCTCGCTTAGAAGTGATCTGGTCAGGGATTTTGCACAGCGTCTTGCCGAGAAAACGCATCTGCAGTTTGCCGATCTTCTGGAGAAATCCGACGCGCCGCAGCAGAAGGAAATGGAAAACAGCTCCTTCCAGTGTGAGAACGCCAGGAGTTCCTTCAGGGTCCGGAATACACAGATGCCTCAGAAAACGATCCTCGTGGATGATGTGGTGGATTCCAGGTGGACACTGACAGTGTGCGGGTTTAAAATGATGGAGTGCGGCGTTCAGGAAGTGTATCCCTTTGCGCTGGCGGACAGCAGCCATGAGGAGAATTGATATGAACAGGAATGCGGAAGCGATCACCCTCTTTTGCAGTCATCTGTGTGTGACGGACGGCATTCTTCCCCTGGAAGCAAAGGAGTGGAGCATTCTCGCTGAGAAGCTTCTTTCCCTGAAGCTGAAGCCGGAATACCTGCTGGATTTTGAAAGGCAGGATTATATCGAGCAGATCAATGCCACGGATGAAGAGGCTGACCGGTACATGAGGCTTCTGGAGAGAAGCGGAAGTCTCCGGTTTGAGATCAGCAGATATGAAGACATGGGCATCCGGATTGTGACCCGTGCCGACAGTGAGTATCCCAGGCAGCTGAAAAAGCGGCTTGGCAGCACCTGCCCGCCTCTGTTCTATGCCGCGGGGGATCCGGGGCTGCTGAACCAGGCGACGGTGGGGTATGTGGGCTCCCGCTCCGTGGATCCGGGGGATGTGGAATTCACCCGGCAGACGGTGGCCAAAACAGCTTCACGGGGCTACGGGGTTGTTTCGGGAGGCGCAAAGGGCATCGACAGCATCTCCGCATCCGCTGCCATGGAGGCGGGTGTTCCCGTCATTGAATACCTGGCCGATTCCATGCTGCGCAAAATGCGGGATTCGGAACTGATCCGGGGGATCCGTGACGGAAGAGTGCTTCTCATGTCCGTGGTGATTCCCACGGCGGGCTTCAATGTGGGCGTGGCCATGATGCGGAACCGCTATATCTACGCCCAGTCCTCCGGCACGGTGGTCATCCGGTCGGACAAGGGAAAAGGCGGCACCTGGGCAGGTGCCACCGAAGACCTGAAGAAGCAATGGTGCCCGGTATTCTGCAGAGACTGCGATTATCCGGGAAACAGGGAACTGATTCGCCTGGGTGCCATCCCCGTCACGGATGAATGGGACGGGGACGTGGAGGTCCGGCTGAATGACGCCCCTCATCCTTCTGAAGAACAGGAACCGGAGCAGAGGGGAGAACAGTTAAACATGCTGGACATGCTGCCTCCGTCCGGCAAATCGTGAAGCTTCTGCCTGCCGGAGAACAGCACGCTGCGGTGATGGGAATTCTCAATCAGAAATCTGAAAGCAGTCACCGGATGGATCTTTGACCTGATGGACAGTCTTCCCCCGGGGAAGAATCAATGTCGCCCGGCGGGCGACCTTTTTTTGCTCTGGCTGATGTATGATCCGGGTGCAGGGGAGCATCGCCCGGGAGGAACGGTGAAGATCAGGCCGGGCGCGAAAAGCGGACGGAAGAATCCGCTTTGCCCGCTGCTCCACTTCGGAGAAGCCCGAATCCCGGTCGGACCCCGGGAAACCTGTGTGAACGACAAGGGAAGAAGGGGACGGGAACGGACAGGGAAGAGGTTCCGCAGCCGCCTGATGAAGGCATCCGGGAGATGCAGGCTTTCCGGGAATCAGCGGAAGAGTCCGTGTTCCATGCGGAACGGGGTCAGAACGGGAAGCGGACGGTCGGGTGTTCAGAAGATGGGAATGGCTGATACGGACTGTCGGAAAGGGAGGAGAAGGATCATGAACAGGACGGAAGGGAATGTGCCCCGTTACCCCTGCCATATCCATGACATTGAGGATGCAGGGGAAGCCCATGATGCGCTCATGCTGAACCGGGTCAGGGATCTGGGTGACAGTGTTTGCCTGGAAGATGGAACATTTCTCCACAGGAATTACGAATGGGATGATGGAGGCAGGAGCCTTGTTCGCTGTGAGAAATGCGGCGGTCTTCTGATCTGGCAGTCTTCTGTGGATCATTCGTTTTCAGACAGTCCGGACGGATCCTGTTCGGACTGGATTCCGGCTGCTTCCACGGAAGAGGCGAAGCTGCTGAATATTCTGCTGAATCCGGGAGAAATGGCGAATCTGTCCTGCCGGCATCTCCGCGAAACAAACGAAGAATATATGTGGTTGGGTGATCAGGAGCCTGAAAGCCGTGATCCGGAGGAACTGATTCGCGCGATCCGGGAAAAGTATCCGGATGCGGATCCTGAACTGCTGGATCGTCTGATCCGGGATGCCCTGGAAGAAACGGAAGATGAGGATTCGATTCCGGATCAGGTCAGTCTGAACAGCGCCAGGGAGGAGGTACGATGCGAAGTGTCTGAGGGAAAGAAAACCCGGGCCTTGATCTTTGACCGCACCGGGGATGAAGATATCCGGGAGATCCAGAAAATGGCCGCGGTGCTGGACACGTTCCTGCGCACGGAGAAGACCGGTTTCGGGAATATCCACATGCACATTGTCAACGACCCCGGTTCGGATGACGTATCCTGGGAAAGGACAGAGGACGGGTATGCCCTTCATCTCTGTGCGGAAAGCGGGAAGCACTGGTGTCAGGTGGCTTATCAGCTTGGATATCTCATGATGCACTGCCTCATGGATCATCTCAGTGACGGCGGGGAAGGGATTTCCTGGGCTGAGGAACTGATCTGTGAAACGGCAGCACTGGAAGTGTTCGATTTTCTTTCGGAAAACTGGGAAGAGACGCCCTTCGGACAGGAAGATCCGGATTACACGCAGTATCTCCGGGAATATGTGGAACTGAATCTTTCGGATCAGGGGACGTCCGCTCTTCTTCGCTGCATGGACCGGGATGAGCTGAAGGAAATCAACGAACGGAATCTTTTTGACGACCGGCTTGACGAGAGTCATGATCTGTATCGTATGATGAAGTCCGGCGATCTGCTGACCCTGGCCGGGATCCGGAAGTATGAAATGGATGATCTTCTCCTGGATACACATGCCTGGCGCAGTTTTTCGGGAGGCTCCGGAGCCGTGGATTATATCTGCCGCCTTCAGGAAAGGATCCCCGGGTGTGATCACGGGAATCATCCCTGAGAACAGATGGTCTTTGAGTGCGGTTCAGGGCCTTCCGAAAAACCTCTGTCCGATGAATGAGGTGTTCCCGTCTTCACGCGGGAAAACACGGCACAGACCGGGGCGAGACACCGGCTGCAGGGCATCCCGTCCGGGCGACTCATGAATACCGTCCGGATTTTCACAGGGGATATTTGAAGCCGGAACCTTTACGGAAATACAGGACCGGTTCGGGACAGAAAAAACCAATGCTTCCCATCAGGCGGGAGGATGGCTGAAGGAGGAAAGACGACGATGTCTGAAATGAATCTGAGGAAACCTAATGCGGATCAGCTGAAAGTGATCAATGAACTGGATTCCAATCTGATTCTGTTTGCCAGTGCCGGCACGGGAAAGACGTATACGGTAGCGCAGCGGGTGAATCGGATCATTGAAACAGGAAAGGCTTCACCGGAAGCGATTCTGTGTCTGACCTTCACAATCAAGGCTGCCAGTGAAATGAAAGAGGATATTCTTCACTATGCCGGAGAAGCGGGAAGCCGGGTGGATACACGGACAATTCACAGCTTTGCCTATCAGGTTCTGAAGGAAGAAAGTCTTCTGAACCCTGAGTACTATGGTTTGCCAGGTATCTGCGATGAGACGGGTGAAATCGAACTGCTCAAACGGATTGTCAGGGAGTGCGGACTGCCTGAAGATGCAGGGATTCTGAAGAGCGATACGGCATTGACTTCTTTCGTGAGGCCCATGAAGTATGCAAGAGAAAGCCTGCAGATGTACAGTGAGGATGAGGTTCAGGATTTCACCCGGGTTTATCAGCACATCAGGGCTCATGATCCAAAACAGTATGACCGGATGCTTCTGTTTTACGACTACGCCTGGAAGAAGGAGCGCAGGGATGAAGCATTTGTAAAACTCATGGACCAGTGCGCAGGTCAGTTCCTCCACAGCTATAACCAGACGCTCCGGCAGAATGACCTTCTGGATTTCGATGATCTGATCTGCCTGACCCACAGGCTCTTCCGTGATGAAACCGCCCTGAAACGCTGGAGATCGAAATACCGCTATATCATCGTTGATGAGATGCAGGACACCAGCGAACTGGAATATGACACCCTGCAGCAGCTCTTTCAGGACAACAACGTCATGATGTGCGGGGACTTCTTCCAGACCATCTATCAATGGCGCGGTTCCGATCCCGAGAAGGTTCTGGGGGCATTTGTCCGGGATTTTCATGCAAAGCGGTTCATGTTTGCGGAAAACTACAGGTCCACCCGCATGCTGACGAAGGCCAGCTTTGGATATCTGAAGAATACATACCCTGAGATGATGGGCGTTTACTGTCCCCCGGAAGTCATTCCAAGGAGCCAAACAGAGGGAGAGCCGATCCTGAACGTCCGCCTCGGTTCGCCGGAGGCGGAGGCCCTCTGGATTTACAACTATCTGGAGAAACATCGGCCGGAGGACGTGACAAAGGTCTGCATTATGGCCCGATCCAATCCCTATATCGCGCAACTGTACGACCAGCTTGCCCGTATCAGCTCTGCAAGAGCCAATGGCAGCGAACTGCGCTTTTTCTCCATCGACAAGGATGCGAAATTCTTCCGCAGGGAAGTGATCCGCGATATTCTGTCCGTCCTGCGGATCCTTGTCAATCCAACCGACGCCCTGGGCTTTGAACGGGTAGTGGTAAAATATGTTTCCGGGGTTGGCGAAAAGCGCATCCGGCAGGTCAGAGGTCACAGTGAACTTGGTCTTTCCCTGGCATCCTTTGCGGATGAGAAACTCTATCGTGACGGGGATCCCTATGCGGCGCTGATGAAGGCGTTCCATGAGGGCAGCGTCGTTATCTATGACACGGAGACGACCGGTCTGGATCTCCATCATGATCAGATTATTCAGATTGCCGCCATCCGTCTGAATGCTGAGGGACAGATCACGGACAGGCTGAACCGGTATGTCATTCCGACGGTGGAGATCAGTGAAGGCGCCATAGCAACGCATCATCTGACGCTGGAGGAAATTGTCAGACGGGGCGGCATCGATATCCGGACAGCCCTGAGGGAATTTCTGGCATTCTGTGACGGTGCGGTTCTGGTGGGGCACAACAGTCTTCGCTTTGATGCACCCCTGCTCCAGCGCCAGCTTCAGGAAAACGGTCTTCCCATGCCCGGGGTGATCGCTGAGTATGATACACTGCCCATCGCACAGCAGCTTCTTCCAAAGTCTGTCAACTACAAACTGGAGACACTCTGCGGCACCTTCGGGATCGTGAACGAGGAAGCGCATGACGCCATGGGGGACATCACTGCAACAGGCCAGGTGTTGAAGTGTCTGCTGCGGAAATATATCATCCCGAAGACGGAGGAGAGAAGACAGTATCTGGCTCAGTGGCGTCCGAAATTTGAAAGGATTCACGCTTTTCTTTCCATGCTCAGGAAGGATTACCTTGACCGGAATGATGTGGCGGGCCTGGTGCAGCAGATTGTCGACACCCTCGGCCTGAGAACCCGTTATCCGGAGGCGATCCATCAGCGGACGCTGGAGGACTTCCTGTATGCCCTGAGACAGGCGGAGTATGACAATGCCGCCTGGTATCTGCGGGACCTGCTGGCCGACGCTGCGCTCTCCGGAAGTCAGATGGATATGCTGATCAGGAAGCTTCGCAAGATTCCCATCATCACGGTTCACCAGTCCAAAGGCTGTGAATTTGACACCGTGATCATCGCAGGCGCGGATGATGACAATTTCCCGACTTTCCAGGCGAAGGTTCACAATACCCTTGAGGAAGAAAAGCGGGTCTTCTATGTTGCCATTTCAAGGGCCCGGAGAACCCTGATCCTGACATCGGTCACACAGAGGGTGAACAGGGGCGGAAGCTGGCCGGTTGGGCAGAGCCGCTGGATTCAGAAGATCCCCCGTGCCATGATCCGGACCATCACCGTGTAAACAGAACAGACACAGGATCCCGGTAGAATCCTGTTCGCAGCTGACCGTCCATGACGGCCGGCGAAGGCTATCCGGTGCCCCTCTGTCAGGACCGGCCGAATCTGACGGATCCGGGAAATGCCGGGGAGCGGACACAGGGATGCGGTCCGGGCGCAGAATGGTGATCTAAGGGGATGATGACCGAAGTAATGGTGATCCGTCACCGCCCTCAGAGGGATGCAGCCTCCTGAAGGAAAGTCCGGCTGAAATGCGGGAATGGGATTATGCCCCGGCTGCCGCAGATTGTGAATTCTGCACCGGGCATCGCCCCCGGCCGGCTGTGCCCTTCCGGGTGGAACTGCAGTCTGTCAGATGAACATACAAATATCGCAGTCCGTTACTTGAGGCAAACGGCCATTTTCTGGCCTTTCAAGACTTTGCAACAGCCCTGAGCCAATTATTATATCCGTTCCCATCTGAAATATGCAGGCACCAACGAGAATTTGTTAAATGAATCTGCCGTTGATGCGATTGAAGAGGCATCGGGGGGAATTCCCAGAAAGATCAATCACATATGTGAGAACTGCCTTCTCTACGGTGCTCAGAACCGGAAACAGCTGATCGATGAAGAAACCGTGCAGTATGTTGTCGAGCACGAGGTTTTTATCTGAATTATTTCCTGATCTGTGCAATTAAAGAAAGGAGTTCATATTCTTATCCGTTTCCACTTGAAAGGCCGATGTCTGAAAATTGACATCGGCCTTTCGAATCTAACTGTCTCAACCCTGCTCCCGCAGTGACACCATTGAGAGCAGGATGGTGACATTCCATCTACCGTGGTTTTTCCTCTTAGATGATATCGTCATTCATCAGGAAATGAAACAGGTCGACGATCATCACACCCTTTTCATCCTGCCAAGTATGCAATCCGTTTTTCGTCACTATCAGTTTTGTAAATGAGTCATCAATACGGTATAACGGTCTTTTTTCTTGTGCTTCTTTTTCTCCATTAGGCAGAGATAAAGCAGACTGGATATAATACTTGCTGCTTCCATTGGAGGCAACAAAGTCTACTTCAAGGGTTTTCTGAGCATAGACCGGCTTCCCGTTCATATCCATGCGGTCTGTTTTTTCCCTGATGCCGACCTCGCCAATATCTACGTTGTATCCACGATAACGCAATTCATTGTACAGGATGTTTTCCATCAGATGCGATTCCTCTACCTGCCGGAAGTTCAGCCTCGCATTGCGGACTCCGACATCCTCAAAATACAGCTTATTCAGTGCACCGATATATTTTCTTCCCCGCACATCATACCGTTGCGCTCTGGAAATCAGAAAGGAATCTTCAAAATAATCAATAAACGTCGAGATTGTATCATCTGATATTTCTTTTTTTATTACGCTTTTGAATGTGTTTGTCAGTCTGAGGACATTGACCGGACTGCCAATGGAGGAAGCAACAATATCAAGAGTCTCTCCCAGTTCTTCTGTTTTCCGGATATGGTGATGCTGAATAATGTCCTTGAGATATGTTTCCTCGCTCAGGTTCTTCAGATAGCCCATGCGTTCGCTTCTGCTCCTCATCAGGGCTACCAGGGGTAGACCGCCTGTTTCCAGATAATCCGGCCAGGCATGTATCGGTTCCAACTGCAACCCTTCACAGTATTCGCGGAAAGACAGGGGAAGTACATGTATCACAGATCCCCGGCCTTTAAATTCTGTAGCAATATCCGAAGATAAAAATCGGGAATTAGATCCCGTCACATAAACATCCAGATTCCGATGCCTGAGAAAACCATTCAATGTGCCCGTGAAGCCTTCCAGCAACTGGACTTCGTCCAACAGCAGATAATATGGTTCTGTATCCCGTGTGTGGTCCCTGATAAAAGCCCGGAATTTCCTGGCATTAATAACATATTCATTACTTTCATTCAGCACACGTGTCGGTTCGTCCGGCAAATAGTCTTCCAGAAGGTCAATATCCTCATCCACATCAAAGGCAAAACGAATAATCTGCTCATCAGAAATTCCTTTGTTTATCAGAGCGCGATAGAACAGCTCATTCATCAAAAACGATTTGCCGCTGCGCCGCATCCCAGTGATGACTTTAATCAGGCCATTATGTTCTCGTTCCAACAACTGCTTCAAATAACGATCGCGGCCAAACTCCATTCCGACAGCCTCCCTAACCGAAAAATGCAACAATACTGTGAAAGTTTTCGAATAAATATTACTATTACGTCTGGAGCAAGTCAAGAACGAAATCGAAATCTCATGCAAACTGTGAAATTTTTCGATTAGAGAGGCTTCTTCACTTTCAGTTTAGTTATCAGTTGAATGATGTTCTGAATCAATAGCAAGGGTTTCAACAAGGGCGGAGAGCCATATTCAGCGATATATGTGGGAAGAGATGAACGACTGTCCTGTGATCCGCTTTTCAGGTGCCATATTGAAATCAAAACCTTCGCGGAAGGATTTGAAGTTGCCATAATTGAAAATTTAGGAGCATCTCTTCCGCCTCTATGCCAGGTATCGGCATCCTATTCCCTGATCATACATCATGGAAGGCGGTTTGTAAGTGCTTCGTGTTGGTAAACAGCACATGGCAGGTTTGGAGAGATCGTAATTGTGCTGCGCTGCTACCTGTGCATAGTTTTCATTGTCGTTGTTGCTCCCGATATACATGTCATTGAAAAGCCCCACCGTGAGCAGGCCGGGATCCTGGATGAAGACCCCGGGGCTGCACACAATGGGGTATAAGGAGCGAGGTTAGGGCTGCTGCAAAGTCGAAGAGTTCCGCGACGAAGCAGAATATCAATTGATTGAAATATCGAGGCCGAATGGAAAAAGCATGAGGCGGAGACCATTATCGTCTCTCCGGCTTGTTTCAACCTTATCACTAATTCGCAAATCCAGCAGTGTAAATTATGGATGGAGAGGCAAGAGGAAACCTGGTAGACATCATGTCCCACTCAACAGCTCTATCAGCTCTTTTCGTCCCATTTCCGGACGATTCCGGATTATAATGTCTTTTCTGCTTCCCATAAGTAGCTTCACTTCACCTGAATGATTCGCGACATATGGGGCAGGTTTCACGGATTTAGAGTTTATTCGATTCCCAGAACCTTGTAATCCTGGGCTTCCACAGCCTTGCGAAGGACTTCATCCTCAACGGGAGAAGCCAGGGAAACCACCGCGGTTCCGGCACTGTGATCGGCCACGGCGCTCTCCACGCCGGGGACGGCCTCCAGCGCCTTCTTCACCCGTGCCTCGCAGTGGGTGCACATCATGCCTTCAACTTTCAGTGTCTTTTTCATGGTCTTTTCCTCCTTTATTGTTTCTGCCCTGACGATCTCTTCGAGCGCCCCGGCAGAGACTGTCCTTTCCTTTCTGTCATGCCTTCCGTCATGGGGTCTGACCAGGTTCAGCCTCAGCGCGTTCATGCATACGAAGAAGCTGGAGAGGGCCATGGCCGCCGCGCCGTACATGGGTTTCATTTCTATGCCGTACAGCCCCATGGCCAGCGGGATGCAGATCACGTTATAGAAGAAGGCCCAGAACAGGTTCTCGTGGATGTTCCGGATCGTCGCGCGGCTGAGACGGATTGCCGCGGTCACGTCTGTCAGGCGGCTTTTCATCACCACGATATCCGCCGCGTCGATGGCCACGTCCGTACCCGCACCGATGGCGATGCCGTTATCCGCGACGGTGAGGGCGGGAGCGTCGTTGATGCCGTCACCCACCATGGCGACCTTTCCCAGGGGCATGAGACGGCGGATCACGTCCGATTTGCCCTCCGGCAGGACCCCCGCGATCACATGATCCACACGGGCTTGATGGCTGATGGCCCTGGCGGTGCGCTCGTTGTCCCCGGTCAGCATGACGGTCCGGATTCCCATATTCCGCAGTTCGCCGATGGCCCGGGCGGAATCCTCCTTGATGGGATCGGCCACCGCGATCATGCCGCACAGCTTCCCGTCCAGAGCGAACAGCAGCGGCGACGCGAGAAACTTCAGGCTTCCTCCAAGGAGCTCCCTGCCCTTCAGACGTGCCCGGAGTCCATGCCCGGGGAGCGCCTCAAAGCCGGTGACGTCATGGAGCGTCAGACCTTCCGCCTCGGCGGTCACGGCTCTGGCCAGGGGATGCTCGCTGTTTTTCTCCAGGGAAGCGGCCAGGGAAAGCAGGGTGTTCCTGTCCATGTCCAGAGGGATCACATCCGTTACCCGGGGCCGGCCCTCCGTCACGGTTCCCGTCTTATCCAGCGCGATCACCTGTGTCCTTCCGGCACCCTCCAGAGCGGCGGCGGTTTTATAAAGAATGCCGTTTTTCGCGCCTACGCCGCTGCCCACCATGATGGCTACGGGCGTCGCCAGTCCGAGGGCGCAGGGACAGCTGATCACCAGCACGGAGATGCCCCGGGCAATGGCAAAGGAGAAAGGCTTTCCGGCGATCAGCCAGATGCCCAGCGTCAGCAGGGAGAGGGCGATGACCGCAGGCACAAAGACGCCGGACACCCTGTCCGCGACCCTTGCCAGGGGCGCCTTTGTGGCAGCCGCGTCGGAAACGGTGCGGATGATCTGCGCCAGGGTGGTGTCCTCGCCCACGCGGGTTGCGCGGCACTCAATATACCCCTGATGGTTCATCGTTGCCGCGGAAACCGGGTCGCCTTCCGCCTTGTCCACGGGAATGCTTTCACCGGTGAGGGCGGATTCATTGACCGCCGTCATGCCCTTCAGGATGACGCCGTCCACCGGGATCTGTTCACCTGGGCGGACAACAAATACATCGCCTGTCCGGACTTCTTCGATACCGACTTCCGTTTCAGTGCCGTCCCTTAAAAGAACCGCTGTTTTCGGAGCCAGCTTCATCAGATCCTTCAGGGCGTCTGTCGTCCGGCCTTTGGACATGGCTTCCAGCATTTTTCCGACGGTGATCAGTGTCGGGATCATGGCCGCAGATTCAAAGTACAGGTTCATTCCCAGCCGCATCACTGTGACGTGATCTCCTTCGCCCTGGGCAAGGATCATCAGAAACAGTTCGGCCAGGGAATAGACGAAGGAAGCGCCGGAACCCAGAGCCACCAGAGTGTCCATGTTGGGCGCACCGTGGAGCAGGGAAGAGAAGCCCGAGGTGAAGAAGCGCCCGTTGATGATCATCACCATGACAGCCAGCACAAGCTCGAACAGACCCAGAAAAACATGATTGTCAAAGACTGCGGGAGCCGGCCAGCCCCACATGCCGTGCCCCATGGAGAAATACATCAGCACAAGAAGTATGGGCACGGAAAGGAGAAGACGTTTTTTCAGCCGGGGTGTTTCATGATCCTTCAGCGCTTCAGCATCCGTCCAGGAAGAGGAAGTTTTCGCCGCGCCCTTCAGGGAAGCGCCGTATCCGGCCTCCTGCACGGCGCGGATAATCCGGGCAGGGGGAGCCGTGCCCTCCACTCCCATGGAGTTGGTCAGAAGGCTGACGGAGCACGAAGTCACACCCGGCACAGCGGATACCGCTTTTTCCACCCGGCTGGAGCATGCGGCACAGCTCATGCCGGTTACCTGATACTGTTCCATACCTGATCTCCTCAAAATCACTTCATCAGCTTCTGCAGCGTGTCCATGAGTTCATCCACCGTTTCATCACGCCCGGCGCGGATGTCCTCGGACACACAGGTCCGGATATGACTGGCCAGCAGCACACGGCAGAAGCTGTTCAGGGCGGAGCTGACCGCCGACGCCTGCGTCAGGATATCCGGGCAGAAGGCATCCTCGTCCAGCATCCGCTGCAGGCCGCGAACCTGGCCTTCGATGCGTTTCAGCCGGTTCTGCAGGTCGCGGCGCTCACTGTCATCCCGCATCTTTTTCCGCTTCGCGGGTTCGCATGCTTCCCTTCTTTCATCCATGACAGGACCTCCCGGAATACCCCGAGGGGGTATGTTGTGCGGAGGGATCATATACCCCCTTGGGGTATTTGTCAAGAAGAAAGATTTTCGGATTTTTCGGCATGTATCCCTTGAGCGTTCTCCGCCTTTACAGTGCGGGCCCATCGAACAGGGGAGGAAAGGGGGAAAAGCTGGCCGGAATCATCCCGTAAAGCGGTGGCGCCGCTGCCTGACGGGATGGAGCGTGAAGGACTGTTTTCCTGAACTTCCGCCAATACAGGAGCCCCGGGCACATGGAAGGGAACGGTCTGCAACGATGTGCAGGGGTCGGACCCTCCGGTGCATTGGCGGTTCTCTTTGACAGGGTTATGATGAATCCATGAGAGCCGCCCTGATCGGCGGTTCGGACATCCGTTCCTGAATCCCTGAAAGACGCAGAGAAAGGCTCACGGCGGGTGATGCCGGAAAGAAAGTCAGACGGAAAATGTGAATTTCCTGTGCTGTTCGGATGCCATCTCACCGGTGTCATGCGTATCAACAGGTGTTCAGAGCCCAACAGGCCCGGAACACAGAAAAAAAGATTGCCCGAAGGGCAGAAGGAGAAGAAAATGAAAAATATCAGGGAAACAGAACTGGAGAAAGTAACGGGAGGCACCCCCATGAGCATTCCCGGAGGAAAACGCAGCGGGCGCAAAAACACTGAAACTGCGCTGGAAATCTTAAACTGGCTGGGGGAGAAGTTTGACGGCTTCCTGGATGATCTTGGCCTGACGCAGAAACCTGTCGATAACAGGATAATTGACAGGACGGTAAGCTATTAACCCCGCCCAAAGGCACGGCAGAAAAACGGAACGGATGGTGACCTGAAATGGCGATGAAGGATTTCAGCAAAGAAAGCTGAACGTCTGATGAGAATGAAGCTTACGGTGACCATCACCGCAGATTCTGAAGTGATGTGCCTCATGAGGAGGTGAAACTGACCGCTTTGTCAGGACAGTCCCGGGGACCATGGCAGCCTGCTGAAGGTGGATTCCAACCGGCGCAGGAATTTCGAAACAATCCCGCGCGGATCCGGCGGGTGAAGGAACCCTGTAGCAGGCAGTCAGGTTCATGGGACGCCGGAGAGGGAAGCGATGGAAGCAGAGTCAGCAGCAGAGAAGAAACCGGAAAATCGGGGCAGATCCGTCGAAATCAGGGTCAGGAAGCCCCGGGAAACGCGGTTCAGAATCGTTGAAGGCAGTTTGACCGTTCTGCCGGAAGTGAACGGAATCTAATACTCCGGGTTCATTGTGACAGCCCGGTTCAGATATACAGTACATACCCAGCAGGAGAAAACCCCTTCAGAATTCATCCACGTGTGGTGATTTCATCTGTCCGGCCTTCGTACGGACACGTGACACGGGATGAAAACCTGAAGGGGTTCTTTCTCCTGATCCCCATCTTTTCCAGAATGATCCCTGCCCTTCGGGGATCGCTTCCCGCACTGTCAGGTTCTCCTGCATACGCTTCCGGCGCAGGCAGAGGAGAGAGTGCTTTTCTTCACAGGAAGATCATCCCGGGAGGGGTCTTTTTCCGCGGTCACTGCCTTTCCTCCATTACCTGCAGGAAAGCTTTTCCGAATGCTTCCTGGAAGGCATCCTGTTCTGCTCTCAGCGTGTCTTCTGACAACCGCCCGATTCTCTCTGCCCTGATCCACCTCAGCTTCGCCGCAGCTTTCTCCGTCTTGATCGCAACCTGCGTGTATTCCGGGCCGATCATCAGGAGACGCATCGCCTCTTCCGGTTTCAGATAACCGCTGCTGATGATTCCCAGGGTATCGAAGATCGTATCATTGGCGATCGGACCGATGATCACATCCGCGGATATGCTGTCCTGCACTCGCCTGTTGTGAAAAATGTACCGGAACCAGTCCACATCCCGGGAGAAACGGTGGATGGACAGACCTTCCACGTCCAGATCATATACGTTCAAAACGGCATTCTCTTTTGCCCAGCGACTGGCGAATTCCAGGTCCGGTGTCAGATAGAATCCCCAGCCGAAGTCTGCATTCTTCCGGCCGTGGTGAATGTCGGGATTCCGTATTTCCAGGTCCCCCGTATGATAAAGGATCATGACGGCCTCCTCACTCATGGATCTCAATCGGCAGTCCGTCCGGATCCCGGAAGAAGGTCATCGGTTTGCCCGTGTATGCGTCCTGACGAACCGGTTCACAGGTGATGCCGAGCGCTTCCAGCTCCGCCACCGTGGCGGGCACGGAGGATACGGAGAAGGCCAGGTGCCGAAGACCATAGGCTTCCGGATTCGATACCCGCTCCGGATGATCACGCATGATGAACAGTTCCAGTTCGGTGGTGTCGTTGACTGCCAGGTCAATCTTCCAGTCCTGTCGCTCCTTACGGAAACTGGACCGGATGATCGGGAAACCCAGAAGATCATGATAGAAATGCAGAGCCGCGTCCCTGTCGGAACAGATGATCGCGATGTGGTGGATGGAGTTCAGTTTCATTTTCCTCACCTGTATTCGCAGTCTTTCAGATGGTCGTTCACAATACCGATTGCCTGCAGGAACGAGTAGGTGATCACCGGGCCGACAAAGCTGATGCCCCGCTTTTTCATGTCTTTGGACATTCTCCTGGACACATCCGACACGGTGGGGACTTCTGAGAGTTTCTCCCATTGTCCGTCAAGCTGTACACCGTATTTTCCGTCCACGAAACTCCACAGATAGGCATCCAGGGATCCGAATTCCTTCCGGATCTGCTGCACCACCTGTGCGTTTTTCCGGACACTGTAAATCTTTTTCAGATTCCGGATGATGCCCGGGTTTTCCCTCTGTGCCTCCAGTTCCTCATCCGTCATGGCGGCGCAGGCATCAATCCTGAAATCATGGAATGCGGCGCGGTAAGCTTCCTTTTTATGCAGGATGGTGGCCCAGGACAGGCCAACGCTTGCCCCTTCCAGGCACAGCATCATGAACTGGAAATCGTCGTCATGGTTGAGTTTGCACCATTCATGGTCATGATATTCTTCAAGGAGCGGATCGCCCTGCGCCCAGGCCCGGCACTCGTTCATATCTTTCCCTCCATTACTCTTCAAGCATTATATGGCACGCATGCGGGTTTGCCAATTGCTCAGACCGGGGAAACTGACGGGACAACGCGGCAGGGAAGCTTCCATGGGTCCATGAAGGATGAACCGGCTGACAGGATGGCTTCCCGGCATTGCTTCGGGGATGACAGTCGGTATATGGATGACTGGTTCGATTCCTGCAATCATGAGCGGTATCAATAGCAGCTGGCCGGGCTGTATCCCGGTCCGTTCTATCGTTATGTGACCATCGGAGAATCCCCGCTCCCCGGGAATCCACCTCCAGGTGGCTCTGCTCCTTGAACCCCGAGGTTTATCGCTTAATTCCACCGGTATCTCTTCTGTCGGCGAGCGATACCGTATGACACCGCCCCTTTGGAAGCCGGCAGGCGTTCGGGGCGTACCTCCGCGTTGCTCTATCCTCCGTTACTGACAGTTCTATGCTGGCATGGCTTTTCGTTCCAGTCTGTTACCGCGGATTCGATTGTCCCCGACATGGGTACAGTTTACAGCAGTACGCCCGGTAGATGCATCGAATCCGCTGAATCCCCGCATGCTGCCCCCCTTGCGCAGTGGTCCCTGGGAACCGGCAGACAGGCGTTGAGCAGGGAAACCGGTCCCGGGAAAGCGTTCATGAAGCCGGGAAGGAAAGCCATCGACAGGCAGCATAGATGCGGAATACAGCACCCCGCCCTCACTGCAGTTTCTCTGTCTGCAGCACAGATGGTCAATCCCTTTTCTCTCCCTGCCGGAGATTCGCTGTCTTTTATCCGGGGAGGATGCAGAATGCCGTGTCCGCTTTCCGGTGTACAGTGAACTGCTTCCTGCGCTCCGTCCCGTATCCATCCATGCTCTGCAAACGAAGGCTCCTCTTCAGAACCCTGGAAAGCCTGACAGGATGATCCTTCTGCCTTTATTCTTTCCCGGATACGTCGAACCGTTTTTCATCGATGATTCATTCCATCGCATATCGGAACCGGGTCCCCGCAGAAAAGTTGACAGGCAGTGCGGATCCCTGTATTGTGCATGGGTATCACAGATGATACGCCTTTCCGGTGCGCCGGAGGCAGAGTTTTCCCGGAACAGACCAGACAGGAATATGCTTTTTCTGCATCTTCGAATCCCGGTCATGACTTTGATCCGATGCGTCCGCAGCGTCAGATCCGTGCATCCGGATGTGTTTCACCCGATCAGGGATTTCACCCTTCCCGGAGGAATCCGGATCTGCAGGAAACTTACGGATCGAAGCATGTCCTGTTCAGCACGACAGGTCAGGAAGCAGGCCCCTGAAGAATGGACCGAAAAGTGAACGGTTTGCTCCATGAAGAAAGGAACCTCAGGCAGAGCGCCCGTTATGAACCTCAGGTGAGTGAAACCGGAATGACGGATAACGGGTTTGCTCAAGGTCTGGAGAAGCTGTCATCGGACAGCGGAATGCGATGCGTTCAGAACGGCGATGCGCAGTGCTGATCGATGAATTGAACCGTGCGGATGTTTCCGGGCGCTATGTGACCTTCACGGACGCGAACACCATAAGCCGGTTCCTTCCCGGAAAAGGGATATGCTTTGTGCTCCGTATCGGTTCAGGAAGGAAAGATTGCGGGAGATGAACCGGAGGCATGGCGCGTTTTCCCTTCATCCGGAACAGAACGCCGCAGCCGTCCCGGACTGTGTTCTGCCGACTGCAGGAATGTGCCTGAGGACAGCGCAGATGAGATCAAAGTTTTCTCCGGGCGCGTCGGATGATCCGGGAAGAGCAGGAGATGGAACCCATCGTCATCATGAAACCGAAGCAGGAAGCGGCTCTGCAGCAGCAAAGACGGGAGGAACGACCCAATGCCTTTTATCCAGAAAGACCTGCCCCAGTATCACTACGCGGATGAGGATGCGCTGATCGGACTGCGGGGCGCGATGTACTATTTCCAGAACATCCATACCTGGCATCTGCATTCCATTGGCAAGGGGAATGATGTACTGCCGCAGAAATATGAGGCAGGCTGGATCTATACCCGGTATCATGTGGTTTTGAAACAGAAAATGGACTATCAGGGCGAACTGACATTACGAGCCTGGATGGAGCCTTACCGGCAGCCGGTTCTGGTGAATGAGAATATTGAAATCCTGCAGCACGGAAGGGTTGCAGCCTGCGGAAAGCTGGAGTGCTGTGTGTTCAGCCTTTCCCGGCAGCGCCCCCTGCGTCTGACCGCAATCGATTTTCCGGAGAATTTTACGGAGGATATTCCGAATGAAATTCCGGATTTCCTCGGTATCGGGAAAACAGCGGAGGGAACGGAAGAACGATATATCCGTACGGTCCGGACATCCGACCTGGATGTCAACCGGCATATGAACAACCTGCACTATATCTCCATGTTCCAGGATGCATACGACAGCAGTTTCTGGCGGGATTTCTCCGCGAAGGAGATGGAGATCTGCTTTATGTCCCAGTGCAGGGAAGGGGAGGAAATCTCAGTCCGCAGTCAGAGGACAGGAGATACTGTTCATTTCGCCGCGCTTCATCAGGACGGACGGATTGCTTCCGCAGCTGAATTCAGAAGATAGACCGGTTCCTGGCTGATTATGAAGGAAGAGGAAATCTGCATCGTCTGCCCTGCCCGTTCTTCCATTCCATGCCGACAGAAACGGAACAGGCAAAACAGCGCATTCCGTTTTCCCGGAGGTATACGCATGCTGACGAAAGCAGAACTGCCGGAGTGCCCGGTGGTCACTACCCTGCAGCTGATGGGAAACAAATGGAAAATCCGGATCCTTTCCAATCAGATGGCCCGTCCGTGGAGATTCAGCGAGATGCTCCGTTCCATTCCCGGAATCAGTCAGAAAGTACTGACTGACAGCCTCCGCGCTCTGGAAAAAGACAGGATCATAATCAGGGAGGTTTTCCCCGAAGTGCCGCCAGGGGTGGAATATGCACTGAGCGAACCGGGAGAATCCATGCGGCCGATCATCAAAGCCATGGAAGCCCGGGGAAGCGTATATCAGCGGAAGGTGTGTGAAAGCGTATGAATCAGAGTGAAAGACGCCGCTGGCTGATCCGCTCTCTGCTGGAAGAAATGCCGCAGTACAAGTATCCGGTCTTTCCGTATACCGCTGACCGTCAGTGGCAGCTGCTGCGCAGCCTGATGAATGTCCGTCCGCCCATGCCGGTCTCCCGGGAGTTTCTGCAGATTCAGGATGCTTTCCTGAAGGAAATGACGAAAGAAAAAGGCATTGTGGATGCCCTCAGTCTGCCGGCATGTGCCATGGATCAGCGGCTTGTTCTCTGGCAGGGCGATATCACAACCCTTCAGTGTGATGCCATCGTCAATGCCGCAAACAGCCAGATGCTGGGATGCTTTCTGCCGTGCCATGGATGCATCGACAATATCATTCATACAATGAGCGGTGTGCAGCTGCGCCTGGCCTGTCAGGGGATCATGCAGAAGCAGGGGAATGAGGAACCCGCCGGCCGGGCAAAGATCACTCCCGGCTTCAACCTGCCAGCCGGATATGTGCTGCACACGGTGGGACCCGTCATTGACAATGAAGTCACCCCGGAAGCCGAAGCGTTACTGGCATCCTGTTATCGTTCCTGCCTGGAACTGGCAGAACAGCACAGCCTTCATTCCGTTGCCTTCTGCTGCATCTCCACCGGTGTTTTCCGCTTTCCGCCGGACCGCGCCTCTGAGATCGCCATCCGGACGGTGAAGGAATTTCTGGAAAAGGAAACCTGTATTCAGCGTGTCATTTTCAATGTCTTCAAAGACAGCGATCTGGAGATCTATCAGAGACTGCTGACGGGAGAACAGGCCGGTTGCAGAAGGACGCCTGTGTAATACAAAGTGCGTACCTGTTTCGCCTTCGCCCCCATCCTGTGCCCGCCCTTCCGGCAGAAAAGCCGGAAGGGAGTTCATGGGAGAGGAAACGGATGAAAGAGCAGAAGATGTGCGTCAGGGATGCCGGGACTGATCTCAGCGGCAGGGTGTATTCCGCCCGGAAGGAGATTCTGAATTCTCTGACTGGCGCACCGTATACGGATGCCGGAATCACCGCCATCGAAAAAGGTGCTGAGGAAAACGCGGAAGGTTATCCTTTCGACCTGCCGGAAGATGCCGTCCCGGGCATGAACGGATTCGGACAGGTTGCTGCGCGGTCCCAGGGCACGCTGATCCACAGACACGGGGAACGCAGGGAGTCTTTACAGCCGCTGACGGTTCTGAAGCTGCATGGCTGCCTGCGAAGGAAAACCTGAAAACGGATTTCCGGATGCCCTGCGGAATCTTCCTGCCGGGGGTGTTTCCGGTGATGGGAAATGGAGAAGGACATGGGCGAAACACATTGCTGCTGAAGGAAAAGATCGATCAGGCGGAGGCTGGGATCATCGGGGAGCCGGACTGTCCAGGGCTGCCGGGTCTGTGTATGACGGTGAGCGCCTTGACAGGTATTTCAGCGGTTTCAGGAGAAAGTACGGATTCCGGAGCCTGTATACCGCATACGGCATACAGGAAGAATTCCGGGCCGCCGGGAGTCGGTATATCCGGATCAGCCGCTGCATGGACGCACCGAAATCCACCCGCGGCGATCTGTATCAGATCGTGAAGAACAGGGACTGTTTCCTTCTGACCACCAATGTGGACCTCTGTTCCCGGAGGGCCGGAATTGACCGGGAAAGGCTGTTCTGTACCCGGGGGATTCCGGCCTGTTTCAGCGCACAATGCCCTGCCGCAGGAAATCATGGGAAAACGAGAGCGTGATCCGGATCATGATCCCGGGGATACCATCGGGGAACAAAACAGACTGACGCCTCCGGAAGGCGCAAGTGGCAGGGATGCGCATTCCGGAGGAACTGATGCCGAAATGCCCCGACTGTGGGCGTCCCCTGACCATGACCTTCGTTCGGACAGCCGGTTCGTGGAGGCTGAAATCCGGCAGGCTGCCGCCGTGGAACAGGAGAGACGGCTGACACGGCAGCAGGACCGGATGGCCCTGTATCCGGAGATTGGCGCGGGATACAATACATCGTTGTTTTATGGATGATCCCCCTCGGCTGGAAATGGCCCCAAACGGCAGATTTACCCCGGGAATGGATGCTTTATGGAGGAAATGTCAGGGATCGCGGATTCTGAGAGACTCCGGAGGTGCGGATGATGTTTGGAAGAAGATTACCAAAGACAGAGACCCCGGACGGGATCGCAAAGCTTCGCAGGGCGATTGATGAGGCAGATGCTGTCATCATCGGAGCAGGTGCAGGGCTTTCGACCTCCGCAGGATTCATTTATACCGGAGAACGGTTCGACAAGTACTTCTCAGACTTTGCGGCGAAGTATCATTTCAGCGATATGTATTCCGGCGGCTTCCGCGTTCTGGAGAGTCCTCCGGAAGAAATGTGGGCATACTGGAGCAGATACATCTGGATCAACCGTTATATGCCGATACCGAATGATACCTACGACCGGCTGCATGACCTGGTGAAGGACAAGGACTACTTCGTGATCACCACCAATGTGGATCACTGCTTTCAGCGGTCCGGTTTCGACAGGAAGCGGCTCTTCTATACGCAGGGCGACTACGGACTGCTGCAAAGCACGAATCCGCATGGCGCATCCGCACACAAGACCTATGAGAATGAAACGATCATGCGGAAGATGATCCTGGCTCAGGGATTCGAGATCGGTGAGAACAATGAGCTGATCATTCCGGAAGGCAGAGGGATCTCCATGCGGATCCCCTCAGAGCTGATTCCGTACTGTCCGGATGACGGGGAGCCGATGACCATGAATCTCAGATCGGACGACAGGTTCGTGGAGGATGAAGGCTGGAAACAGGCTGCAGAAACGTATTCGGAATTCCTTCGCAGACATGAGAATCTGAAGGTACTGTTTCTGGAAGCAGGT
Source organism: uncultured Eubacteriales bacterium (assembly GCA_902774025.1). Lineage (GTDB taxonomy): Bacteria > Bacillota > Clostridia > Christensenellales > Aristaeellaceae > UBA2943. The sequence continues at coordinate 29,507 of CACYGY010000039.1, forward strand.
GTCGGCATGAATACGCCAGGTATTATTAAGTTCCGGTTCTGGAAGATTGTAAACCAGTGGCCGGATGCGACTTATGCCTGCCTGAATTACGGCGAGGCCTATGCGCCGGATGAAATCACAGACAGGTCCATCTGCATCAACGGAGATATCCGGGAGATCCTGATGAAGCTGTAGGCACTGAAAACAACTGAACAGCAGGTACAGGCAGAAGGACGTTTATTTGTTTTCCCCCCGGGGATACAGGTAAGCGTCTTTTTATTGCCGATACATACGGAGGCGCTTCCTGTCCTGCGGCGACATGGATGAATATCATTCATCAGCGTGAAAATGCCAGCTGACTGCATGGAATCTCCAGCGAACCAGGATCCGGACGCGCGGAGAGCATCACCGCACCCGGTGGGCAGATTTGCGGAATTCACGGATCTGAGGAAAAAGCGGCATCACAGGGATGCGGCTGTGACGCACCGGGGCTGTTCATGGCAGGATCCGGCCACTGGACAACCGGGTTGCCTATGGTATCATGGGGGTGCATTCGGTAAAATACTTACCATGATTCATCGCAAAGGAAAACTGAAAACCGGGAGGACAGAAGGAACATGAAGCGATCGGAAATCAACGCCGCCATGATCCGGGCGGAGGCGCTTCTTGAAAAAAGCGGTATCCGTCTGCCGCACATGGCTTACTGGACACTGGAGGAATGGCGGAAAAACCGGGAGAGAACCGGGCGAATCCGGCGTCTGGAGCTGGGATGGGACATCACCGATTTCGGGAGTGGCAATTTTGCGGGAACCGGCGCCGTTCTCTATACGGTGCGCAACGGGATTCAGGATGACCCGGAGGCGGGTGTGCCCTACTGCGAAAAATACATCATCATGGAGGAAGGCCAGAGGCTGCCGAAACATTACCACGTTTTCAAGACGGAGGATATCATCAACCGGGCGGGAGGCGTCCTTCTGGTCCGTCTCTGGAATGCGGACCGGGAGGGGCGGCAGCTGGACACGGATGTGAAGGTGTACCGGGACGGACTGGAGGATGTGGTGAAGGCGGGGACGGCCATCCGGATTGAGCCGGGCAACAGTATCAGCCTGACCCCTTACATGGCTCACGTGTTCGGACCCGAGGCGGGGAGCGGCCCCGTAGTGGTGGGGGAGGTGTCCAGGGTCAACGATGATCATACGGACAATTTCTTCCTGGAAAAAACCGCCCGGTTTGCTGAGATTGAAGAGGATGTGCCCGTGCTGCGTCCCCTGTGCACGGAATATGACAGACTCCGGGATGAGGTGTGGGGAACATGAGGAAAGTGATCGCAGCCGGGCATATCTGCCTGGATATCACCCCCGTTTTTCCCCAGGGACATGTCTGCGCGTCCCTGGAGGAGCTGCTGGTGCCGGGAAAACTCATCCGGACAGAGGGGGTCAGCGTGCACACAGGGGGCAGTGTGGCCAACACCGGACTGGCCCTGAAACTGCTGGGGAATGATGTGATCCTCATGGGCAAGGTGGGCAGGGACGCCTTCGGGGATATGGTCCGGGGAATTCTGGCAGGGTACGGGGCAGGCGGCCTGATCGTGGACGGGAAGGATTCCACCTCCTATTCCGTGGTGCTGGCGCCTCCCGGTTTCGATCGCATTTTCCTCCACAGTCCGGGGGCCAATGACACCTTCTCCTCTGAAGACGTTCCGGAGGAGGACCTGGAGGACGCCGTGCTGTTTCACTTCGGCTATCCGCCCCTGATGAAGCGCATGGTTGAGGCAGAGGGCGCGGAGCTGGAAGGGATGTTCAGGCGCGTGAAGGCGAAGGGGATCGTCACCAGTCTGGATCTTGCGGCAGTGGATCCCCGGAGCCCGGCGGGAAATGCGGACTGGGAAGCGATTCTCAGGCGCGTCCTGAAGCATGTGGATTTCTTTGAGCCCAGCTTTGAGGAACTCTGCTTCATGCTGGACCGTCCGGAGTGGGAAAGACTCGCCTCCGCGGGGACGGACATGACGCAGGCGCCGGAGGTGACGGAAAAGGCGGACACGCTGGCGCGCAGATGCCTGGAGATGGGATGCGGTGTGGTTCTGGTGAAGTGCGGTCTGTCCGGCATGGTTTACCGGACGGGTTCGGCTCAGCGGCTTGGGCGGACAGGGAGCAGGGTGGGGCTGGACGTGAAGGTCTGGGCTCAGAAGGCCGGGCATCAGCCCTGCTTCCGGGCGGAATATGTCCGCAGCGGAACCGGAGCCGGCGATGTGAGCATTGCGGCTTTTCTCACGGCCCTTCTTCAGGGGGAGGCGCCGGAGGAATGTGTGCGCCTGGCCGCAGCCGAGGGAGCCGCTTCCGTAACCAGCTATGATGCCCTGGGAGGCATTCTGCCGCTGGAGGAGCTGAGGCGGCGGATCCGGGCGGGCTGGAAAACGTACGGACGGGCGGAGGGGACGCCGGTATTCCAAAACATCCCTGCGGATGTTAAAAAATTTTAACAGTCACATAAGGGCATCTTTTCCTCCGGAGCATTCCGGGTTATAATGGCGGGGAGTGAGAAGAGGATTCCGAAGAAGACGGAAAAAGGATGGCGCTGCTTCCTGAGATCCCCTGCTGCGGGAGAACACGGGGGACCGTCCGGAATCCCGGATGACCCGTTCCCATGGAACCGGACAGTGGCCGATCTCAGAAGCATCCGCTGCAGGAGACGAATCCGGTGGGATTCAGCGGGCGGAAGCGGTTCTCCGCTGTCTCGCAGGGCTGGGGAGAAAAGGTCGTGACGGAGTTTCCCGCGGAACTTTTCGGGGAGAAAGAGGAACAGGGAAAGGACGAAGGAGGGGAAAGCATCATGAAAGCCTGCAAGTTCTGCGGTACACAGGTTCCCGATCAGGAGAGGCAGTGCCCTTCCTGCGGTTCCTCCACGTTTCTCAGAATCTGCGAGAACTGCGGCACGGAGTTTGAAAGCAGCTTCTGCCCCAACTGCGGTGTGAAGGCGGGGCAGGCACGGAAGATCTGCCCGGAGTGCGGGAACGCGTATTTCACCAATGCCTGCCCCAACTGCGGATATGTGCCGAGCCGCAGACCGGCTGTCCAGGAAGTGGTGCACCATCATATCTATGAGAGGCCGCAGGTTCCGCCTGCGCCGCCCCCGCCCCCATCCCCGCCTTCCCGGGGACGCAGAGGCCGGAAGGGGAAGCGCTGGGGATGCCTGACCTGGATTCTAATCCTGATCGGTCTGGGTCTGCTCTTCGGGAACGACGGTTCCTCCAAAAAGAGCACCTCCGGGAGCGTCAGGGTCACCCAGACATCCTCCACAAACGCCGCTGAGTCCTCCGGCAGCGGAAAGTAGGACGGGGGAGAAAAGGAATCCGGAAAAGGCCGGAGGGTGAAGGAAAGGGCGGAGGTGACCTATGACGGAGAATCCCGGCGGCAGCAAGGGCAGAGTCCTGTTTCTGCAGAGATTTCTGGAAGAGCATACGGATGATGAGCACTGCATCACCACGGAGGAACTCATCAGCCTTTATCAGGAAAACGGGTACAAGGCCGTGCGGCAGACCATTGTGGATGATGTGGCTGTGCTCATGGCCTCCGGTTTTGACGTGGTGGTGGACCAGGTGGCCCGCAACAAGACCAAGACGAATGCCTACTGCATCGGTGCCCGGCTTTTTGAACTGGCAGAGCTGAAGCTGCTGGTGGATGCCGTGTCCTCCTCCCGGTTCATCACCGCGGAGAAAAGCGAACTGCTGATCCGGAAGCTGCAGAAGCTGACCAATGAGGAAAACCGGCAGGATCTGACGGCGCGCATCTACACCGGGGAGCGGCTGAAGACCTCCAACAACCTGGTCCTCATCAGCATTGATGCCATTTATCACGCCATCCGGTTCGGCAGGAAAATCGCCTTCCACTACTGGGATTACACGCCCGACCGCAGGAAGGTGCTCAAGCATGACGGCGCGGAGTACATCGCTTCTCCCTATGTGCTGGTGTGGAATGATGAGCGGTACTATGCCATCTGCCATTCGGACAAGCACAACCAGATCGTGAATTTCAGGGTGGACCGCATGTGCGATATCCGGGAACTCAAGGAGAGGGCATTTATCGATCCGGGATTCAGCGTCGCGGAGTACAGCCGGAAGGTCATCCACATGTATGACGCAAACCTGCCGGAACGCTATGTGACCCTGCGGTGTCTCAACGAGCACATGCGCAATGTCATGGACCAGTTCGGGGAGGATGTCAGGACAAAGCAGTACGACGACAACAGCTTCAGAGCCATGACGAACGTGGTGCCCAGCAGCACCTTCTTCGGATGGGTCATGCAGTTCAGGGGCGGGATTCTGATTGAGAAACCCGCGGATGTCAAGCAGGCCTATGAGGAAATGCTGTCGGCCGTTCTGGAGAGGCAGAAGAGCTTCGGGGACGGGACAGAGACGGAATTGACCGACGATGCGGAAGCGAATGACTTCGGAGAGACCCCGGAGGTGAACCCGGACGGCGAAGGAGAGAGGAACGCGGAGGGGGATGAGCCTGCCGGAGACGGCACTTCCGCTGAGGCGGAGGGGATGGATACCTCCGGAACCGGGGAGGCGACCGGGAAGGAAGCGTCCACAGATGCCGAGGAATCCTCCGTGCCCGCAAGGAAGAAACGGGGCAGGAAAGCCGCAATGGCCATGGAGAACAATGAAACCGGGGACTCCGTGTCCGCAGGAAAGAAACGGGGCAGGAAGGCCGCACAGGCTGTGGAGAGCGGGGAAACCGGGGATACCGTGCCCGCAGGGAAGAAACGGGGCAGGAAGGCTGCGCAGGTCCTGGAGAACGGGGAAACCGGAGACTCCGCGCCCGCAGGGAAGAAACGGGGCAGAAAGGCTGCGCAGGCCATGGAGAACGGGGAAACCGGGGATACCGTGCCCGCAGGAAAGAAACGGGGCAGGAAAGCCGCGGGGACTGCCGGGAAGACATGAACGGCCGCCTGGGCGGAGCAGATGATTCTTCAGAGCATGGGCTCCTGCGGATCATGGACAAACAGGAGCCCTCATGATAGAATCCACCCTTGAATCAGGCACGGGAAAAGGATGTGTTCCTTTGAAAAGGAACCTTTGCGCATGATGGAATCATCCCGGTTTCTCCCGGGCGGACCGCCGCGCGCGGCAGGAAAGGAGTTTTATGAACAAGAAGAACTGGAAGCGAATTCTCTGTTTTTCTCTTGCGGCCCTTATGGTGCTGAGCCTGGTGACGGTCCTTGCCCCCACAGCCAGGGCAGGATTCGGGGATTTTGACAGCAGGTCCGATTTCGGCAGCTCCCACAGCAGTAGCAGCAGCGGACGGAGCAGCTCCAGCAGTGATTCGGACGGCATCAGCTTTTATTTTCTGATCCGCGCGGCCACCTCTCTGTTCAGGCTGATGGGGATTGAGAACCCCTGGGTATCCCTGGCCATTATTGCCGTGATCGTGATCGCCATCAGAATCTTCCTGAACTCGAGAAAGAAGAAGCAGGGACTGGATCATAAGGATCAGAGGAATCCCTCCTCCCTGGAGACCCTCGCTGCGGAGGATCCCGCCTTCAATGCCGCCGACCTTACCCAGCGGGTCAGGGTTCTGTATGAAAAGATGCAGGTGTGCTGGGAAGAAGGAAACATCGAACCTCTGCGGAAGGATTTCATGCCGGATACCTGGACCCGGTTCGACACGCAGCTGCGCAACAAGAACGCTGCCGGGGAAACCGCCCATGTGCGGAATATCGTGTATGATTCCGTTGACCTGCTGAGCTATTCCAAGGATGCGGAGCACCAGGTGCTGAAGGTGGGCCTGACGGTGACCCACAATATCTGGACCACCAACGCGGAAGGAAAGTGCATCCAGGGCACGGAGAGTACCAGAAAGCGCTTTGAGTACATCCTGACCCTGATGCGGCCCGCGGGAGCCGTGACCGGCGCGGGTGCCTCCGAGGATACCGCCCACTGTCCCAACTGCGGCGCGGAGATTGACCTGGAGGCCTTCGCCGAATGTCCCTTCTGCCATACTCCTGTGACGAAGATCTCTTCCGACTGGGTCATCAGCGAGATCGATGCCCTGTCCCAGACGACCCTTCAGGGCTGAGGAGGTACCTATGATCAGATTTCCGGATGATCTGTGGTTTGACGAGGACGCAGTCATCAACCGGGTGAAGAATCTCTGGATTCAGCTGCTCACCTGCAGATCCGCATGGGATCTGGACCCCATGAAGCCTTATATGTCCGAGGCGCTTTACCAGAAGGAAGCGGAGGCAGTTCATGCGGATGAGAACGTCCTGCGCATGACCCTTGCCGTCAGGCCCGCGGTGCTGGACAGCATTCTTGAAAAGGGGCTTTCGGAACCGGGAAAGGATAAGCTGGTGTGCCGGCTCTTTACCCGCTATACGCCCAGACTGGTTCAGAAGGACACGGAAAAGGTGATCTCCGAGGGAAGGGAGACCTTCTTCCATGAGGAGTGGATTCTTGCCCGTCCGGAGGGGGTGAAAACGCCCAAACCCGGCGCGGCTTTCTCCGTGAACTGCCCCAACTGCGGCGCACCCTTTTCCCTGTACAAATCGGCCAAGTGTCCCATGTGCCGTTCCCTGATCCCCGTTCCGGACTTTATCTGGACGGTGGAGGAGATTACCCGTCAGGAGGAATGACCGGGAAAACGCCACCGGACTTTCACGCAGCGCATCCCCGGGGATGCGCTGTTTTCTGAGTTTTGATTCATACAGGAACCTGAAGGGGAATGGCCTTTGATTTCAAAAAAGGAATACAGGGCGTTTTCCATGCCCGATGATGCCCGCAGGGAGTGTTTTCCGTGGATTTCCGTGATCCCTCTGTCGGGTTTGGATGGGGAGGCCGGGCGGAAGAAGTGCGGTTTTTCCAGAGCGGAATTCATGCCCCCTGAGGAGGGGCTTCGCGTGCAGTGCACCGCCTCAGGGAAAAAGAGGGGGGATGTCCGGGACATTTCCCCTCTGAGGCGGCATTATGAGATGAATCTGAACGATGCCGGAAAGGGATCCCCGGAGAAAGGGAAGACCGTGATCCGGTATCCCGTAAGGAAAAGGCAGGAGGTCTGAAGCATGAAGAAAGTCAGAATCACCGTGATGAAGATCACGGTCTACAGGGAGCTGATGGACAGGTATCTGGGTTCTGCGGATCAGCCCTGTCCCATGGAAGAGGGGGAAAGCTATGTCTGCAACGGATTTTCCCGGCCGGAAGGCTTCTGTGAAAGCGCATGGACATCCGTGGCCCCCTATGTCCGGACCCTGTCCGAGGGGGGCGGGAATTTCTTCGACGGATGGATGAAGGACCCGAAAACGGCCATGATCTCCTGCGCCGACGGTTTCCGACCCGTGACCTTCTTCCTGGAGGCCATGGAGGAGGATGCGGAGGAGACCGGGGCATGAAGGGAAACGGGACGGCATCGGGAGGAGGGAGCACATGAGGGAGCTTGAGGAATATTACGAACGTTATGACGAGGAAGGACGGCTGCTGAGGCAGCACGGCAGGGTGGAGTATGAGACCACCATGCGGTACATCCGGAAATGTCTGGAAGGATTGAGGCAGCCGAAGATTCTGGAGGTGGGGGCGGGTACCGGAAGGTACAGCGTCACCCTTGCCCGGGAAGGGTATTCGGTCACGGCAGTGGAACTCATTGCCCACAATCTGGACCAGCTGCGGGCAAAGCTTCAGGGCGGGGAGCCTATCACAGTGATGCAGGGCAGCGCCCTGGACCTTTCCGCCCTCCCGGACAACACCTTTGACGTGACCATGGTCCTCGGTCCCATGTACCATCTCTACACCCGGGAGGACAAGCTCCGGGCCATCTCCGAAGCCCTGCGGGTGACAAGACCCGGGGGATATCTCCTTCTGGCCTACTGTATGAATGAGCCGACGGTGATCCAGTATGTCTTTGGTCTGAACCATCTCCGGGAAGTGATGGATGCCATGATGCTCACATCGGACTGGCACTGCATCAGCACGCCCAGGGAAGTCTTTGAACTGGTGCGGACGGAGGATATCGCCTCCCTGGACGCGGAGTTTCCGGTGGACAGGATCGGTCTTGTGGCCACGGACGGGGCGACCCTGTACATGCGGGAAAGGATCGATGCCATGGATGAGGAGACCTTTTCCAGATGGCTGGATTTCCATTTCTCCGTCTGTGAGCGGCAGGACCTGATCGGGGCATCCCATCACACGCTGGACATTCTGAGAAAACGGTGACCCCTGACTGAGGGTGCCCTGCCTTTCCGGAGAGGGCATCCTTTTTCATTCATGGCCGGGAAAGCGCGACGCCGTGACAGAGGCGGTCCGGTGAAGGAAAGGACGAAACATTCAGCGCAGGAAAAAAGGCGTCCACCCATTGGATGGACGTCTCCTTTGACAAATTTTCCATGAGGTGCCGGCGGTTGTTCATCATAAGCGGTTCCTCCGTGTTTCCGTTTGTTTCCGGCCTGTCCGTTCTGTTCCAGGATCGTGCAGGAAACATGAGCGGCGGGAAAGGGGTGGGAGTCTGTCAGGAACGGTTTTTCAGCGTTTCCTCCAGCTGGTCCAGATAGCTCCTGTAACGCTCATTGTGGGCTTTCAGGCCTCCCTCCTCACGGGTGATGGCGATCAGCTGAGCGGGGGTGACCCAGCGGTAATCCACGGTTTCGCCTTCCTGAAGCCTGACGGAATCCCGCGCATCTTCTGTATGGACCAGGTAGGAGTAATAGAGCCCTCTCCCGTGCAGCGTCACCCCGACAAGCTCCATGTCCGCCGGTGTCAGGCCTGTTTCCTCCAGCATTTCCCGCCTGGCCGCCTCAAGGGGTGTTTCTCCCATCAGGGCGGAACCGCCGCCGCTGGCTTCCCATTCCCCGGGGTGTGTTTCCTTGCGGAGGTCCCGCTGCGTCAGCAGGTATTCCCCCTCCCTGTTGAGGATCAGCACGTCGCAGACGATGTGATACGTCCCCTCCGGAATCCGCTCCGCATTCCGCCGGTCCCAGACCTGCCCCGTGGGATGCCCCTCCCTGTCGCAGAGATCCCACAGCTCCAGGTGTCTTACCAGCCATTCCCGGCCGTCGGAGTCCGTTTCCCGTCTGTATCCCGCCGGGCAGGGCCCATTCTCCGGAGCGCCGACTTCCGCCCGGACAAGCGTGCAGCGGTGCTTTACGGCATAGTCCTCCAGGAAGGGCAGAAAAACGTCCGGGACACGGGGATTATGAAGCCCTGGGGAAAGGGCGGGTGCGGTGAGGACGCAGACATGGTTCCCTTCCGCCTGCTCCACGCAGATCACGCATTTACCCAGGATGTTTTCTTCCTCCTCCAGAACAAAGAGATCCCAATGGACACGCCTGTCCGTCCAATGCCTTCAGATCGTTTTCCGAAGCTTTCCGGACCTGAAGCATGATCAGCACCGTCCTTTCACTCGGCCATATGGAACTCATGGGCGGGGGCAGCGTTCCCCCGGGCATGGGATGCACCCCGTTCCGAAAAGGGAAGCGGGGACTGGGATGAAAGAAAGTATATCCTTTTTCCGCCGAAGGCTCAACCCGGCTTCCTCTGCCTGCGCCTTTCCGGAAAACGCATCCCCGGATGCTTGTGATTCAGGGAGGAGGGCGATATAATCGGCCCACAGTCCCCCTGAAGACCACGGGCGTGAAGAAGCGGTGCGGGGACAGGGGCACGGATTGAGACAACGGAGGGAAACCATGAAACTGAATCTTGAAGGCCTTCGGGACCGGGCTGCCTGGCAGGCGGCAAATACCCTTCTGCCTTCCTATGACGTGGGGAAGGCAGCGGAGAGAACCCGGCAGGAGCCCATGTGGGTTCATTTCGGCATCGGCAACATCTTCCGGATTTTTGTGGCGGGCATTGCGGACCGCCTGCTGGAGGAGGGGCTGACCGACCGGGGCATCACCTGCGTGGAAACCTTTGATGATGAGATTGTGGACCGGATTTTCAGGCCCTGTGACAATCTGGCCCTGGCGGTCACCCTGCACGGAGACGGAACGACAGAGCGGAAAATCCTGGGTTCCATGGCGGAGGCGGTGAAGGCCAACGGGGGAGAGGGGGAGCGGGCGCGCCTGAAGGAAATCTTCCGCCAGCCCTCCCTGCAGATGGTCTCCTTTACCATCACCGAAAAGGGCTATGCCCTGCACGACGCCGAGGGGCGCGTGTTCCCCCATGTGGCGGAGGATCTGGAGAAGGGACCGGATGCGGCCCGGGGCGTCATGGGCATTGTCACGGCCATGCTGTATGAGCGGTACCGGGCAGGCCGCCTGCCCCTTGCCCTTGTGAGCATGGACAATGTGGCCCGCAACGGGGAAAAGCTCAGGGCCTCCGTCCTGGAAACCGCCCGGGCCTGGCAGGCGCGGGGCTATGTGGAGGAGGGTTTCCTGAAGGACCTGGAGGAGAATGAACGGATCACCTTCCCCTGGACCATGATTGACAAGATCACCCCCCGTCCCAGCCCGCAGGTGGCGCAGGCACTGAAAAAGGACGGCGTGGAGGGCATGGACATTGTGGTCACGGGGCGGGAAACCTACATTGCCCCCTTCGTGAACGCCGAGGGCCCTGAGTACCTGGTGGTGGAGGACAGCTTCCCCCAGGGGCGTCCGCCGCTGGAGAAGGCCGGTGTCTATATGACGGACCGGCATACGGTGAACCTCAGTGAGCGCATGAAGGTGACAGCCTGTCTGAATCCCATCCACTCGGCTCTGGGTCCCTATGACGTGATGCTGGGGTATGAACTGTTCGCCGACGGCATGGAGGATCCGGAACTTTCGTCCCTGGCGCGTCTGGTGGGCTACGGGGAGGGCCTGCCCATGGTGGAGTCACCGGGAATTCTGTCCCCGAAGGCCTTCATCGATGAGGTGATCCGGGAGCGTTTCCCCAACCGGTACCTGGGGGACACCAGCCAGCGGATCTGCACGGATATCTCCATGGGCGTGCCCTTCCGCTTCGGGGAAACCATCCGGGCGTACAGGGATAAAACGGGAACGGCGGAAAACCTGACGGGCATTGCCCTGGCCATTGCGGGATGGCTGCGGTATCTGCTGGGTGTGGATGATGCGGGAAAGACGTATCCCCTGGCGCCGGATCCCATGCGGGAGGAGCTCCGTTCAGCCCTGTCGGGCGTGCGGACGGATGATCCCGCCTCTCTTGCGGATCAGCTGAAGCCCGTGCTCGCCAATGACCGGATCTGGAGCCTGAACCTGTATGAGGCGGGGATCGGGGAGAAGATTGAGGAGATTTTCCGGGACGAACTCAGGGGCCCCGGAAGTGTCCGGGAAACCCTGAAAAAGTATCTGCCGCCTCAGGCGTGAGAAAGGGAATGCCCGTCTCCCGCGGGGTGAGGAAACGGCGGACTGAATACAGAACCGGAGGACGCGGATAAGGACAGCCTGTCCGCGTCCTTTTCCGTGCAGGGGAGGCGGAGAAGGACCGGACATCCGGCGTGAATTGACGATCCTTTCCGTGAAGACTATAATGATGATGACAAATGAATAGCCGGTGTATCTGCGCAGCGATGCGCGGCGCGTCTGACAGGGCGCGTCACAGGAATACGGATGAGAGTTCCGGGCTATCCCAGTAACCGTGAAGCGGACGAAAGCACATACGGAAGCCACTGCGAAAGCGGGAAGGCGCGCGAGTAGGATGAGGCCAAGCCGGGAGACTTGTTTACACCGTGAATCCATCAATCCCCTGGGGGTGGGATATGCTATAGGGCTTGCAGGCGCAAAAACTGCAGGTTTTGTTGGCGTTCCTCAGGGAGGGGCGCTTTTTTTCGGTGTTCCTCTCGCTGATTCATTTGATCATCTTTCTGAGGAGGGACAGATATGTCCAAGAAACTCTTTTCCCTGCTGCTCGTTTTCCTGATGACCGCCTGTGCGGCCGCATCCCTGGCTGAAGGGTCCGGAATTACCGTGACGGACATGTTCGGCCGGGAGATTACGCTGACCGGGCCCGCGGAGCGGATCGTGGTGCTGCAGCCGGCCGACTGCGAAATCCTCTGCGCCATTGGCTGCGAGGACGCGATTGTGGGACGCGGACAGTATGTGGATTATCCCCAGTCCGTTCTGGATGTGCCGGTGGTGCAGTCCGGTGCGGAAACGAATGTGGAGGAGATTCTGGCGCTTCAGCCTCAGGTCGTGCTGATGAACAGCATGAGCCAGAGCGAGGAGCAGGTCAGACAGCTGGAGGAAAACGGCGTGAAGGTCGTGGTCAGCAGCACCTCCGACATCGAAAGCGTGTACACCGCGATTCACCTCATCGGTGCCCTCATGGGCAGGGACGCGGAGGCGGAGGCCCTCATCGCCGACATGCAGGGGACCTTTGATGAAATCCGGGCCAAGACCGCCGGTCAGACCCGGAAGGTCTACTTCGAGATTTCCCCGCCCCCCTATCTGTATTCGGCGGGAAGCAGCAGCTACATGAACGAGCTGGCGGAGATCTGCGGCATCACCAACATCTTCGCGGATCAGCCGGACGCCTGGCTGATGATCAGCGAGGAGCAGGTTATTGAACGGGATCCGGATTACATCGTGCTCATCACCGGCATGGGCAGCCAGGGTGTGGAGGAAATCCTGTCCCGTGAGGGCTGGGGAAACATCAGCGCCATCCGGGAGCAGAGGATTTTCAATGATGATGACAGCTGCATGGCAAGGCCCGGCCCGCGTCTGAAGGATGCCGCCATTGCACTGTACAGCTTTGTCTATGAATCCGGGGCGGAGGAAGAACCCGCAGCCTGATCCCATAACTTTTCCGGGGAGCCGCGCTTTTCTTCGGCTCCCCGGTTTCCGTCAGGAGGTCAAAGTGCGGAATCCACGACAGTTGAAGCGGGAGCGGTTCACCCCCCTTACCTACATGCTTCTGACCATTGCGCTGCTCTTCACCATGATCCTGTGCGTCTGTGTGGGCAGTGTCAGAATCTCCTTCACCGACACGGTGACCGCCGTCTGGAACGGGATATGGGGCCTGCCCATACCGGAAACCATCGCGAAGAACATTATCCTCAATGTCCGGCTGCCCCGGGTGCTCTGCGTGACCCTGGCGGGGGCGTCCCTGTCCATCTGCGGGGCGGCGATGCAGGGCCTTCTGCGCAATCCCCTGGCGGACGGGTCCACCATGGGCGTATCCTCAGGCGCCGCCCTGGGGGCCATCATCGCGGTGGCCACAGGCTTTACCCTGCCGGGCTTTTCCATGGGCGGAAGCATGATCCTGGCCATGATCTTCGCCTTCGTTTCCCTGATCCTCATTCTGTCTCTGGCCTATGCCCTGGACCGATCCCTGAGCACCGGAAGCATCATCCTCATCGGCGTTGTTTTTACCATGTTCATATCCGCCATCATCTCTCTGGTCATCACCTTTGCCAGTGATCACACCCGGACACTGAGCTTCTGGACCATGGGATCCTTTTCCGGCGTCAATTACCCCCAGGTCAGGGTCATGGCCATTGCCCTTCTTCTCTGCGGCGGTGTCCTGATCCGCTTCAGTCCTGAGCTGAACGCCTTCGCCATCGGGGAGGAGAACGCGCGTCACATCGGGGTGAGCGTGAAGAAGGTCAAGCTGATCATTCTCATCACGGTTTCCGTGCTCATCGGCGTGTGCGTTTCCATTGCAGGCACGGTCAGCTTTGTGGGCCTGATCATGCCGCATATCGCCAGGATGCTTGTGGGACCGAACCACAGGCGGCTTCTGCCCGCGTCCCTGTTCTCCGGGGCGATCTTTCTGCTGCTGGCGGACCTGACCGCGCGGACGCTCCTCAGGCCCGTTGAGCTTCCCATCGGTGTGGTGACCTCCATTGTGGGCGCAGTCGCCTTTGTGATTATTTTCTTCAGGACCAGGAAAGTCAGGTGACGGAGATGCTGCGGGGAGAACATCTTACGGTAAGCTTTGGCGGAAAGGCGGTGGTGGATGATTTTTCCTTTCGCCTGGGGGAAGGGGAATGGCTCATGCTGGCCGGTCCCAACGGCGCGGGAAAATCCACCCTGATCGGGGCCATTGCCCGGAGCGTCCCCTGCACGGGCAGAATCCTCTGGAAAGGGGAGGACATCCGCGGGATGAAGAGTGCACAGATGGCGCAGCGGATCGGCATTCTCTCCCAGACGAATCATGTGGGCTACGCCTACAGCGTGGAGGAAATCGTGGGCCTTGGACGATACGCCTATCAGGCGGGCCTGTTTTCCGGACGGGATGACGGGGGAAGGGAAGAAGTGGAAAAAGCCCTGGAGATGACGGGGCTGAAGGAAATGCGGCATGCCAGTGTTCTGACACTTTCCGGCGGGGAGATGCAGCGGGTCTTCCTGGCTCAGGTCTTTGCCCAGAATCCGCAGGTGCTGATTCTGGACGAACCCGCCAACCATCTGGATCTGAAGTATCAGCAGCACATTTTCACACTGATCGGCCAATGGCTGAAGGAACCCGGAAGGGCGGTTCTCTCCGTGGTGCATGATCTGAGCCTTGCCAGACGCTACGGTTCCCATGCGATCCTGATGGATCACGGCAGAAGCGTGGCCGAGGGCAGGATCCGGGAGGTCATGACGCCGGAGCACCTGCAGCAGGTATACGGGATGGATGTCTGCGCATGGATGCGGGAAATGCTTTCCCAGTGGGAGGAAAAGGGAGACTGATTCAAAGGGTTCCGGACCTGGGCAGACAGGACGGAAAGGCGGGGCTCTCCGGGAACAGCGGAAACGGTTTCGGGTTTTTCTGTTCAGGCTGAAAATTCCGTTTGTCGCCCGGAATGGGCGTGCCCTGCTCCGGCCATCCTGAAGGACAGGCCCGATCATCGGTTCGGGCTGTTTTTTATGCCGGGAAATCGATGAGCCTGCCCCGGGGGATTCCTTCTGATCCCGGGGATTTCACTCCGGAGAGTCAGAAGGAACAGAGACGGGCCCCGTCACACCCCTCTCATCAGAAACAGATGGCTTCCGAACCATGCCTTCTTCTCTCCCTCCGGAGGGATTCGGAATCCGGGATGTTCACTGCCATGCGCCTCCCGGGAGGAGCGCGGTACGGCTCAGGGGACAGGCATTCCGTGAAGAAGAGAAGGAAACCGTGTGGAAGGTGCGCAAAACAATGCGCGGCGTCAAAAAAAGCCATGCAGCTTCTCTGTGCATGGCTTTGAAGGACAGACCGGATTATTCTTCCGTGCGGATGGCAGGATCTTTCATGATCCGCAGAAGCGTCCAGTCTGCCATTTCGATGGTGCCTTCGAATTCGTTGAACCTGGGATTGGCGATCACAAGGATGGCACCTTCCTGGGGACACTCATCACTCATGAAGTTCAGGATCATGCTGTCTTCGCCATTGCCGGAAAAAAGATTGACGGTGCCGGTGTCGTCGGCGGCAACGGCAAGGACCGGATTGAGAATCTGAGTGATTTTCAGCAGGAGCATGCAGTTGCCGCATTCTCCTTCTGCATGGAACCATTCCTGAATCGTAACGAACCTGGGGGCTTCTTCAGCCTGGGCAATGCACGAAAGGGAAACGAGCACGAGGACAAGGGACAGCGCCAGTGCGATGGTTCTTTTCATGATGGTCAACTCCTTTTCGTCCGGAATATGCGCAAATGAGTTTTCTGGTAAAGCATAACAGAAATCCATGCTCCGTGCAATACAGTCAGCTGCTTCTGACGAAACGGAATATGAATCAGTCAGACTGCCCTCCCTCAGGGATCGGGTCACCCGGTTCCGGACATGATCGGGAGGTTTATACGTTGCAGGTCGGCAGATGATGCGAGCTGAAATTTTCCCATTTCTCCATCAGGCGCTGTGTGCGGACGATCCTTTTTCCACCCCCGAGCCGTTCGTGCGATATCGCCTGGCCGGATCCCCGCACGGTCAGGAGAGGGTTACCTGACCATGGCTTTTCACTTCTCCGCTCCCTGCTGCTGTTACGGATCATACCGGCAGCAGGATTGTGCTCAGGGACATTGCTCCTTCATGTTCATGGCAGCAGAATCTGTCCCTGACACGGGGGGTTCACTTCACACAGAGCAGTGTTACTGACGGACATGCCCCACATCTGATTTCAGGGCGGTTTCCTGCAGAGGCATCTTCTTTCGGCTTTTTTATCCGATTTCATGCCATGGAGACCGCCAATCCGGTGGGCCATGGGTGAGGATGGCGGATCGAACAGTTCAAAAAATGTTCACGGAATCTTTAGGTTGAATTTAACCTTCTGTGCTACACTCCATACATGATATCGAGCAGCGAAAGCGTAAGTCCGGATATCGAAATCAATGAAGGGAGATTTTCCTTATGAAAAAGATCATCTCAGTACTTCTTGCTGTTTCGCTTCTCTGTACTGCCGGCGCTGCTTTTGCTGAATTCCCTGGCGGACGGGGCGGCAATGGCGGCCCCGGTGGCGGACAGGGCGGTATGCGCGGTGGAAATGGCGGCGGTACGGATAAATCCGGCGATACCGAGCTTCAGGCAATGATCGCCGAGGTGGCGCCAAAGTTTCAGCTGCTGACCTATGAAGACGCAGATACCGGCACCAGTATGCAGTATCAGCTGTATATACCCGAGAATTATGATGAAACCCTGCGTTATCCCATGATTCAGTTTATTCCTGATTCCAGCGCTGTCGGGCGTGGCACGGATTATGTGCTGACTCAGGGCTGGGGCGGACTGATCTGGGCAGCAGAGGAAGAGCAGGCCAGGCATCCCGCTTTTGTGGTCGTGCCCGTCTTTACGGAAACTGTGGTGGATGACAGTTTCAACCATTCCGGCCAGATCGATGTGGCCATGCGCCTGCTTCAGTCGCTGACGGAAACCTACTCCATTGATACGGACAGGATTTATACAACAGGCCAGTCCATGGGCGGTATGACCTCATTCCATCTGAGCATCGAATACCCGGACTTCTTTGCCGCCTATCTGTTTGTCGGCAGTCAGTGGAACACCCGGGCGCTGAGCGGACTGGAAGAGAAGAACTTCTTCTACATTGTTTCTGCCGGTGACCCGAAAGCGTCTGCCGGTCAGGCCGAACTGCTCGCTCTGTTCGACGCAGACGGCGCCGCTTACAGCCATTGGGAATGGAGCGCGCAGGATGATGCTGAAACACAGAACGCAGCTGTGGCCGCCATGCTTTCAGAAGGCCATTCGGGGAATTTCGTGACCTTCACCTCCGGCACGACACTT
>CACYGY010000040.1 GCA_902774025.1 uncultured Eubacteriales bacterium
GTGAGGCTTCACCGGTTGAAAATGAGGAATCCGCGATGGAATTCCTCCGGAATGCACGGCAGACGTATCCGGATGCTTCCCATCACTGCTATGCTTACATCATCGGCAGTAATATGGGGATCATGCGGTACTCGGATGACGGTGAACCGGGAGGGACAGCGGGGCTGCCCATCATGGAAGTGCTCCGCAGAGGAAAGATCTGCAACTGTGTTGCTGTGGTGACACGCTATTTCGGCGGTATTTTGTTGGGAACAGGCGGTCTGCACCGTGCCTACACACAGTCCTGCGCAGAAGCTGTGCGGGCTTCCGGCACAGGCATTATGGAGGAAACCGATTCCCTTCTGTGCGAGACGCCTTATTCCCTGTGGGATAAAGTGCGTCATGCGCTTTCCTCGCTGCCTGTGCGTCTGGTTCACAGCGAGTATTCCTCCAGCGTCACCTTTACGCTTGAAGTACGAAGCAGGGATACGGAGATGGTGACCCGGGAACTGACACGGATTTCCAACGCCCAGATTCTGATCCTTCCTGACAGGACGGAATATGTGATCTGGGAAACGGCCCCGGAGGAGGCATGACCTGTAAGGCAGGTTCCGCAACTTGCTTTTTTTCCCTGCGTGCTGTATGATTTTTGGGTCAATCAACCGGATGAAGGGAGTTAAACTATGCGCAGACTCATTTTAATCCTTCTCCTGTGTGCGGCTGTTCTTCTCACAGCCATACAGGCCTCAGCGGTGAGTTATGCTGAGCGTGATCGTTATTTCCTTTATGTCACGACTTCAGCGACAGCCATGTATTCTGCCGACAGTGTCTCCGGGGGAGAAGATCCGGAGTATATCGGAACACTGCCTGCCGGGACACCCGTTTCTTCCGGTGATGAAGTTGGACAGACCTATCGAAAGATCACCTATATGGACGAAAATGACGTCAGACACTCCGTCCTGGTCGATAAGAACGTCGTCAAGTCCAATTATGCCACACTGGACTTTGGTGAGGGGATCGGCAAGTACGCGATCCCCCTGGCTGCCACCGCCAGCGCGGAGTGGGTGGCAGATTATCTGGCATACCGCGGCAAATCCATCTCCACCACGGCCATTGAGAACGCCCTGAGTGCCTATAAGGGCACCGGAACCGTTCCCGATGTCGCGGTGAAGACCACCCAGGAAGCCGTTTCCGCTGAAACGGCGGAAGACGTGCAGGACGTCATGGATGACTTTGCGGATGACGTGGAAGATGACACCGTGGATCCCGACATGGACGATCTGGCGGAAGACGATGGAATGACCGCCAATGAGGGGACGGCTCTGGATGACTTTCAGCCTGAACCGGAACAGGCATCTGTTCAGAAGATCACCAGAATCCCAAGTGATCACGCTGTTCCGGACAGTAATATTTACATGGAGAACGCGGAGGGCCTGCAGATCCAGGTTGCGGTTCAGAATGCCGGCCTCGGTCTTACCATGGTCAGTGTCAAGGGCCAGACGATGCTCGTTCCCACCTCCATGCTGGTCTGGAACACAACCTCGGATGCCTCCAACGTGATGGCCGTCGTGCACGCGCCCAAGACGGGTAAGGCTGCGCTGCGCAAGACGGCAAAAGCTTCCAGCTCGGTTCTGAAGAATCTTCCCAGCGGAAAAGTCGTCTTTGTCTTTGATCATCAGAAGTCTGTTTCCGGTGTGTACTGTGACGGCAGGGTCGGGTATATGAAGAACTCTTCTCTGCTTTTCTTCCCTGCGGACCGGTCCTATCAGACCGCCATGCTGACCTATGAAGGAGCCACCTCCAGCAAGCACAGGATTTACCTCTATAACCTGGCGAAGGAATCCAGCCGCCGGATTGCCACGCTTTCCGCCGGTGAATACGTGATTGCCTTCAGCCAGGAAGGTGACTTCACCGAGGTGGATGTGAATGGCCTGCACGGGTATGTATATACAAAGTTCATTACCCCCGTGGACGAGGATGGGAGCATGGAAGCGGCCATTTCTTCCCTGTTCGCATCCCAGACGTATACAGTCCCAGAGCAGGTGACGGATCAGAGTGTGAACGCCGGTTCCTCCGCGGACGATTCTTATGTGAACATTCCGGCAGCGACGACGACACAGGAAACAGGAGCGGAAGACCGCACTGCGGAGAGCGCACAGACGAATCAGGGTGATTCCGAAGAAACCACCAGCTATACCTATGAGGATGTCCAGAATGGAACCCGGAAGGAGTATCAGCCCTTCCTTGTGGACGGATATGATATGCACAAGAGTCCCTATTCGTAATCGGAATTGCATAGCACAAAGGCGGCAGACGATGCCGTCTTTTTTTCGGAAAACATCCTGTATGTCCAGGTGGTGATCATGCCTTGACAATCCAAAAAAGGGCGGCCTATAATCTCCCTTGTTTATTGCATACGTCTGGAGGAATGGATGATGAGTCACCTGGAAGAGATCTTTGCCTGTAATGTCTTCAACGATGAAGCCATGCAGAAGAGACTTCCCAAGGATACGTATCACGCCCTGAAAAAAACCATTGATGAAGGCCGGAGCCTGAATCCCCAGATTGCAAATGTGGTAGCCCACGCCATGAAAGAGTGGTCGATTGAAAAAGGCGTTACGCATTACACGCACTGGTTTCAGCCCCTGACCGGCATTACGGCAGAAAAGCACGATGCTTTTCTGAGTGTCAGCAAAGGTCATATCCTGCAGTCTTTCAGCGGCTCCGAACTCGTACGGGGTGAGTCAGACGCCTCATCCTTCCCTTCCGGAGGACTGCGTTCCACCTTTGAGGCCCGCGGTTATACCGCATGGGACCCTACCAGCTATGCATTCATCAAGGATGGTGTGCTGTGTATTCCCACGGCTTTCTGTTCCTACGGCGGTGAAGCGCTGGATAAGAAAACGCCCCTGCTCCGTTCTATGGAAGCCCTCTCCCGTCAGGCGATCCGGGTTCTGAAACTCTTTGGACGGGACGCAGTCAGAGTGATTCCCACAGTGGGCCCGGAGCAGGAATATTTCCTGATTGATCAGGAATTGTATCGCCAGAGAAAGGACCTGATTCTCACAGGCCGGACCCTGTTTGGTGCCAAACCGCCCAAGGGTCAGGAACTGGATGATCATTATTACGGCGCGATTAAGCCCAGGATTCAGGCTTTCATGCGTGAAATGAACGATGAACTTTGGAAACTGGGTGTTCTGGCAAAAACAGAGCATAATGAAGCGGCTCCTTCCCAGCATGAAATGGCGCCGATTTATACCTATGCCAATATTGCCGCAGACCAGAATCAATTAACCATGGAGATCATGAAGAAGGTCGCCGAACACCATGGTTTTGTCTGTCTGCTCTCCGAAAAGCCATTCGAAGGGGTCAATGGATCCGGAAAGCACAACAACTGGTCCATGTTCACCAATACTGGTTTTAATCTACTGGATCCAGGCGATTCCGCCTATGACAGCGCTCAGTTTCTTCTGTTCCTGATTGCCGTCATCAAGGCTGTGGATGATTATCAGGACCTGCTCCGGATATCTGTTGCCTCTGCGGGGAACGATCACCGACTGGGATCCAGCGAGGCTCCTCCGGCGATCATTTCCATGTTCCTCGGAACTGAACTGACGGATATCCTGACAGCGCTTGAAAATGAAACATCCTATGAGGGACATGCCCAGTCCGAAATGACCATCGGCGTGCATGTGCTTCCCAAGTTCCCCAAGGACAATACGGACCGCAACCGTACTTCGCCCTTTGCGTTCACGGGCAACAAATTCGAGTTCCGGTCACCGGGGGCCCCGGAATCCATTTCCGACTGCAATGTTGTGATCAACACCATTGTGGCGGAATCACTTCAGCAGTTTGCGGATCAGCTGGAGCAGGCGGAGGATTTCCAGAGTGCCCTGCATGAACTGATTGTCCGGGAAATCAAAGCGCACAAAAGGATCATTTTCAATGGGAACGGCTATTCCGTCGAATGGATTCAGGAGGCGGCCCGCCGGGGCTTGACCAACTATCCTTCCACAGTGGACGCTCTTCCGCATATGATTGACGCCAGGAATGTATCCCTGTTCGAGCGGCATCATATCTTCAGCGCGGCAGAAATCCATTCACGCTATGAAATCAATCTGGAAGCCTACTGCAAGGTGATCAAGATTGAGGCGGATACCATGCGGATGATGGCACACAGACAGATTCTGCCCGCGGTGATGCGTTATTCGGGAGACATGGCCAGGACAGCCTCTGAGATTAAGCGGTACTCTGCAGTGCTTAATACCATTCCTGAGGAAACCCTCCTGAAGCAGCTCTGCGACGGAGCTGCGGCTCTGCAGAAATGTCTGGAAAACCTTGACACACTGGTTTCGCATCTGGACCGTTCCGCCTCTGCGTATGAACAGGCTTTATATCTGCGCAGACAGGTGATTCCGGCGATGGAAGAACTGCGCCGTGAGGCGGATCAGATGGAAACCATTGTGGAAAGCCGTTACTGGCCTTTCCCGACCTATGATGAACTTCTGTTCGGAAGTGAGACCCACAGGGACATGACATGAAGCACAACTTTCAGATGCTGACTGCAAATAGGGGTGGGAATCCCTCTGCCCTGCCTGTCCCGGGGACTGCAGTCAAAGAAGCAGGAGGCATGCCATGAAGCATCCCATGATCGGAATTACCATGGGCGCAGGAAACTCGCCCTTCTACTATTCCTGCAATCTGTTTCATGCAGAGGCGCTCATGCGGGCCGGTGCCGTGCCGGTCATGCTTCCCCTGATGGAGAATGAAGAGATCATGGCCTTCTGCGTGGAACGCCTGGATGGTGTTCTCCTGACCGGAGGGACAGATGTGGACCCGGCAGAATATCAGGAAGAACCTCTGCCGGCCTGCGGTTCCATAGATCCAGGGAGGGACCGCTCCGAACTCGCTCTGACACGCTGGCTTGCTCAGCGGGGGGATCTGCCGGTTCTTGGAATCTGCCGCGGTCTGCAGGTGATGAACGTGGCACTGGGCGGAAGTCTGTATCAGGACCTTTTCACACAATATCCCGGCTCCGTGATTGCTCACCGTCAGCACCAGCCGGAGAACTGTCTGTCCCATTACGTCCAGATCGATTCCGACTCACTGCTTTACAGGATTCTTGGGGAAAACCGGATCCGGGTCTGCTCACTCCATCACCAGGCCGTGAAACAAACAGGCCGTGGCGTCAAAGTATGTGCCACGGCTCCGGATGGGGTTGTGGAGGCCATCTGTCTGGAAGGACATCCGTTTTTCCTCGGTGTTCAGTGGCACCCGGAAAGGACGCTGGACAGGGATAAGGCTTCCTATTCTGTTTTTGAAGGATTTGTCCACGCCTGCAGGAAGGACTGAAACGGGTCAGTGTTTTACAGCCATGGAGGCCAGCGCATTCCCCACCTGCTTGGTGACGCGGGAAAGCGCGTTGGCCATCTTTTTTTTCTGTTCGCTGTTCATTCCCTGAGGAATTTCCCCGTTCGCGGGAATAACGCGGTACCGGGTTGTTCCACTGATTTTCTGCCGCCAGGTAAACGTGGGTACATACCCGATCTCCTCGTACTGTACACGTCCGGATGAATCCAGGGACAGTTTTACGTGCAGAATACAGCTTTCCATGGCACCCGTCTTTGTGGACTCACAGAGAAGAGCGCCCAGGGAATAGGCACACAGAACGCGTCTTCCATCGGAGGCGGTCAGAAGCTCCGCTTTCTGGACGCGGCGCGAACCAGCACCGACGATGAGATCCGCCCCGGTATCCACCAGGCGCTGCGCTGTCTGCACCTGACGTGAGGAAGGTGTGGTATCCCCGGCAGTGCCCCAGCTCACGCAGACAATCACCGCATCCGCGCCAAGATTTCTGACCTGCCGAATTTCGTCCTCAGCTTCCTGAATGGTGGAGACAGACCATTCGATCTCCTGATCCTGAGAAGCCTTGGTACCTTTCCTGGAAAGCTCCCATACATAGGACAGAATCGCGATCTTCCAGCCTGCCACTTCATGAATCCGGGATTCCGGTCCTGAGTCAAGGCGCTGGTCACAGGCACCTGCAAGGTCCAGTCCGCGGCTCTCCAGGGCCATCCGCGTGGAATGAACACCATCCAGCCCCAGGTCCAGGACCTTTGAGAAAGCCATGCTGATCATATCCGCACCACCGGAAACATACATATCCGCGAGTTCGGCAGGCGCGATCAGATCTGATACCTTCTCGCCGGGGGCAATCAGATTTTCCATGAAAAGGACGCTCAGATCGCCCTGCATGGAAGGAGCGACGGACTCAAGGATCTCGGAGAAATCATACGTGGCGTCGGCTTTGTGATAACCGGACTGGCGGATGGAGGTTTCCAGAGCCACACTGCCCCCGAAATTCAGAGAAATCGGAGAAAGCTGCCTCTCAGGTATCCGTGTTGCGACAGGAATGACCGAGGCAGCTTCCGGTGTGGAAGTCTGAGGTGCTGCAGAGGCCGGGGCATGTACAGAAGAACCGATTTTGTCCGGAACCATCCGATTGGTCAGGTCAGCGATTCTGTACAGTTCATGTCTGTCTATTAGATAGTGAAGAAGCAGAACAGCTCCGGCAACAACCACAAGACTGATCAGGACCATCGCCACGGTTCCCGTCGTAATGCCTCTGTGATTCCTGCGCTTCATCTCAGAATGACGGCGGCAATGGCGCCAAGAACCATGCTTCCGGCCAGGATGAGACACACAATTCTCTTCATGTTCCAGGGGGACTTATCTTTTCTGGTGTTTGACATACTCATGCTTCCTCCCGATTCTTTTCGGACTGCCCCAAACGCCTGATTCTGACCTGGGTGACACGCCTCCGGTCCATGGCGATCACTGTACCTCTTAGGCCTTCTGTCTCAAAAACAGAGCCCGCACTGGGAATGCATCCAAGGACCTCGGCACACCATCCGCCGACAGTATCCGCTTCGTAATGCCTGGTCAGGTTCAGTTTTTCCACGAGATCCTGAAGCGGCACGCTGCCGCTGATGAGAAGGTCTCCGTCTTCCAGTGAGACAATGTCTTCCTCAATGTCATCGTGCTCGTCGTAGATCTCGCCTACCAGTTCTTCCAGCACATCTTCCATGGTGACAATGCCTTCCGTTCCGCCGAACTCGTCCAGAACCACCACCATATGTGTGCGGGTTGATTGGAAAAGCTTCAGAAGCCGGGACACCTTCAGTGTTGCGGGCGCATAGACCGGGGGCACCATCAATCGCAGAAAACTGTTCACACCGTTGTGCTGACCCTGATAGAAATCCTTTTCATGCAGAATGCCCACCACGTGGTCCATATCCTCATGATAGACAGGCAGACGTGAATATCCGGACCTGCGGAAAAGTTCTGCTGCATCTTCCATGGTCTGTGTGTCATCCAGAGCTTCCACGTCCACTCTGGGGGTCATGATATCCAGGGCGTCGGAATCCTTCAGTTCAATGGCTGAGCGGATCAGGCTCCCCTCATGCTTGTCCAGACCGCCTTCGATTTCGGCTTCCTCCACCATGGTGCGGATTTCTCCGTCAATGTCGGTATCTTCCTTCCTGGGATGGTAAATCCCGGAAATCATTTTCCGCCACAGATCAAACAGGCGGCTGACCGGTGTCAGCAGAAAAATGACGACGCGAACCGGCCGGACCATGGCCATGGCAAAACCTTCCGGATTATCTTTCGCAATGGTCTTGGGAGTTACCTCCCCAAGCAGCAGGACCACAAGAGTCATGACAACAGTGGATACGGAGGCACCGGAGGGCCCCAGTAAGCCTGTGAACAGGACGGTTGCCATTGCGGTAGCCGCGATATTGACCAGGTTGTTGCCTACCAGAATCGTGGTCAGCAGCCGATTCGGCTCTTCTGTGAGGGCAAGGACGTCTCCTGCTGCCTCTCTCCCGTGCTGCTGCATATTCTTCAGCTTTACCCGGTTCACCGACATGAAGGATGTTTCCGATGCAGAGAAAAAACCGGAGAGGAGGATGCAGATGAAGAGTATCAGCCATAAATACCATGTGTCGGGGTCCATAAATCTCCCTAACCAATCCTTTCAATGTCCACATTCACCATGACAGAACCGCATCATGCCCTGATGAATTGGCAAAGATTATATCATTTCCGTCTCCCAAGTGCAATCTCATTGCTTTTTGTGACAACTGTGCTACAATTTGCTTTGTTGCCACGAAGGATGTGAAGGGAGAACGGAACGCTCATGCGGATTCTTGTGGTAGGAGCCGGCAAGGTGGGACGCACGCTTGCCGAACATCTGGCGGGCGAAGAGCATGACGTCAGTATTGTGGACAAGGATGAGAAGGTCATCGATGAATGCAACGACAGACTGGATGTGATGTGCATTCACGGAAATGGAGCAAATGCGCAGACCCTGATCGACGCCGGCGTCAGCAAGGCAGATGTTCTGATTGCTGCTACGGCGGGCGATGAGGTGAACATGCTCTGCTGTCTGATTGGGAAGCGGCTTGGCGCCCGTTACGCCATCGCCCGGATCCGGGATCCGCAGTACAATGAGAGCCTGATGCTTCTTCAGCAGGAGCTGGGCATTGACATGGCGATCAACCCGGAGCGCGCGACAGCCCTTGAAATCAGCAGACTTCTGCGTTTTCCCTTTGCCTCGAACATTGAGTCCTTTGCCAAGGGACTGGTGGAAATGGTTGAGTTCCGGGCGCAGGAGAACGATCCTGTTGTGGGCATTCCCCTGAAGCATCTTCTGAACCGGCACTCCCATCTTCCACGCGTACTCTACGCGGCGGTGGAAAGGGACGGGAGAGTTTCCATTCCCATGGGTGATTTTATCATTCGTGCAGGAGACCGCGTCTTTGTGACCGGCGATATTGTTACGATTACCAGTTATTTCAAAGCCATGGGGAAAAACACGACCTCCGTGAAGCACGTGATGATCATCGGGGGCGGAAAAATCAGCTATTACCTGTCAAAGATGATCGTTCCCACAGGCATTCATGTGACGCTGATCGAGAAGAATCCGGAGAAAGCCGCAATCCTTTCGGAGGAACTGCCCCATGTGAATGTGCTGTGCGGGGATGGCACCAGTACGGAACTGCTGAAACAGGAATCCCTTGGAGACATGGACGCCCTGGTATGCCTGACAGACCGGGATGAGGAAAACATCATGGCAGGGTTGTTCGCCACACGCACAGGTGTGCCGAAGGTTATCGTAAAAAACAATCGTCAGTTTTTCTCTGACCTGTTTCCGGATATGGGACTGGATTCCATTGTCAGTCCGAAGCAGATCACATCCTCCAATATCCTCCGTTATGTCCGTGCCCGAATCGGCGGTCAGGGTACGCGTGTGGAAAAGCTCCACCGGATTCTGAACGGCAAAGCGGAAGCCCTTGAGTTTGCCGTGCGCAAGGATGACAGTTTTACTGGCATTCCGCTGATGAATCTCAAAATGAAGAACAATACGCTGGTTGCGGTGATCGTACGCAAGGGGAAAGTAATTGTTCCCTTCGGCAAGGATACCATTGAAGCCGGTGATTCCGTCGTTATCCTCAGCTGTGAACCTGGAATCAGTGACCTGAGTGAGGTCTTTGTCAAATGAACAGCGCCCTGATTATCCGAATTCTCGGCAGCATCGGGCTGGTGGAAGCCATTTCCATGATTCCCGCCTGGGTAATTGCTCTGGCCTATGGGGACGGTGATGGTCCCGCCATGCTGTATTCGATGCTGCTGACTGCCGCCGTGGCGTTCCTTATGTATTTTTTTGCCCATCCGAAGGAGCGGACCCTCAGGGCACGTGAGGGTTTTCTGATCGTTGCTCTCTCATGGATTTTCCTGAGTGTGTTCGGTGCCCTGCCTTTTCTTTTTTCCGGTCTTCTCCCCTCTTTTCCGGATGCTCTGTTTGAGTCAGTTTCCGGTTTTACCACCACCGGTGCGACGGTTCTGCCTTCCTTCGATTTCATGCCCCACGGTGTGATTTTCTGGCGTTCCTTTACCCACTGGATCGGAGGCATGGGCGTCCTGGTACTGACGCTGGCGCTGCTTCCGAGACTTGCGGACCGATCCTCCCATCTCATGCGGGCGGAAAGTCCGGGTCCCAGTCTGAGCAAGCTTGTTCCCAGGATTGGTGACAGCGCGAAGATTCTGTATATGATTTATATTGCGCTGACCAGCATGGAGATGATCGCACTGCTGTTCTGCGGGTTGGATCCATATGATGCGGCCATTCATGCACTGGGTACGGCTGGAACGGGAGGCTTCAGCAACTATGGTGATTCTGTGGCGCATTTCCAATCCGGCCAGGTGGAACTGGTGATGACAATCTTCATGTGTCTGTTTGGCATCAACTTTGCCATCTTCTATTTCGGGATCCACCGGTCCTGGAAAGAAATCCGCAACAATGAGGAACTCCGTTGGTACCTGGGTATCCTCATTACGGCTATTCTGGTTCTGACAGTTATGCTGCTGCCGGTTTACGGAGATTTCTCGTCCTCCATCCGTTATGCATCCTTTCAGACAGCAAGTGTGGTTTCCACATCAGGATTCTGCACAGTGGATTTTGATCTGTGGCCCGTTCAGGCCAGAATGGTTCTGTTTGTTCTGATGTTCATGGGTTCCTGTGCCGGTTCCACTGCGGGTGGCATGAAAGTCATCCGTGTCATTCTCCTTTTGAAGCAGGGGCACCGGGAAATCAGACACACCTTTCAGCCGCGGAAGGTTCAGAGAATCCGTCTGGACGGGCATGGCGTGGACGAGAGTATGCTGCATTCCATCTCTGCCTTTGGCTTTGCCTACATTTTCATCGTTCTCCTTGGTGCGTTTCTGATCGCACTGGAGGGAAAATATGATCTGATCACAAACTTTACCGCCTCTCTTACCTGTGTCAGCAATGTGGGACCCGGCTTCGGTGCTGTAGGTCCTTCCGGCTCATTTGCAGGATACGGGCCCTATGCCAAGATTATCTCTTCCCTGCTGATGCTTGCCGGCCGCCTTGAACTGTATCCCCTTCTGGTTCTGTTTCATCCGAACGTATGGAAGACCTGATCCCGGGAAGACAATCCCGGAGTGGGCGTGGATCGGTGGTTCACGAGCTTGCGTGCATTTGACAGGGAGAAGGTATTTTCTCAATACCCCTGACCTGTCGGCGGGTCCTTGGGCTGGAAAAGTCAGACCCTGGTCCGGCGAATGTTTGCCAGTATGTGATTTGCAGTTTCATGTATGCTGCAATCTGCCTGCCTCTTCCATGCGCCACTGAAAGCACGGTCACGGGTGATCCGGGCTTTCCGGAGAAAAGATCAAACAGAAGCAGTCGGAAATACGGCGTTTCCGAGACTTCCCATCCTGTGGAAAGGAGCAAGGTGCACCGCACTGGCATTTTCAATATGCGCAGAATCACAGTTGTCCCACTGGGTCCCGGACCTGAGGACTGTCTTACCCTGCAGTCCCTCAGAACCCTTAGAGAGACGGATGCTGTCTTTCTCCGGACCGAACAGCATCCCGTGGTTTCCTTTCTTCAGCGGGAAGGCATTTCTTTTTCATCTCTGGATTTCCTCTATGGCAGATATGAGGATTTTGATACGCTTCATCAGGCAATGGCCTCTTATCTGTGGGAGCAGGCCGGCAAAAAAGACATCGTGTATGCGGTTGCGGATCCTGAAACGGATGCCTCCCTCTCCTGCCTGCGTTCGTCCATGCCTTCCAGGGCATCCGTCATTCAGCTCCCGGGTATTTCTGCAAGGGATTATCTGCTCTCACGGCTCCCTGCCTCCTTTCAGTCCACCACAGCGGTCCATTCCATGACAGCCTTCGGTGTGCTCGACAGCCTCCCGTCAGCTGACGAGGGCCTTTTGATCACAGAGATTAACAGCCGGTTACTGGCCGGTGAAGTGAAGCTTCGTCTCCAGATGGTCTATCATGCCGTTCAGCCTGTCTGTTTCTTCCGCTCCATGGTTTCCACCACCGGGAAACCGGTAAGGATTCCCCTGGAGGAGCTGGACCGGCAGAAATGCTATGATCACACGGTCGCGTGCTTCATTCCCGCTGTACCTCTGTTGGAACGGTCTCACTTTTCGTGCAGTGATCTGCTGGAAATCATGAACCGCCTCCGTTCTCCTGAAGGGTGCGACTGGGACCGTCAGCAGACACATATGAGCCTCCGTCCCTACTTGATCGAAGAGGCCTATGAAACAGCCTCCGCCATTGATGCGGATGACATGGATGCACTGACGGAAGAACTGGGGGATGTGCTGCTGCAGGTTGTGTTTCACGCAAGCATCGCTCAGGATCTGGGTGAATTTCACCTTCAGGATATCTCCACGGCGATTTCCAGAAAAATGATTCTTCGGCATCCCCATGTCTTCGGAGGAACCCCGGAAACGCCTCATGAATGGGAAGCAATCAAGCGGCAGGAGAAGGGATATCAGTCAGACGGAGAGTCAATTCTGTCCATTGCGGATGCGCTGCCGGCATTGACCCGAGCCGCAAAGATCCTCAAGCGCGCAGGTGATGCCGGAACGTATCCTTTCTCCGGAGACGATCTGAAGACAGATGTCCTGAAGGCAATCCGGGGCTGGGCCCAGGCTCTGGAGGCAGAGGTGCCCATGGAGGATCTGCTGGGAAACGTGATGCTGACGAGTGTCTACTTTGCCCGACGGTCAGGTCTGGATCCGGAACAGGTTCTCAGCGCTTTTTTGCGGCGGTATGTGGACTGTTTTATCCGGATGGAAAAGAAAGTTCAGGCTGACGGAAAATCAATCCATGACTTGACTTTACCCGAATTGTCTGTATACTGGACTGCGGTTACTCACTCTGACGGATTTGAGTATCCCTTTGGATCAGAGTGTAGCCATGATAATTAGCCTATAGAGGCATATTTTCAAGGAGGAATGACCCCATGAACAAGTCCGAACTGATTTCCGCGGTTGCCGAGAAGTCCGGTATGAGCAAGAAAGACGCCGAGAAAGCCACGGCGGCCCTGTTTGAAGTTGTAACTGAAAAGCTGTCTGGCGGCGAGAAGATCCAGGTCATTGGCTTCGGCACCTTTGAAGTAAAGAATCGCGCTGAGCGTTTTGCCAAGAACCCCCGCACCGGCGAGGAGCTGAAGATCCCTGCATCCAAGGCACCTGTCTTCAAGGCCGGCAAAGCGCTGAAGGACGCCGTCAATCACTGATAAATAGCCAAGGACCGCAGGCTTGCTGCCTGCGGATTTTCATTTTCGGAGGTTTCCATGAGACTTGACAAGTATCTGAAGGTTTCCAGAATCATCAAAAGAAGAACCGTGGCCAATGAGGCGTGCAGCGGCGGCAGGGTCACACTGAACGGGAAAGTCGCCAAGCCGGGAGCAGAAATCAAGGCTGGTGATATCATGACCATCCGTTTTGGCGATAAGCTGGGCCAGTATGAGATTCTTTCTGTACAGGAGACTGTAAAAAAGGAAAATGCCGGAGAAATGTACAGGATTCTTTCTGAGGATCGGGAAATAACGGAAGCACGAAACTGAGAGGTGAAGACCATGTGGTGGGCCATCGTTCTTGGCGGAGGCAGCGGAAAGCGTATGCAGTCAGAACGGAACAAGGTTCTGCTGCACCTGGGCGGGGAGAGTATTCTGATCCGTTCTGTCCGAATCCTGGCAAACCATGTACAGGGGATTGTGGTGGTCATCCGGCAGGAAGACCATGCGGAAGCATCAGCCTGCCTGGATAAGCTTTCCCTTGGGATTCCCTGCCTTCTGACGGACGGAGGCCTTACCCGGCAGGATTCTGTCCGCTGCGGAATGCAGCTGCTGCCTCCGGAATGCACATCAGTCCTGATCCATGACGGAGCCCGATGCCTGGTGGATGGTCAAACGATCCGGAATGTACAGGCATCGGTGGACGTGTATGGAACGGGCATCGCTTCCACACCGGTGGATGATACGATCAAAGTAGTGGACGCGGATTCCATGGTGCTCTCCACGCCAAACAGAAACATGCTTCGCGCTGTGCAGACACCTCAGGGATTTCGCCTGGATCTGCTTGTTCAGGCGCACAGAAAGGCAATGGAGGATGGTTTTGTGGGAACGGACGATGCGTCTCTGGTGGAACGGATGGGGGTTCCTGTTCACCTGTCGGAAGGAAACCGTACGAATATGAAAATCACACACCCCGAAGACATGGAACGAGCCAGATTTCTTCTGGACCGGGAGATCAGGCCGCAATTCCGCATTGGACACGGGTATGACGTGCATCGCCTTGTGGAGGATCGACCTCTGATTCTGTGCGGAGTACGGATTCCCTGCCAGCTCGGACTGCTGGGTCATTCGGATGCGGATGTGGCGGTCCATGCTCTGATGGATGCGCTTCTGGGCGCCTGCGCCCTGGGTGATATCGGGCATCTGTTTCCGGACAATGATCCGGCCTATGCCGGTGCCGACTCCATGATGCTTCTGGACAGGGTTATCCGCCTGATCCGCACGGAAGGATGGACACCGGCCAACACCGATCTCACCCTGATCGCCCAGAAACCCCGCCTTGCTCCTTTCATTTCCTCCATGCGGGAAAACCTCGCCTCTGTCATGGGCATTCCCGTTTCCTGCGTTTCCGTCAAGGCGACGACTACGGAACATCTCGGTTTTGAAGGCCGGGGTGAAGGGATTTCCGCTCATGCGGTTGTTCTCTGTCAGTCCATTTCCGGGCACTGAAAAGGACATCCGGGCCGGATCCGGCGCTTGCGCCTGGAACGGACCGGATGTCCTTTTTCAATTGTCTGGCTGCAGCCTCAGGGGGTAAGATCCGTGGGCGTCTGAATCGTTTCCGAAACGGATGTCTCCACAGCATCAGTCATTTCGAGTGTTTTCTCAAGGTCCATGAGACTGAGATCCAGGTACGCACTGCTGAGAAGATCCCGCAGAATGCCAATGCGCTGAGAGACTGACATAGTGCTCATATCCACGGATTCTTCCACAGTGGGATTTTTGAGTTCCCAGGGGGTGACCGTCTTCATTTTGGCAGCTGCCTGAAATCTTCCGCCGGGAAGATTCAGATCCAGACTGACATCCAGCGTCGTTGCCGCCCGTTTTGCAGCCTTACTGGAAAAATGTGTCTGGAAAGTACCCTGGATCGTGGGCACGGTGGCATAATCGGCCCGTGTACTGTCCTCTTCACTCAGGTGAGAAAGATCATTCTGAAGCGTGAACTGCAAGGTGTTATACTCATGGTGAACGCTTTCATCGTCGATGTTCCGGATAGTGGTACTGCTCAGGTCAAAGGAAAGGGAAAAAGCGGGAATACTTCCGGTAAGCACCTGGCGGAAGGTGCCTGCGAAGGCGGAGGAATCGCCGGTCTGGCGCAGTTCACTGAAATGCAGCTCAAACTGAGCATCGTCCGTCAGGATGGTCCAGTCTGTCGTAGTACTCCTGTGAAACTGTATTTCACGGATTTTCAGAGGATTCTGAGCAAAAGGAAGGACCATGGTCATGTCAATTTCCTGTCCCTGCAGGGTGACCGTTCTGGTTATACGGATGTCCCCGGAAAACTGCATCTGAAGAATCATGTCCAGGTCTTTTTCCAGCACTTCATTCCCCAGATAAGCTTCTTTCTGAGCGTCATCCATCCGTCTGCGCATCAGAGTCAGCAGAGACGGATCGGCCATCATTTCCATCACCAGCTTCTGCAGCTGTTCTCTGAGGGCCTTTTCCGGGATCGTGTATTGAAAAAAAAGAGTGGACTGAGCATCGGAAGAACTCAGAACAGGCGAGGAAGCGTAAGAATCAAGCCAGGTCTGGAGTTCTTTTCGAAAACGTTCCATGGAAGTATCCCATACACCGCTTTCATCCGTTTCTCCCCGCAGAATCCTGAAAAGCGCGGACAAAAGCGTTGGTTCTCCGGGATGGGAGCTGGTAAGAGACGTAATCAGGTCTCCGTTCAGAGGAAGAGAATAGGTAGTTCCCAATAGAAGCGTGCTGTTCAGGTAAAACCGATTCTGGTCACTGAAAAGAAGTGTGCGGCCGCCTTCGATTTCATTCTTGACCGTGTATACTTCACATTCCAGTTTCCCATCAGAAAGGATGGACTCAAACTGAAATTCCGTGTTATTCAGAGGCGAGAAAAGCAGAACCATGGCGCCATCACCGCTGGTGGCGGCTTTCGCGACGCCTTTCAGGCCACTCCCCAGCTCAACCTGCTTCCAGAATTTTTCCGGAAGGGTATAGTCGGACTCTCCTTCTTCCGCTATGGCGCAGGGAACAGCAAGGAGCAGACAGAGCAACAATGCCAACCATCGTTTCATGGGAATTCCTCCTTGTCACGATCTGCCGATTCTCAATTCTCAGCCTGAGAAGCAAAATCTTCCAGACTCCGGATTACGGTTCCGGGGTCGGTTATGTGATTCAGCAAGTCGCGCATTCTGGCGGCACCTCTCAGTCCGTGCAGGTACCATGCCAGGTGCTTGCGCATCTCTGTGACAGCAACTTTTTCAGGTTTCCACTTCAACATCATCTCATAATGACGGATCATGACGGGCAGCCGCTGCTTTATGGGAATGGTCTGCACCGGTTTTCCCGTCAGTATTTTTTCAGCCTGACTGAAAATCCATGGATTTCCCTGTGCGCCGCGAGCGATCATGAAGCCATCCACGTGACAGGTTTCCGCTCGCCTTCCGACAGCCTGCGCATCCAGCAGATCACCGTTTCCCAGTACGGGAATGTGGACATGCCGCCTGACTTCCTGAATGATTTCCCAGTCGGCCTGACCGGAATACATCTGATCCCGGGTGCGCCCGTGAACCGTGATTTCCCGGACTCCGCAGGCTTCGGCCCGACATGCCATATCCACGCAGTTCACATGATCATGGTCCCAGCCGGTTCTCATTTTTACGGAAACCGGAAGTGCGGAAGCACGAACCACCTGCTCCATGATCCTGGAAGCCAGTTCCGGTGTCTGCATCAGGGCGGCTCCTGCCCCACCGCTGGTCACCTTGCGCATGGGACAGCCCATGTTGATATCAATTCCGTCGAAGCGCTCCATGGCATTGAGACGCCGGGCCGCTTCGGCCATGATTTCCGGGTCCTGACCGAAAATCTGAACAATCAGCTTTTTTTCTCCCTCAGCGCGGAGCAGAAGATCCTGAACTGCTTTCTGAAAGCCTGCGTATACAAATCCCTGGGCGCTGACCATTTCCGTGTAGGCACAGGCGCATCCCTGTTCAAAACACAGGAGTCGGAACGGCCAGTCAGTCACACTGGCCAGGGGTGCCAGGCGTATATCTGTCATGAATCAGCGCACCTCGGAAAAACGGAAAGCCTGGGCAGCGTTTCAGAATAGGGGGTCAGAACCACCGGAAAAACCTCCCCTTCCCCACGGGGGCGGACGGGCAGCTGAGACGGAACACCTCCGTTCTGGCTCCATTCCGGAACCGACCGCACATGGATGACGACCTGACCGTCCTGTTTTTCCGGTTCTCCTACAACACCGACAGCCCAACGGCGTCTGGCATCTGTATCCAGGGACATGAGGTCATGGCCGTACATGACACACATTCCCTGGTGATAACACTCCTCTGTCCGCAGAAGGTTTGTCCAGCGAAGGACCAGGTGATCTCCCGGCTCCCATTCTCTCTGAATCTGTAAGAAATCCCCCGTCCGCTCTGCGGCCAGCGCTTCCCCGTTGACAAGGATCTCGGGTTGGCCCATCCAGGAATACAGACGAAGTGCCACGGAGGCACGGACGGATGCGCGCATCTGCCATGTCATGCCTGCCTCAGCCTTTGACACGGCAAAGCGGACTCTGCAGGCTTCACCATTCAGAGCCAGTGAATAATCACCATCCAGGTACATCTGGACTTCACAGCCGTCTTTTGTGGTCATGACAGCGGAACTGTAAGCGGCAGCCCAGGCGCGGGCCATGCGGCTCAGGGACCGCTGCTTTTGAGAGGGCATTTGATGCACATGATACAGATCCCGGGTGGAGCAGTCTTTTTCCAACTGGTTCACTCTCTGAAAGTGAATCAGGGTTTTGTTATGAACACAGGAAGGAAGGCTGTTATGCACGATCCGGTCCAGAGCCTCTGCAGCCCAGGAAGAATCCTCCATTACCAGCTGAGCGGCCAGTGCCTGTACCCAGGCGCTGATGCCTGCCGTATCCATACCGCAGGATGGATTGCTTCCCTCCAGAACCTCGTCTCCCGTGGTTCCGCCAGCGGGAACGCCGTGAAATCGATGGATCTTCTGCCATCCGTCCTGAGGGGCGTGCTGCTCATCATGTCTGCAGGAATAGAGTCCATTGAGAAGAGATGCGTGCATTCCTCCCGCCAGGGTTTCAACATGGGATGTCAGATACTGACGGGTATAAACCCCCTGGATATGGGAAAACTGTCTGCGGTCAATGCCATCTTCTTCAGTGGGGAGTGACTGGCTGTTCTCCATTTCACGATCCATACCCGCACGGGTCTCAAGCCATGACGCTATCTGCGACATGGGACGCTTCAGGCTGAAAGTTCTGAGAATACTGGTCCAGTTCAGGCTTTCCATCCGCAGGCGGTCACACAGGGACAGGATAGCCTGCTTTCCTGTGTATCTGTATACCTTCTCAAGAAAATCCATGAGATCGGCAGGTTGTTTTTGGATTTCATCCTGCCCGATGACATCCTCCCAGTTCACCAGGATCCACCCGCACCAGGCGGTTACGGATTTCAGAACCGTCCGGTCATTACCATATTCATAGACAGCAAGGGCGGTCCGGGCCAGCTGCAGAGCGTTGCTGATTGTTCCCGGAAAAGCTCCGTCAGGTTTTTGCGCCTGGAGACCAGTCATGACATGCTGTACAACGGGCTCATGAATTGGATCTTGCGAAAAAAAACAGGCCAGCAGAAACAGTCCTTCCCACATTTCAGGACGATCGGAATACGCGTGCATTTGCTGGTATATCAACCGGAGCACAGCACGGTCCGTTCTGACCTGGCCCGGTCCAAGAGGCAGAGCATGGAGGGAAGAAAGAGGAGATTTGTGATAAATTGGCTTAACCGGCAAAATCCTGTCCTCCGAATGATTCAATCGATTTGCAGAGCAAATCAGTCTATATTATATATTGATTCTTTCCCTTTCGCAAGGTGAAAAGATTTCCCTGGTCCCTGTCATGCTTCCCTCCTGCGGAGAACCCGAGAAGAGAAAAAGACGTTCAGCATATGGGGATTTCCATCCGGCGAAGTTTCTGCATCAGCTCATCTTCCTGGGAATGGTTTTCCTTTACGGCATCGATTCTGGTTCGAATCTGCAGCATCTCCTGGTCCAGTACGGCAATCTTTTCAGCGCAGGCGTGAAGCTGATTCACCGTGTCCTGCTGTCCGTCCCAGACCTGTTTATATTTCATCTGATGCTCCAGGGTCGCCCAGAAATCCATGGCGATGGTACGGATCTGAACTTCCACGGGTACATGATGTTTTTCGTCCGCCAGGAAAACGGGTACGCTGATGATCAGATGAAGACTGCGGTATCCATTGGCCTTGGGGTTTTCGATATAGTCCTTTTTTTGAATCAACGTGACATCATCCTGCCGGAGAAGGGCATCTCCAAGGGCATAGATGTCGTCCACATAGGAGCAGATAATCCGGATGCCCGCCACGTCCAGTACATGTTTTTGAATACTTTCGGCTGTCAGGGGAAGCTGTTTCCGGTTCAGCTTTTCCATGATGCTTTGATTGCTTTTCAGTCTTGATGAAATAAAGTTGATGGGGTTCCGCTGGTAACGGACACTGAACTCCGTATTCAGCACTTCGAATTTGGTTTTTACTTCACGGATGGCACAGCTGTAGACCATTTTCAGGTTCTTGTAGCTGAGCATGAAATCCATCATTCTGTCAGCTGTATGAAGTAGCTGCTCTTCATTGAGGGAACATACTGAATTCATCAGACCATTCAGTTCTTCGGAGGGATCCCGGAATGCTGAAGGAATAATCAGATTATCGTCGCTCATTTTTGATTTACCTCCTGTCGGTTCATGAGTGATCACCTTCGGCATTATGTTAGCACTTACTCATGAACTGGCTGTGAACATGACAGAAGGAGAATGAAAAAATGACCGTGAAAAACAGGTCATGTCCCGGCACAGGAAGAAAGGGCAAGCTGTTTCTGAATGACCAGGCACTCCGGTGCCCCGGTGCCGGCGTTGAGAAAACGCTGCTCCAGAACATTATACTGCTGAGGGCGAAGAAGGCTCAGAAAGCGAATCAGCTCGTCTCTTTCCCGGCTTCCTTCATCATGTCCCGGATACACGCAGACAGTGCAGACACCGCCGGGTTTCAGAAGCATGAGCGCTGATTCAAGAGCCGCGTGCGTGGTTTCCCAGCAGGTGGTGATCTGTTTATCTCCTCCCGGAAGCCATCCCAGATTGAACGCTATCAGGGAAACGCCTGGGGAAACATATTCCCGCATGTGTTCATGTCCTGAAAGGATCAGGGTGCATCTGTCCTGAAGGCCTGCGGATGTGAGCCTTTCACGGGTGGAATGGATTGCCTTTTCCTGTATGTCAAAACCATAAACGTGTCCTGAAGGCCCCACGAGACGCGCAAGATCACAGGCATCATACCCGTTCCCAAGGGTCGCGTCCACTGCAGTGTCTCCGGGCACAAGGATTTTTTCCCGCATTTCCTGAGCGAGAAACCGGGCAGAACGAAGTTCATACATGCTTACAGCTCCTTCAGCCTTCTGACTTCGGATTCTGTCAGATGACGCCATTGTCCCCTGGGAAGGTCTTCAAGGCGAATGCTGGCAAATCCTATGCGTTTCAGCTGAACGACCTGATGGCCCACGGCCTCCAACATCCTGCGGACCTGGCGATTCCGGCCCTGATGAATGGTGATCAGCAGAATGGTGTCAAAGGCCTCACGTCTGACAACCCGTACTTCCGCGGGGCTTGTCATAACGCCGTCCAGACTGACGCCAATTCTCAGGCGACGGACTTCCTCATCGGTGACCTGGTTGCTCGCCTTGACCCAGTATACCTTGGGTACTTCGTGACTGGGGTGAAGAAGATGCTGCATCAGATCCCCGTCATTGGTCAGCAGCAGTAATCCCTCACTGTCATAATCAAGACGCCCCACAGGGAACAGACGAACCGGATAATCCCTGAATTTGTCCATGACCGTCGGACGCCCTTCCGGATCCGAGACAGTTGTGACCTCACCGATCGGTTTATGATAAGCCAGATAGTGCATGGTTTTCTGAATCCGGACCAGCTTTCCGTCCACTGTGATCCTGTCACTGGTTTCATCCACCTGTGTGCCCATTTCCGTGACGGTACGGTCATTGACGGTTACACGCCCTTCCGCGATCAGCGTTTCAGACGCTCTTCTGGAAGCAACGCCGCACAGGGCAAGATATTTCTGAAGACGCATCATTTCAAGAACCTTTCTGTAAATAGAAGATTAACTGACAGGCACGCTGGGCCATGGGCCTCTCCCTTTCCTCCGGCAGACGACTCAGCGCCATCCGGTCCATGCCCTGCAGCATAAACCCACAATGCTCACAAAACTGACACATAACGGGATTCCGGTCGCTTGTAAAGGTCTTCAGTCCGGCAAATCCCTGCTTGACGGAATAGGCAAGAGCGGCGCCCACCATGGCCTTCCCGGCTCCACAGCGCCGGAATGCGGGATCCACCCGGATATCCACAAGCTCCATCCACTGGTTTCTTTCCGCAAGAAGAACACATCTGCCAATGATCTGATCCTCCCGGAAAGCAGCAAAGATAACAGGATTCCGCATTTCATCCATTCCCGGCATTTCGGGAAAGGAAATCCATTCAGCCTTTGGAACTGGATAGTAAGCCAGGGTCAGTCCCAGTCTGCTGATTCGAACCCCCACCTGCTCACCCGCAAGTGATGAATCCGCGTGGGACAGCGGAGGGAGCGTTTCAACTCTTTTGACGTACATCACGTTTCCCTCCAGGATTCCACCCTCGCGCCGGGGAAAGCGGTTTTCAGCACCCGATCCGGATTGATGAGTACCGGAGAATCCGCGCAGCGCAGAAGCGGCACATCATGGACTGAATCTCCGTAGGCATATCGGATTCGCAGATTCTGAACCGGAAGATTCAGATATTCGGAAAGCCGCCTGACCTTCTCCTCTCCACGGCAGTTGGAACCGATTCTCCCCGTGTAACGTGAGGTTCTGTCCACCTGACAGACCGTGCAGATGATGTCATCCACCGGCAGATATTCTCTCAGGTACTGCATGTATACATTCGGAGACGCGGACAGAAGGATCACGGTTACGCCGTTTCTTTTCAGTGTGTTCATCTCATTGAGCCCCTGAGGGAAAACAGAAGGCAGGATATACTGCTCAATGAACTGACGTCCATGGAGCGCCATTTCAGATTCGGTTTTTCCCTTCAGAAAGGAAAGGGTTTTTTCTTTGGCGGATACGGCGCCATCGGTCCTGCCCAGGCCCGCGACATAGGCGGTGCCGGCCCGCAGGAACTGTGTCCATGGGCAGACTCTGCCATGGATACAGAAACGGAGGTACTGAACGATGGAATCTCCGGGAAAAAGGGTACCGTCAAAATCAAAGGCGGCTACATTTTTCGGAATCTGTTTCATTCCATGGATCCTTTCAAGTCCCGGTGCGTATAGGACAAATGGCCGAGCTTTACTTCCGTCATAGTCTGGCCGTGCCCGATCAGTCTGTACTTATAGGAAGTCAGACCTTCCAGCCCCATGGGGCCTCTTGCGTGGATTTTACCGGTGGCGATGCCAACTTCGGCACCAAATCCGTAGGCAAAACCATCTGCGAAACGTGTGGAACAGTTCCAATAGACACCGCTTGAATCCACACCCTGCATGAAGTGTTCGGCATGATCGGGGTTTTCCGTGATAATGGCGTCTGTATGATGGGAGCCGTACTGGTTGATATGACGGATCGCCGCATCAAGATCAGGGACAATCCGGATACTGAGGGTCCAGTCAAGATATTCTGTGGACCAGTCTTCTTCTGTAGCCATTTCACACCGGATGATTTTCCCTGTTTCCGCATCGCCCAGGAGGCGGACATTTTTATCACGAAGCTTTGACGCGACGGAAGGAAGAAAAGACGCTGCAATGTCCCTGTGAACCAGCAGGGTCTCTGCCGCATTGCATACGGAGACATTCTGTGTCTTGCTGTCCACCGTCACATTTTCCGCCATCGGAAGATCAGCATCCCTGTCAACGTATACATGACACAGTCCGTCCGCATGACCTAGCACGGGGATCCGGCTGTTGTCCATAATGTAACGCACGAAGCTTCTGGAGCCCCTGGGAATGATCAGGTCAATCAGTTCGTCTTCTTTCAGCATGGCAGCCACGTCTTCCCGGCTGGAGAGAAGTGACGCGAAGTGTTCCGGTATTCCACACGAAACAGCGCTTTCCCGAAGACACAGATAGAGGGCGCGATTGGTTTCCATGGCTTCTGATCCGCCCTTCAGGATTACAGCGTTCCCGCTCTTGAGGGCCAGAGAAGTGATCTGAATCAGCGCATCAGGACGGCTCTCAAAAATGATGCCAATGACACCGATGGGACAACTGACCCTGTAGAGATTCAGGCCGGGCATCAGTTCACGAGCCAGCGTTGTTCTGCCCAGAGGATCTTCCAGTTTTGCCAGTTCTTCCAGTCCCTGAACGGCTTGATGGAGTTTTTCATCATCAAATCGCAGACGCTTCAGAAGCGGCGCGGCCAGTCCTGACTCTTCGGCCCGCCGCAGATCTTCCCTGTTGGCTTCAAAGACCTGGTCTTTATTCCGGAGCAGGGTGGATGCCATGCACGTCAGAGCCTGATTTCTTGATTCAGCGGACAGGGTAGCCAGTTCCAGGGCTGCCTGCCTGCTGAGGAAAGCCAGTTCATGCAGATGACTCATAAAGGCCACCTCCTATGGGAAAATTATAGCAAAAGCCTTTCGGGATTGCAATTCGGAGACAGTCTTGGTATAATAGGATGCATTGATGGGAGGGTGGTGTAAGTGCCGCATCAGAAGGGCATCAAGCCGGTCGCTCAGAACCGAAAAGCCTTTCATGACTATTTTGTGGAAGAGCGTTATGAATGCGGACTGGAACTGTTTGGAACCGAAGTAAAGTCTATGCGTGCCGGTAAAGTCAGTCTCAAAGAGTCCTGGAGTCAGGTCCGCCATGGAGAAGTGTGGGTGGAAGGCATGCATATCAGCCCCTATGAGCAGGGCTCGGTATTCAACAGGGATCCGCTTCGACCCAAAAGACTGCTGATGCATAAGTCTGAAATCCGCAAGATTGAGAGTCTGGTGGCAAGACAGGGGTATACCCTGATTCCTTTGGAAATCTATCTCAAGGATGGCCGGATGAAGCTGCAGCTGGGATTGTGCAGGGGCAAACAGGAGCACGACAAACGTGACTCCATGGCGAAACGCGATGCGGACAGGGAGATTCAGCGCGCGCTTCGGAGCCGGCAGAAATAAGGTCGGTTTTATGGGGATGATCCGGTTTCGACGGGGGTTTTGAAGGATAATAAGCGAGCCGCGGCCCCGGACCGCGTTAAAACTGGGAAATTAAAAATGAACTGACGAACAGAATTTCGCTTTCGCTGCCTAATTAGGCGGCGCGCCGGCCCGGGATACCCGCTGTTCCGGTCACCGGCGTCATTTCAGCGGGGAACGGGAATACTTAAGCTTTGCGGTGTTCTTGTATGATGAAGCTACTGAACTCAGAAACCTGTCTGCGGGTGTCTGAGAGAGGGAATGTCAGATCACAGACTGCGCTCGGAGAAGGTTGTTTGGATGGGCTTTCGGACAGGGGTTCAACTCCCCTCATCTCCATCATGAAAGAAGCCGCGGTATGCAGGAAGCATACCGCGGTTTCCTTCTTTGCGGTTCCGTTTTATCTGGCCTTCAGAAAAGACGTCATGACATATCCTTCCTTTTTACCATAGGTGACCCGGCTCCAGACTGTACCCCAGGCATTTACTGTGACCACCGTGCCTACCTGCAGTGTTTCCAGAACCTTTGAATTCACAGATGCGGAAACCCGCATATGCACTCCCTGATTGTTCCGTGCTGTCACAGTGGCATACCCCTGTGTCGGGAGACTGTCCGGCTTTTTCGATGTGAGGTACTTGGAAAGCACATAGCCCGTCTTGGAATTGTAGATCACCTTGCTCCAGACAGATCCGTAATTCAGCACCGTGACCTTTGTTCCCACCAGAAGACGCTCAATCAGGTTGGATGACGTACTTGCCCTTCTCCGGAGATTTACGGTCTCCCCATTGGCGGCGCTGACGTACATGATACCGGTCCCATCCGTATCAGATTTAACGACACCTGACATATACGCCTTGTACATATAGCCGGTTTTGCCGTCCGGCGTTCTGACACGCATCCAGTATTTATAGGAGGAGGAATCAAGAACCGTAACCTTGGTGTTGAAGCGGTACATGCCCAGCGAGGGTGAATCCGCATCAGGACGTGTACGAAGATACAGCGCACTGGCAGTCACTCTGGCGGTATCTGCCAGCGACAGAGTGGGAATCATGATCACCAACAGGACCAAAGCTAACCAGCGGACATTTGGATGGTCTTTCATTGTTCGCAGCCTCCCATGATATTCATGACCTTCCGGTCCCATAACCGGATCCCACGCATGGTATGAAAAAAGATTCCATCAGCCAGTTCATAATACATGATGTCATAACAATCGTCAAGGTATGACGAAGAGCGACAAATCATCATTTCCGGAATCTGTCAGTGGCAAAAAAATGTCTGCCACATGGCAGACATACCGCAGAGTCAGGGATTTGAACCCTGGGAGGGGTATTAGCCCTCACACGATTTCCAGTCGTGCGCCTTAGACCACTCAGCCAACTCTGCACCTGAATGGGTTCGCAGGAACGTGGCCATTATAGAATGTACCGGATCATTTGTCAAGTCATGATTCTGCATACTTTCATGTTCTTTTTTCAGGGCAGCATTGAATTCCGACTGATCTGAGAAAAACAGACTCTGGCTGAAGGATCAGCCAGAGTCCGCAGAAGGTTACTTTGTAGTCAGAAGCTTACTGTCCACATATCCATTTCGATTTCCAACCTTTATATACGCCCAGCCTTCTTTATCGTTCTGAGACATCAGAATCACCGCGGTTCCGCTGACATAGGAACCAAGGATTTCAGAATCATTCTGTTTGGACTTTCTCAGGTCCACACTGCCTTTCGAACTGCTCAGATAGGCAATCTGACGATCCTGGGAATTGGGAAGTGCGTCTTTGCCGTTGGTGGCAATGGAAGACATGGGAATGTATACTTCCTCCCCTTTCACCCGGATGCGCGTCCAGTCACCGACATTTTCTAGAACCTTGGCAGGTGTTCCTACAACGTAACTGCTTACAGAACTGTAGCTGCTGCCTGGGCCTGAACGGGTTCTGACCGCGTAATCCCGCTTACTGGCAATGTATACGGTGGATCCGATCTTCGGTTTGTTGTCATCGTTGTCGGAGGAGCTCTCCGCGGGTTTCTTACTGGATAAATACTGTGTCATGACATAGCCATCCAGTGAATCTGTCCTTACATGAGCCCAGTTTGCACTGGCAGGCGCGGACATCACCGGAGTACCATATTCAAGCGTACCGACAGCCTGAGAGTTCTTGGTGGGCTCTCTGCGAACATTGACGGACTTGCCGTTGTCTGTCTGGATGTACATCCTGACCATCTCGGGCTCCTCAGTTTTTCCGGGAGTTGCTGTCGCCTGAGGTTTATGGCTGCTCAGGTACTCTGTTTTCATGAAACCGGAGACGTTGCCTGACTGAACAGAAGACCAGGTATCATTCATCTCCGAGGCCCGGACCTGTGTTCCCACAGGGAGAGAACCCACCACAGCCGAGCCTGAGGAGGCTGACGCACGGACATTGACCGATTTCCCGTTTTCGCTGACTACATACATGGTCTTTGCCTTGTCGGTTGTGGCTTTGGACTCTTCAATCTTTGGCTTTGTTTTGCTCACGTACTGGGTCATAACATACCCGTTTGTGCCCTTATGTCGG
This sequence comes from uncultured Eubacteriales bacterium, assembly GCA_902774025.1. GTDB lineage: Bacteria > Bacillota > Clostridia > Christensenellales > Aristaeellaceae > UBA2943. The sequence goes on from CACYGY010000040.1 coordinate 26,941, forward strand.
ATCTGTGTCCAGCTTCCACTCTGACTGAGAGCCTCAACCTCTGTACCTACAGACAGGCCTGTGAGAACTCTGTATCCTGTGCCGGGGCCCTGCCGCATCCGCACATTCTTCCCATTTTCGCTGACAATATAGACAGTCCCTTTTACTGTGGAGGAGGCTGCTTTTGTCGGCGTCGCAACAGGTGAAGGCTTCTCACTGGTGATGTACTGGGTCATGACATAGCCCATCGTACCTTCATACTGAACCTTGGACCAGGTCGTTCCCTGCTGAAGAACGGTTACTTTCTCCCCGTAAAGGATGGTCCCCATGGATGCAGACGATTTGCTGGCTTCTTTTCTCAGATAGACGGCACCGCCATTGGAACTTGTGATATAGGCTGTCTTGCTCTGTACTGCTGAAGTCTGAGTGGAAGTGATCTTTCCATCCGCTTCTTTTTTGCTGGAGGTCAGATAGGATGACAGGATGTATCCCTCTTGACCTGAGTATTCAATCTTGCACCAGCTGCCTTCCGTATCCAGAAGAATGACCTCCGTTCCCACACTCAACTGATGCAGAACGTTCGCTTTTTTATCGGGCTCAGACCGCATATTGACAGATTTTCCGTTTTCAGAGATGACATATCGCTTTTCATTTGAAGCAGCAAATGCGGAAACAGCGGTGCATACCAGCAGAATCGCCGTGATCATGGCCAGAATCCTTTTCATGAAATCATCGCGATCCATGTAATCGCAGATATCAAGATCCGCCAGATTCTGAAACTTTCTGCCGTTCTTCATGTGCTTCTCCGCATCGTATTTCCTTCCCGCCATTTCCTGAGCGCTCCGATATTGATATCTT
>CACYGY010000041.1 GCA_902774025.1 uncultured Eubacteriales bacterium
GAATTCCGGCGGCGCGTCAAGGCGGCCAATCCTGACGCACTGATCATTGCCGAGCATTACGGCAATCCCGAGGAATGGCTGAACGGTGAGGAATGGGACAGCGTTATGAATTATGACGCGTTCATGGAGCCGGTGACCTTCTTCCTCACGGGACTGGAAAAGCACTCCGATTATCGCAGGGATGACCTGCATCAGAACGGTGAAGCGTTCTTCAGGATGATTTTCGAGGGCATGGCCCGGATGCCCAAGCCCTCCGTGGACTGTGCCATGGATGAACTGAGCAATCATGACCACAGCCGGTTCATGACAAGAACCAACGGAAAGACGGGCAGACTTGCGGACATGGGCAGCGCCGCTGCGGGAGAGGGCATCCGTCCGGAAGTCTTCCGGGAAGCTGCCGTGATTCAGATGACCTGGCCGGGAGCCCCAACGATCTACTACGGGGATGAAGCCGGTCTGGTGGGCTGGACAGATCCGGACAACCGGCGCACGTATCCCTGGGGACATGAGGACAAACAGCTCCTCAGAATGTTCAGGGAACTGGCCAGGATCCGGGAAAAACTGCCGGTGCTCCGCAGGGGCAGTGTGAAAGCCCTGTGCGCAGGCCATGGATTCATCGCCTATGCCCGGTTTGACAGGAAGCAGAAGGTGGTGGTGGCCCTCAATAACCTGGACGAGGAGAGGACCCTGCAGCTGCCTCTTGCCTCCCTCGGCGTGGGGGACGGCACCGACATGCTCAGACTGTTCATGACCTCCAGGGCCGGTGCTGACAGCAGCAGGGTCTGTGCAGGCACGGTGGAGAACGGTATGCTGGTCCTGCCCATGCAGCCCCGCAGCTCCGTGATCCTCACGGAGGAAATCCCGGAATAAGTCCGCAGACAAAGGACGGAATCAGAGAGCGGCGTGCCAGGCACGCCGCCGTTTTATTCCCGCGGTTGCGCAGGCATGCCCTTGTGGTATAATGCTGTCTGGAACGGGAGGCATGAGCATGGCGGATCTTGTGGTGATTGGCGGCGGTCACGCGGGCTGTGAGGCAGCCCTGGCGGGGGCAAGGATGGGCGTGGACACCCTCCTGCTGACCCTGAACATGGACGGGATCGCCCTGATGGCCTGCAATCCCGCCATCGGAGGATCCGCCAAGGGGCAGATTGTCCGGGAAGTGGACGCCCTTGGGGGCGAGATGGGCCTTGCGATTGACGACACCATGCTCCAGTCCCGGACACTGAACACCTCCAAGGGTCCCGCGGTTCATGCCCTGCGGGCTCAGGCGGACAAACAGGAATACCAGAACCGGATGCGGGCGGCCCTTCTGAATCAGCCCCATCTGACGGTCAGGCAGGGAGAGGCGGTCCGGATTCTGACGGAGAACGGCGAGGTACGGGGTGTGGTCACCCGAACCGGCCAGACTCTGAACTGCAGGGCTGTGATCCTGGCCACGGGTGTGTATCTCAAGAGCCGGATCATTGTGGGGGAGGTCGTTTACAGCGGCGGTCCGCAGGGGCTGATGGGGAGCGAGGAACTCTCGGGAAGCCTTCTGGAGATGGGGTTTGCCCTGAGACGTTTCAAAACGGGCACCCCCGCAAGGATTGCCCGGAACAGCATTGATTTTGATGAGATGGAAGTGCAGGCGGGGGATGAGCCGGTGGAGGCCTTTTCCTTCATGACGGACCGGACTCTGAGGAATACCCATGCCTGCTATATCACCTATACCGGTGAGGAGACCCATCGGATCATCCGTGAAAACCTGCACCGGGCGCCCATGTATACAGGGGTGATCAGCGGCGTGGGACCCCGGTACTGTCCCAGTATTGAGACCAAGGTCGTCCGGTTTGCCGACAAGGACCGGCATCAGCTCTTTCTGGAACCGGAGGGGGCCAAATCCCAGGAATGGTATGTTCAGGGGATGTCCACGTCCCTGCCGGAGGACGTGCAGTGGCGGATGTACAGAACGCTGCCGGGTCTGCACCGCTGTGAACTGACCCGTCTGGGCTATGCCATTGAATATGACTGCATTGATCCCAGGGAACTGAAGCCCACCCTGGAAAGCCGCCGGTACACAGGCCTGTTCATGGCCGGTCAGATCAACGGAACCAGCGGTTATGAGGAAGCAGCGGGTCAGGGAATCCTGGCCGGCATGAATGCCGCTTTGAAGATAGAGGGCAGGGGGCAGCTGGTTCTGCACCGGGACGAGGCCTATATCGGTGTCCTCACCGATGATCTCACCACCAAGGGGACGGATGAACCCTACCGGATGATGACTTCCAGGGCGGAGCACAGACTGCATCTCCGCCAGGACAACGCAGACCAGCGGCTGACGGAGATCTCCTTCCGTCTGGGTCTGGCCAGCCGGGAGCGGCTGGAGCGGGCGAGGGAGCGGGCGGCGGCGGCACGGGAAGTGCGCCGGAAACTGGAGAGCACCTTCTATTCCCCGACGACTGTGCGGAAAAGCTGGCTGGAAAAGCATGCTCAGCCGGATCCGCCCGGCCCTCTCAGCGCAGCGGAGCTTCTGAAGCGGCCGGGGATTGAACTGAAGGATCTGGCGGAGATGACGCCGGACTTTGACCTTTGTGACCGGAGAAGCGCCTTTCTGGCTCAGACGGAAGTCAAGTATCAGGGATATCTGGAAAAAGAGCAGGAACAGATCCGGAAGGCCCGGGTCATGGAGAACATGCTGCTTCCGGAGGACATGGATTATGAGGCCATCGGGGCGCTGCGCCTGGAGGCCCGGCAGAAGCTGAATGCCCAGAGACCCCTGAGTCTCGGGGCGGCCAGCCGGATCCCGGGCGTCAGTCCGGCGGATATCGCGGTTCTGATGGTTGCCCTCCGGCAGCATCAGGAAAGACAGCAGGAGAAGATCTGACGGAAACAGGCAGGGAGGAAAAACTATGGGGTTCTTTTCAAGACTGAAGGAAAGCCTCACCAAGGCCAGGGGCGGCATGACGCAGCGGGTGGACGAGCTGGTCAGGGAAACGCGGAAGATTGATGATGATTTCTACGACGAACTGGAAGACATCCTGATTCTCTCCGACTGCGGCGTCAAGGCCACCACCCGGATGATCGATGAACTGAAGGAGCGGGTTCACCGGGACCGGATCACCGACGCGGCGGATGCCCGGAATGTGCTCAAGCAGATCATGGTGGAGGAGATGGACATTCCCCGCCCGCCCCTGAAGTGGCCCATGGTCATGCTGATCGTGGGGGTCAACGGCGTGGGCAAGACCACCACCATCGGCAAGCTGGCCCTGCGCTTTCAGGCCATCGGGCGCACCGTCATGCTGGCGGCCGGCGATACCTTCCGGGCAGCTGCCTCTGAGCAGCTCACGGTCTGGGCGCAGAGGGCGAGGGTGCCCATCGTCAAGCATGAGGAGGGAGCTGATCCCGCAGCGGTTGTATATGACGCCATTCAGAGCGCGAAGGCCAACGGTGCGGATCTTCTGCTGGTGGACACCGCGGGGCGGCTGCATAACAAGAAGAACCTGATGGACGAGCTGGAGAAAATCCGCAGGGTGGTGGAAAGGGATTTTCCGGAGGCGGACATGCGGTGCATACTGGTTCTGGACGCCACCACCGGTCAGAACGGTCTTGCTCAGGCGCGGGCTTTCAAGGAAGTCTGTGAGGTGGGCGGCATTATCCTGACAAAGCTGGACGGGACCGCCAAGGGCGGGATCGCCCTGGCGATCCGGCAGGAGCTGGCGGTGCCGGTCTGGTATATCGGTGTGGGTGAGGGCATTGATGACCTGCAGCCCTTTGAAGCCCGCTCCTTCATCAATGCCCTGTTCGGGGATGAAGAACAGCAAGGAGGCTGAGCATGCCCTCTCTGAGCGGATACAGTCAGGACCTGCCTTACAGCTATGCCCCCGGTTTTTTTCCGGCCATGGAAAGCCTTCTTCACAGAAGTGAGTGTGTGGAGCGGGTCCTTCTGCATCCGAAGGCGGAGGGCACGGAGGGCGCGGAAAAGCTGCGGGCGCTGGCGGATGCCTGCCATGTGCGGGTGGAGATGGCGGAGCGCGTTCTCAGCCGCATTTCGGGGAAGGAGAACTGTTATGCCGCCAGCGTGTTCAGGAAGTTTGAGGATACGCTGCATTCCGACCGTCCCCATGTGATTCTGCACCATCCCTCCGACAGCGGCAATGTGGGAACCATTCTCCGCACGGCTCTGGGTTTCGGGGTGGAGGACGTGGGACTCATCCGCCCCTGTGTGGATCTTTTTGACCCCAGGACTGTCCGGGCATCCATGGGCAGTCTGTTCTCTCTGAGGGTGCATGTATGGGACAGTTTTGAGGCGTATCAGGCGCAGTATGGAAAGCATCAGATGTATCCCTTCATGCTCAGCGCCTCCCTGCCCATGGAGGAGGTACTGGAAGGGGATGTGCCTTATCCCTATGCCCTGATCTTCGGCAATGAGGGCAGCGGCCTTCCGGATTCCTTTGCCTCTGTCGGCCGGAGCGTCCGGATTCCGTCCTCGGACAGGGTGGATTCCCTGAACCTTTCCGTGGCCGCGGCCATCGGGATCTATGCCTTTTCGGGAAAATTCCGGAAAAATGAAAAAGTGTGCAACAAAACAGGGCAATGATTCGTCTGATACAGTAGGCGGATGAGAAAAAAGGCCCCTGACGGGGTTTTCATCCTGCGGATAATGTGTATAATAAAGATCAGATGGCGAGGAGGTGATGAACGTGCAGGATACATACAGTCAGACTACAAAGCTGAAGCCGATCCCGGACAGCGGAAATGCCGCACAGGACATCCTGATGTACGTGTATCAGGCGCTTCAGGCGAAGGGTTATGATCCGATTACACAGATTGTCGGGTACATTATATCCGGTGATCCGACCTACATCACCAGCTATAATCAGGCCAGAAGCCTGATCTGCCACCTGGAAAGAGACGAAATCCTGGAGGAACTGGTCCGATTCTATGTGAACGGGCATCCGGAAAGCGCCATATAAGGCGTCCTGAGCAGGAACAAAGCTGCGAATGGCATCTCCAGGGATGATCCGGGCTGTTCCTGAGTCTTGAAAGGCCGAAAAATGGCCGTTTGCGTCAGGAACGGGCCGCGAAATCCGTGTGCAGATGTCAGGCCTTCGTGGAACAGATCTTTCATCCCGGGCAGGGACTGCGGAGACGATGGGGAGTCAGTCTGCGGATCCCTGCCGTTCCATTCCGTCTCAGCTCATCCGTGGTTTCTTCCGGAGTCTGCTCCGATGGCTGGACGGAGCTTCGTTTATCCTTTGCGTATCCGGCAGTGAAAACAGAAGAAAAGTTCGCCTGACGCAGCCCAAACAGACGGCTCATTATCAGGCGGGCTTTTTTTGTAAAGCCATCAGCAGCAAAAAGCCGGGAAGCCATATGAGAAAAGCTCCATGGATGCGCTGCGGAGTTTACGGCGTATCCGGATGCATTGGGGCCGGTTCCTGATTCGGACAGTTGGTGAGATTTCTTTTTCGTTTTCCGAAGGGACAGTTGCTGCGGTAAGTGCATTCATCCTTCTCTCCCTGCAGGTCGTTGCGATTGTCTTTCACCGCTTTCCGATACGCGAAGCTGAGTGTTTTTCCGGCTGTACACCCGGTTTCCGCTCACATATGTCCTGAAGCCGACTGTCCGGAAGGGAGCGTTCCGTATATCCCGTCCTCGGGTCCCCTCCTGTTCATGGATAACTTCATGACCTTCTCCACCCCATGCCCCCGGCGGAGGACATTGTTGTGCATTGCCCATATCCCGCGTCATCAGCGGGATATGACGGACAGAATCCGGACAGTTTTATGAACTGTTCCATCAGATGGGTGAAGCGGTCCATGCCCCGGTGGCATTGCGGGGCAATCACGACCCTGGGGGGATTCACCTGCCATTGCGCCGGATGTTCCGGACTGGCTGCAGGCGGCCATTTCCATGCGGCTCCATTTCATGCAAAAGAATGACGCAGCATGATCTGTTCCGGAATGCTTCATCCGGTTTTGCCTTCAGAGAGTCTGAACGCATGTCATTTCACAGATGTCTGCATGCATTGATTGTGCTTTCCTGCAGTGTAATCAATGGTCATCCCCCCCTTGTGTAAATCCCGGGGTTCTGGTAAAATTCCCACGGAAAGTATGCCCAATCCACAATATGAAAAAGGAGTTATCAGATGAGCAAGATCAGAAGCAAATCACTTCTCCTCCTGCTGTGTGCGGCTGTCTGCCTGTTTGCGGTATCCGCCTGCGCGGAAAGCTGTTCACACGATCTCACGGAAGGTATGTGCTTCCTGGAACCCACCTGTACGGAAAAAGGGATCTGGGGTGCAAAGTGCGTCTACTGCGGTATGGAGATCCCTGATTCCACCGAATGGATGGACCCCCTGGGACATGACTATAAGACTGTTGAAGCGGTGGCACCTACCTGTACGCAAGAAGGTCATTCAGCGTATGAGCAATGCAGCCGCTGTGGAGATCTTCAGGGCTTAACGATTCTGAATCCTGCAGGACACCAGGCGGACAGTCCGGTTCAGGAGAATTACACAGAAGGCTCCTGTACGCAGGAAGGCGGATATGATCTGGTCGTTTATTGCAGTGTATGTGGTGACGTAATAAACATGAGTCATATAACTACGGGAGGGGGAGAACACAACTTTGGTTCTTCCTGTACAGAAGTGGAACCCACCTGCCAGCACGAGGGCCGTGAAAGCCAGAGCTGCCTGAACTGCGGGTATACCGAATACTGGACACTGCCCAGGACAGACCATGTGAGGGGAGAAGGTGTCGAAGAGAAACAGGTGTATCCTACCTGTACAGCGTACGGATCCTACGATTATGTTATCTACTGCAGTGTATGCGGTGAGGAACAGGAGCGCCTGAAATGCAACTGGAAGGCTAAAGGACATGACTGGAGTAACGAGCCTGTCGTGGAGCAAGAGCCTCGTCTTACAATGATTGGCTTCGGTTATATACTCTGTGCGAATGACTCGACACACAAAGCAAACGTAACAATACCGCCACTTTCTCCCAAAATAGAATTGTTGGGATTGGAGAGCAATTTGACCGAGACAAGTTACGAACTGATGAGTGGTTTCATTTCGCAGGTTGGAGAAGATGGGAATGAGCATATTCTCCTGCAATGTGATCGTCCGGGTGTTAGGCGTATTAATGCAGATGATAAAGGTTGGGGGTACATAACCACTGATTTTTGGGCAGAAGGAGACGAAGGCAGTATTATCCGGATTCCTCCGATAGAAGGATATTACGTTGAAAGAATCTATATCAGATCGGCGAATGGACAGACAGTGGATCTGCTCCATGCCGGTGACGGACAGTACCGAATTCCCTATCTGCAAGGAGATGTTTTTCGCGACGGACTTCTAATTCAAGGCTGTACGTTGGTTGTCAACTGGGAAGAGGATCGGAAAGAGGAAGAGAGCGGAAAAAAGAAAATACAGTATAATTCCAACATAGGCGACAACATAGCAAGGAGTAATGATCCTCGTCGGGATGTGCAAATGGACAACGAGGATTGGGTTGACCGGGAAGACGGCTTTACCATCGAGATGAAAAAGTAGTTCAATGGAATCTGCACCGTACCAGGTTCGTACAGATTCAACGTCAACGAACATATGTCGGTAAGGCAGATAGAAAAAGAAGGAATGAAGGATACTGTTTGAGGTCTGTTTTCTTCAATGGACGGATGGGCATTCTGTTCCTTTTCTTTCAGCACACCGTTTTCCGGAGAAGAACGGCAGGATGGTCAGGCACTCCGGAATACGATTGTTTCCCGTCAAAAGCGTCAGGATGTCTCTCGGGCAGGAACAGGAACAATGAATTCGGGCATCTTTTCATCCATATCACCGGAATCTGCCTGAACAGGTTCGGTCGGGAAACAGTCTCAGGATCTTTCTTCTCCAGACTCAATTGAATAGTGCTGAAGAGCTGTGAAACCAGGTTCGCCTGTTTTTTTCACAGCTCTTCTTTCTTCCATCCTTGATTCACCGGGGGGAGACAGATATACTGAAGACAGATGGATTGAAAATGAGATTCTGAAAGGAAAACGAAGGAGGAATAAGGCATGTTTGTTATCGACGATGACCGGGATGTGATGCAGCAGTATCCCTATCACATCCGTGACGTTCACATCAGCGATCCCTTTATTCTGGCGGATCCGGTGAGCCGCCACTACTTTACCTATGTGCAGTTCGCGGATACGTCCCGGTTTCCTTCCCTTCCTGCAGGGCGGGGATACTTCTTTGTGCTGGAGAGCGAAGACCTGATTCACTGGTCTGAGCCTGCGGTGTGTTTTGAAAAGGGGGACTTCTGGGCGGATCTGGATTACTGGGCACCGGAATGTCACATCTGGAAAGGCAGGTACTATCTGATCAGTTCATTCCGCGCTGAGGGCACATACAGACGCTGTCAGTGTCTTGTGTCCGACAGCCCCCGGGGGCCTTTCCGTCCGGTGGAGCAGACACCCGTGACACCTGAGGGCTGGCACTGTCTGGACGGAACGCTGTATACGGACAGGAAGGGCAATCCCTGGATGGTATTCTGCCATGAATGGCTGCAGGTGGAGGACGGGCAGATCTGCGCAGTGCCCCTCTCGGAGGATCTCGGGAAGGCGACAGGTGAGCCCCGGATTCTCTTCAGGGCTTCCGACGGGCCATGGACCGGTTCGGTGGTCAAGGGAGGCGGTGTTACGGACGGACCCTTCCTGTACCGGCTGAGGAGCGGAAAACTGCTGATGCTCTGGTCCGGCTTTACCAGGCGCGGCGCCTATGCCGTTTCCTATGCCGTCAGTCAGTCCGGCAAGCTCGCGGGTCCCTGGAAACAGCAGACACGTCCGCTGTACGCCATGGACGGCGGCCACGCCATGCTCTTTCATACTTTTTCCGGACAGCTGATGATGGCCTGTCACTGTCCCAATGACCACAGCCGCAAGCGGATTCTTCTGTTTGAAATGGAGGAGGAACCGGAGGGCATCCATGTGATCAACGAGGTGACGGGCAACTGGTACAACGGGATCGGAGGACATGCCTCCCGTTACACCTATACTCAGCCCTGCCGGGAACTGCCCTGTTTTTCCATGGATCCAAGGGGCTGAGGGCTTTCACGCCTGGCGAAGAACAGGTACTGCTGCATCACCCCGGCCCAGGGACCATAGAGGGGAAAGGGCGAGCGGCCCTGAAAATCCTCCCGTATGATCCTGTCGATCCAGGTGTCCACAGGGGCACACTCCCTGCGGCCATAGGCAAAGAGAGCCACGCAGCTGGCTACTTTGATGCCCACTCCGGGAAATTCCATCAGGCGCTGAAGCAGCGTGTCCGTCTCCATCTGTTCCATCTCCCGAAGATCCGCTTCTCCCCGGCAGAGGATTTCCACCGTGTCGTGCACATAGGGTGCCCGGTAACCGAGGCCGCAGACGCGCAGTTTGTCCGTATCCGCCTGGTACAGTTCCTCAGGGGTGGGAAAGGCGTTGAGGGAACAGCCCGGAAGAGCGTGCCCGAACCTGGCACAGAGCGTTTCCACATTCTGGCGGATAACGGGAATCAGACGGCGCTGGGAGAGGATGAAGGTGATCAGGGTTTCGAAGGGATCCTGACGGAGAATCCGCAACCCCCTGCCTGCTTCCATGGCCCGGTCTCCTGCGGGGTGCAGGCCGGTCATCTTCTCCCGGCAGGCGCTGTAACAGAAGTCGAGATCAAAATAGGGGATAAACACCCGCTGCCAGACTTCCCTTGAACAGGAAGCATTCCATGTTTCTTCCCCCGCCTTCTCCAGAAGAAGACAGGATTCCCCGGTGATGAACCGGTACCGCCTCTCATCAAGCTTTTCCGCCCGGAAACACTGACCGCTGCGGATGATCTTGTCCGGATCGAAGTCATCCCGTATCTCAACTCGGATCATTTTCTGCCCTCCTGATGAACTGGAAAGGAATTCTTTTTCCTGTCAAAAACCTTTTTTTTCACAATCGGATCGGTTATAATGCCTTGTCCGCTTTTACTTATCTGGCGAAATGAGGTTATGTCATGAGCGACTTCGTGAGTACGTGGAATCGAGATACGTTTCTGACTTACCCTGTCGGCCCTCTAGGGCTGATTTCCATGAGAGGCACTGAGGAACTGGGCGAAAAGATCAATCGCTGGCTGATCAAGTGGCGTGATCATACCGAAGAAACGACGGAACCAGGTGACATGACAACAACGCCGGGTGCACAGAGGCAGGACTTTCTGGTGAAGAACATCTGCCCCCGGTTCGGCAACGGTGAAGGCAAGGGAATGATCAAGGAAAGCGTCCGGGGATATGATATCTATATCCTCTGCGACGTGGGCGCCTACAACTGCACCTATGAGATGTACGGGGAACGGGTTCCCATGGGGCCGGATGAGCATTACGCGGACCTGCGCAGACTGATTGCCGCCATGAACGGGAAAGCAAAGCGGATCAACGTGATTATGCCCATGCTCTATGAGGCCAGGCAGCACAGGAGATCCTCCAGGGAATCTCTGGACTGCGCCATGATGCTGCAGGAACTGGAAGGCATGGGCGTGAGCAACATCATCACCTTTGACGCCCATGACCCCCGGGTTCAGAATGCCATACCCTACTGCGGGTTTGAGTCCATCATGCCTTCCTATCAGATTCTCAAGGCCCTCCTGAAAAAGGACAAGACGCTGAACATAGACAAGGAACATCTCATGATCGTATCCCCGGACGAGGGGGCCATCGACCGGAATATCTTCTACGCTTCCGTTCTGGAACTGGATATGGGACTGTTCTACAAGCGGCGGGACTACACCCGCATTGTCAACGGCCGCAATCCCATCATTGCCCATGAATATCTGGGAGACAGCGTGGAAGGCAAGGACATTTTTGTGGCGGATGACATCATTTCCAGCGGCGAGTCCGTGATCGAACTGGCCCGGGAACTGAAAAAGCGCCATGCCGGAAGGATTTTCGCTGCGGCCACTTTCGCCCTGTTTACCAATGGAATTGAGGAATACAACAAGGCTCACAGGGAAGGTGTCATTGACCGGGTCATTTCCACCAATCTGACCTACCGCCGTCCTGAATTGCGTGAGGCTTCCTGGTTTGTGGAAGCGGATATGAGCAAGTACATTTCCTATATCATCGCCACACTGAATCACGACAGGTCCCTGTCCAGCCTGCTGAATCCCTATAACCGGATTCACAAACTCCTGAACCGGTATTACGAAGACCAGCGTGAGGCAGGCCTCCGCCTGTAAAGGATGTGCAAAGACCCGCGGCCATTGTCCGCGGGTCTCTCTTTTACTCCGGCGGCATTATGTCAGCTAGGCTGTGATTCCTCCTCTTTCCGGGACTGCATGTGTGACTGGGCGACCTTCATCATGATGGCGCACTCCATGCGCTTGCGGAACAGCTCACAGCCTTTTCTGTAAATCCCGCGGATGTCGCCGCTGGCATGGTAGGCATTGGCCGCACAGCCGCCGGAGCAGTAGAGACGGGCCCAGCAGTCCCTGCACTCCTCCCGGGCATAGGCATTGCAGGCCCGGAAGGATTCCCGGAGTTCCGTATTGGTGACACCTTCAAAAACACTGCCCAGACGGTATTTCTCATCCCCCACGAACTGATGGCAGGGATACAGGTCCCCCCAGGGCGTGACAGCCATGTATTCCGTTCCGGAGCCGCAGCCGCTCAGCCGCTTGTAGATGCAGGGACCGGCCTCCAGGTCAATCATGTAATGGTAGAAGGTGATGGGATGGCCCTCTGCCTGTCTGCGCAGCATGTCCATGGCCAGAATCTCATACTCCTTCTTGACGATCTCAATGTCCTCATCTGTGAGGGCGGCGGGATCATCCTCAGGACAGACCACGGGTTCCATGGACAGTTCCGTGAAGCCCAGATCGGCCATATGGAAGAGATCCTTTGTGAAATCCGGATTCTGGTGAGTGAAGGTTCCCCGCATGTAATACTGCCGGTTCCCCCGCTGCCGGACCAGTTCCTGAAAGAGGGGAACGATGCGGTCATAACTGCCCCGGCCCTGGTAATCCACGCGCAGGGCGTCGTGGATTTCCTTTCTTCCGTCCAGGGAGAGAACCACATTGCTCATTTCCCGGTTGGCAAAATCAATGACTTCCTGATCGATCAGCATGCCATTGGTGGTCAGTGTGAAGCGGAATTCCTTGCCATGCTGCTTTTCAATGGAGCGGGCATAGGCCACCAGTTCCCGGATCAGGGGAAAGTTCATCAGGGGCTCACCGCCGAAGAAATCCACCTCCAGATGCCGGCGGGTTCCGGAGTTTTCAATGAGAAAATCCAGGGCCCTCCTGCCCACCTCCGGGGACATGAGGGCGCGCTCCCCGTGAAACCGTCCCTGACTGGCAAAGCAGTAGGAACAGTTCAGATTGCAGGTATGGGCCACGTGGAGACACAGGGCCTTCACCACATTCCCGCTTTTTTCCTTCAGTCTGCCCGCCAGGGCGGAAAACCGGTCCTCCGTGAAGAGTTTCCCGGCTTTCCGGAGACGCTCAATATCCTCCAGGCACTGAAGGATTTCCTCCCGGTTCACATCCTCCCGGTGACCGTATCGGGAGAGGATTTCCTGAAGGATGAATGCCGGATCTTTTCCCTGGTCCACCAGGGCGATGATGTCATAGGCCACGTCATCCACTTCATGGATGGAGCCGGAGCAGGGATCCAGGCAGATATGATAGCCGTTGAGGATAAACTGATGCAGCATGAGACCTCCTTGACAGGTCAAAAGAAAAAGGGTCTGCCCGACGGCAGCCCTTTTCCGCTTACGCGTTCTTGTTTTCGCACTGCTGATTGGCAACGCCGCAGCTGGTCTTGCAGGCACTCTGGCAGGAAGTCTGGCATTCGCCGCATCCGCCGTTCCTGGCACTCTCACACAGATCGCGGGTTTCCAGCGTCTTGATTCTCTCCATGTGTACATCTCCTGTTTCAAGGTAATCATTCCATTGACTTCCGGAACGTGGAAAGTATAGCACAGGATCATGGGAAAAACAAGGATTCGGATCCGGCGGAAAAGCCTTCTGAAAGGGACGGGGGCATGGTATAATCCCCGGGGACAAAAGAGACGGAGGAGAAGGGAAAATGGCACAAAGACATCTGATTCTTCTGACGGATATCGGGGATACGGTCATCGATGAAGAAAGTGAAAACCATCCCTACGGGACGGAGCTTGTCCTCTCTGCCCGGTGTATTCCCGGGGCAAGAGAAGCCTACCTGAAACTGCACGAGGAAGGGTTCGTGATTGCCATGGTGGCCGACGGACTGTCCAGATCCTTTCACAATACCATGCGCCAGCACGGACTTGACCACATTTTCAGCGCCTGGATCAATTCGGAACAGATGGGCTGCAGCAAGCCTGATGTGAGAATGTTTGAGGCCGCCTTCCGGGCGCTGAATCTCAGGGATGAGGACAAGGAGCGGGTCCTTATGGTGGGCAACAACGTGAAACGGGATATTCTGGGGGCCAGCCGGTTCGGCATCCGGTCCATTCTGATGGACTGGTCCCGCCGCCGTCCCTATGATGCGGAGCAGGAAGGGGAGATTCCCACCTACCGTATCCACACGCCTTCTGAACTTCCGGTCCTAATGATGGAACTGGAGGCGGCCTGGGTCAGGGGACACCGGGGATGAAACAGCAGCCTGCGTCCATGGGGACGCAGGCTGCTGCTGTTCTTACAGACCGGTCTTTTCCCGGATGTACTTCCGGGCCTTCACGGCGTACTCGAAGGGATTGGCCTTGGCGGGGTCCTGTTCGGCCTCCACCACCACCCAGCCTTCGTATCCGCTTTCCTCCAGAATCCGGAAGATGGGAGCAAAATCCACGTCTCCGTCACCGGGTACGGTGAACACGCCCTGGCGGACGGCGGTCAGGAAACTCCATCCTTCCTTCCGGGCCTGATCCCGGATGGGCAGGCGCACATCCTTGAGATGGACGTGACGGATACGGCTGACATACTTCTTCAGGACCGGAACGGGATCCACGCCGGCGAAGGTGAGATGGCCGCTGTCGAAGAGCAGGAAGACCAGTTCCGGATCCACACTCTCCATGAACCGGTCAATTTCCTCCACCGTCTGAACGCCCGTACCCATGTGGTGGTGACAGGTCAGGGTCATGCCCTTTTCTCTGGCCAGGCGGCCCATTTCGTTATATCCCCGGACCACCGTGTCCCACTGGGCATCTGTCCAGTGAGGCTTCTGATCCCCGAAGATATTCAGGTCCTTGCCCTGAATGGAGTCTCCCTGTTCACTGGCGCCGATGACCCTGGCACCCAGGGCATACAGACGGTCCCTGTGGGCGATGAACTGTTCAATGGTGACATCAAAGGGCTGGGAGATGAACAGGGAAGAGAACCAGGCATTGCAGATGGTCAGGCCCCGGACATCCAGCTTGTGCCGGAGGACTTCCACATCCTTGGGGTACTTGTTGCCGATTTCACTGCCCTTGAACCCGGCCAGCGCCATCTCGCTGACGCACTGTTCAAAGGTATTCTCACCGCCCAGATCGGGCATGTCGTCATTCGTCCACCCGATGGGCGCAATGGCAAGTCTGACTTTATTGGGATCCAGCATGATACGCCTCCTGTATTCTGATCAGAACTTACGGGTCTGATCGATATGCGTGACCAGGTCCTGATAGGCTTCCTGAACTCTTGGCTGGGTGGAAACTTCCGCCACACCCACACGCCACCAGCTGTCAAAGCCGGGAGTCATGGTCTTGGGGAGAACCTTGATGTCATAGAGAACCGGCAGATCCTGGGTGAGAGCGTCCTCAAGGGCAGATTTCAGCTCCTCCTCCGTACGGATGGTGTAGGCTTTCAGGCCGTAACCCCGGGCACCTGCGGCAAAGTCCAGGGGCATGATCTCTCCGGTGAGCTCACCGCTTGCAGGATCCCTGAAGCGGAAAACGGTGCCGAAGGTGTCATTGCCCTGATTGTTCTGCAGGTTTTCGATGCAGCCCCAGCCGCTGTTGTCAAACAGACAGAAGTGCACCCGAAGGTGTTCCTGCACGCAGGTCACCAGTTCCGAATGGGCCATGAGGTAGGTGCCGTCCCCGAAGAAGGTGTATACCTCGCTGTCGGGGCAGGCGAGCTTGACGCCCAGGGCGCCGTTGGGTTCGTAGCCCATGTTGGAGAACCCGTATTCCATGTGATAGGTATCCGGATCGCCCGGACGGAAAAGGCGCTGCATGTCTCCGGGAAGACTGCCTGCGGAGCCCACGGCGATGTCCTTCTTCTGCATGAACTCATTGATGATGCCAAGGGCGCGGGTCTGGCTGAGACCCTTTTCATGCCGGGTGTGATAGAAGGCGTCCACGGTTTCCTTCCAGCTCTTCTGCTCCTCCCGGACCCTTTCCCCGTCGGCATAGTGATAGCCTTCCATCGCCGCGGTCAGTGCCTTCAGGCCTTCCCTGGCGTCGCACAGGTAGGGTTCGGCATCCATCTTGATGGTATCGAAGGGACAGATGTTCAGGGTCACGACCTTTGTGGATTCCCTGAAAAGCCACTTGGAGGAGGTGGTGAAGTCCGAAAGCCGGGTGCCCACGGCCAGCACCACGTCGGCATCCCGTGCAATCCGGTTGGCACAGGCTCCGCCGGTCACGCCGATGCCGCCCAGGTTCAGGGGATGATCCCAGGGGAGGACGCCCTTGCCTGCCTGCGTCTCGGAAAAAGGAATGCCGGTCTTTTCACAGAATTCGCGCAGGGCCTCATGGGCATAGCTGTAGCGGACGCCGCCGCCGCAGATGACCAGGGGACGGGCAGCGCCTCGCAGGATTTCCGCCACGCGCAGGGTCTGTTCGGGGGTTGGCACGCGCCTGTCCATATGCCAGACGCGCCTGCGCAGGAAGGACACGGGATAGTCGTAAGCCTCGCCTTCCACGTCCTGGGGCATGGCCAGACATACCGCGCCGGTATCCGCGGGATCCGTCAGCACACGCATGGCGTGGAGCGCGGCGGTCATGAGCTGTTCCGGTCGCTGGATCCGGTCGAAATAGTGGCAGACCCCCCGGAAGGCATCCGTGACGGTCTGGCCGAAGGACTGGAAGAACTCGGCCTGCTGGAGCACGGGGTCCGGCTGGCGGCAGGCAAAGGTGTCGCCGGGAAGGAGAAGAAGGGGAATACGGTTGGCCGTGGCGCAGCCTGCGGCGGTGACCATGTTCATGGCACCGGGACCGATGGAGGAAACACAGGGAATGATTTCCAGACGGTTCTTCTGCTTGGCAAAAGCCATGGCTGCCAGTGCCATATTCTGCTCATTCTTGCCCTGCAGGAAGCGGATGGAATGTCCCCCCTGACTCAGGGCCTGGCCCACGCCCACAACGCACCCATGACCGAAGACGCCGAAGATGTTGTTGACAAACTTGTGCTCTGTCCCGTCCAGTTCCACATACTGCGCGTCCAGGAAGCGGACGAGGGCCTGAGCCATGGTCAGACGAATGGTTTCCATGATCAATTCCTCCGGATTCAGGCTTTCTGGTCACCGAAATAGACGCTGTCCTTTTCCATGACCCAGAGATGTTCGGGCAGGAATACAGGGCATTCCGGCTGACGGTAGGGCTGGTCCGCCAGGTGACGGATGGCCCAGAGGTACCACAGGGCATATCCGGGAGCGGTGCAGTGGGGATGGGTGAGGCCCGGCTGAATGAAGACGGTGTCATTGTTCTGAACCTTCACCACGTCCTCGCCCAGCTCACCGTATCCGAAACCGTTTTCCGGGTTGCATTTGTAGTAGTAGATTTCAGGCTGGGGATGATGGTGCGGCGGATAGCTGGACCATTTTCCCGGAAAACCGATGACCTCTCCCAGCACCAGATTGGCATCCTTTGCGTTGGAGTAGTCGAAAATGGTGCGCACAATCCTCGTGCTGGTCTCCCGCATGAGCCCGGCGCCCCGGAATTCATCCGGCGTGTCCTCGGGCAGGTACAGGCGGTTTTCAAAGAGCTTTTCATTGTCGGTGCGCAGAATGTTGATTTCCGCTTCCTCACTGAGGCAGACGACCTGGATGGAGGTCTGCTCATTGACATGGAGCGCCGTGGGGGGAACGTCAAAGCAGTTTTCCCGCGCCTGGGTATGGGTCTGTGCGCCCCAGGTGAAGAGGACTTCTCCGTAGACCAGAAGGACTGCCTTTTCCAGAAGGGAACTGTCCTCGTAGACATCGCCCCTGCGCATGCGGTAAACACCGAAATCCATGAGCATGTCGGCATGGTCGCCATTCATCCGGGCTTTCCAGGTCAGTCCGAAGGGATGGGGGCCGCAGGCCTTGATGATGGCATCGTTCATGGCTTAACCTCCGTAGATTTCAGAAATGGCCACAGGACGATGCTCGTCCAGGGATTTCTTGGCAGCCTTGGCCAGCACAACACTCATGAGACCCGCGTGAATGCCCACGGGCACTTCCCTGTCCTCGTTGATGGCCCGGATGAACTGCCGCATTTCCTCGGTAAAGGAGGCCATGTAGCGCTCCAGGAAGAAGAACTGGGGCTTGTCGGAAACGACGCCGGCGGCGGTGGACACACGCACCGTGGAGTCACCGTCATTCTCGTCGGCGGCCATGCCCAGGGAACCGAAGGCTTCCACGCGCTGGTCATAGCCGTAGGCCGCCCGGCGGCTGTTGTCGATGACGCCCAGGGCGCCGTTTTCAAAGGTCAGGGTCACAATGGAGGTATCCACGTCGCCGGCTTCGCCGATGCGCTTGTCCACCAGAGAGGTGCCCATGGCATAGACTTCCTTCACGTCACAGCCCGCCAGGAACATGGCCATGTCAAAGTCATGGATCATCATGTCAATGTACAGGCCGCCGGAGGAAGCCGCGTACTCGGGAGACGGGGGCTCGGGATCCCGGGAGGTGATCTTGATCAGTTCCAGATTGCCCAGCGTGCCGTCCTGTGCCAGGCGCTGGACATGGGCATGGTTGTGGTCAAAACGGCGGTTGAAGCCGATCTGGAGTTTTTTGCCGGTTTCTTCGGCCACCCTGGCCACTTCCTCGATCCTTTCAATGGAGGTGTGCACGGGCTTCTCGCAGAACACATGCTTGCCGGCCTTCAGGGCGGCAATGGTGATATCCGCGTGGGTGGGGGTGGGGGAGCAGACCAGAACGGCGTCAATTTCCGGATCCCGGATGATGTCCATGTAGTCACCGGACCAGCGGGGCACACCGAAACGCTCCGCCAGACGCTTTGCGCTTTCCTCCATCACGTCGGTGACCATGAGAACCTCAGCGTCCGGGATATGGTAGGTGATGCTCTCCGCGTGCACATTGCCGATGCGGCCGGCGCCGACAATACCGATCTTCAGCTTTTTCATGGGAATCCTCTCCTTCACTTGCTTCGTCTTGGGGGCAGAAACGTCCGTTTCTGCCCCGCTGTTCATTACAGGGAACCGTCCCAGGTGTTCACTTCTGTCTTTTTCTTCTCTTCCTCATCGAACCAGCGCACCGTCACGGTCTTGGACTCGGTGTAGAAGCGGAAAGCGTCCTTGCCGTGGCAGTGGAGATCGCCGAAGAAGGACTTCTTGTGGCCGGAGAAGGGGAATACGCCGATGGGCACGGGAATGCCCACGTTGACGCCCACCATGCCGCCGTCGGTGCGGCGGACAAACTCCCGGGCATAATAGCCGCTCTGGGTGAAAATGACCGAGCCGTTGGCGAAGGGGTTGCGGTTCATCAGCTGCAGGCCTTCCTCGAAATTCTTCACCCGCTTGATGCACAGCACCGGGCCGAAGACCTCACGGGTACCGATGGTCATCTCCTCGGTCACGTGATCGAAAATGGTATGGCCGATGTAATAGCCGTTCTCATAGCCGGGAACCTTCACGTTCCGGCCGTCCAGCACCAGCTGTGCGCCTTCCTCGATGCCCTTTTCAATCCAGTCCAGAACGAACTTCTGATGGCCCTTGCTGCCCACAGGCCCGAGGTTGCTGGTCTTGTCATAGGCGGGGCCGATCTTCTGCAGCCTGCACAGACGCACGATTTCAGCCACCAGTTCATCGGCGATGCTCTCCTCGGCAACCACCACGGGCAGAGCCATGCAGCGCTCACCGGCGCAGCCGAAGGAGGAGTTCATGATGCCGGCGGCGGTGCGGGTAATGGGGGCATCCGCGAGTACCAGGGCGTGGTTCTTGGCTTCGCACAGGGCCTGGACCCGCTTGCCGTTGGCGGCGGCGGTGGCGTAGACATGCTGGCCCACGGAGGTGGAGCCCACGAAAGTAATCCCCTTCACGTCGGGATGGGTCAGGAAGATTTCAGCCTCATTCCGGGAACAGGGCACCACATTGAAGATACCGTCGGGAATGCCGGCCTCCCTGTACAGCTCCGCGAAGCGCAGGCTGGTCATGGGGGTGGTGGAGGCGGGCTTGAGCACGAAGGCGTTGCCGCATACGATGGCCAGGGGTGCCATCCAGCCCACGGGAATCATGGCGGGGAAGTTCCAGGGCGCGATGCCGGCGAACACACCGATGGGTTCCCGGTACAGCGTGGTGTCATAGCCGGTGGAGGTGTTCATGAGGCTTTCACCCATGAGCAGGCTGGGGGCGGAGCAGGCAAGCTCGGTCATTTCCAGAGCCTTGCCCACGTCTCCGGCGGCCTCGGACCAGCACTTGCCGTTCTCGGTGGCGCACAGAAGCGTCAGCTCATCCATGTGCTCCTCAATGAGATTGCGCAGTTTCATCATGATGGAGGCACGCTTGCGCACAGGGGTGTCCCGCCAGGCGGGGAAGGCTTCCCGGGCAGCCTGAATGGCCTTTTCAACCTCTTCCCGGGTGCAGCAGGGCACCTTTGCGATTTCCTCACCGGTGGAGGGGTTATAAATGGTGTTGAACTTTTCAGAGGCGCTGTCGACGAACTGTCCGCCGATAAACGGCTTCATGATGCGGATGTCTCCCATGGTTCATTCCTTCTTTCTCAGAGTTGTGTGATGACACTGCCGTACTGTTTCTTTTCCTTTTCAATGAAGGCCGCCAGGGACGCTTCGTCCGGCATGTCCCTGGAGCAGGCGTGACTGGCCACCAGCATGGAGGCGCTGGCGCTGCCCTTTTCCAGAGCCACCGGGAGGGGATCCCCGGCCATGAGGCCGTGGAGGAAGGAACTGGCATAGCCGTCCCCGCCGCCAAAGCCCTTCAGAGCGTTCACCGGGAAAGGCCGTACCTGATAATTTCCTTCTTTGCTGTAGGCACAGGAGCCTTCTTTGCCGTGCTTGATCACGCAGATCCCGGCTTTCTGATTCAGCCAGTAGTCAGCGGAGGTCCGGTCCGTGCCGTCCAGGCCGAGAAGCGTTTCCATCAGGTCATACTCTTCCCGGCTGCCCATGATGATGTCCGCGTCCCTTGCCACCAGGGAAGTGTACAGGGCGATCTCATCCCGGTTCTTCCAGGTGTAGGCGCGGTAGTCCGCGTCGAAGACAACGGGCACATGGTTTTTCAGAGCCAGGGTCAGGGCCTTCAGTGCCGCCTCCCGGGTGGGACTGGTGCACAGGGCGGTGCCGGAGATGAGCAGGCAGGCGGAGGAGGCGATATAGGCGTCGTCCACATCATCCACGCACAGCTGCAGGTCCGCCACGCCTTCCCGGTACATGAGAATGGAACTCTGGGTGGGGGAGAGGATTTCCGTAAAGGTCAGTCCCAGTTTTTCCCCGTTGGCACAGCGGAAGATGTGGGATACATCAATCCCTTCCTTCCGGAAGAAATCTGTGACGAAATCCCCGAAGGCGTCATCGCTCACCCGTCCCAGGAATCCGACACGGCTGCCCAGTCTGGCCATGCCCACCGCGATATTGGCAGGGGACCCGCCCAAGTATTTGTTGAAGTGCTCGCTCTCGCTCAGAGGCCGGTTGTAATCCGTGGGATTGAAGTCAATGGCCACACGGCCCACGGGGATGATGTGCAGGGGTTTGCTCAGATCAAAGGATATCATAGGGGTCACGCCTTTCCTTCGCTTCCAAACAGACGGATGTTCCGGGCAACAATCCCGGAGACGGCCTGGCTGGAATTCTTGATGTTGGTGAAAATATCCTCTCCGCTGCAGGCCTGCGCCTGGGCGCGGAAAAGATCGGTGGCGATGTTCATCTTGCGCATGCCGCAGCGGATGAGATGTCTGTACTGCTCATCGGAAAGTCCGCTGCCTCCGTGCAGAACCAGGGCGGAACGGATGCGTCCGTAGAGCTGATCCAGTACGTCATAGCGCAGATGCGGAGCCTGGGCGTACAGACCGTGGGCGTTTCCGATCCCCACTGCCAGGGCGTCAATACCGGTGCCGTCCATGCGGAGGGCATCGTCCACGCCGGCGATGACCTCCTTCTGTTCCGCGCCGTCCTCGCCCCGGCCGATCTGCCCCACTTCCGCCTCCACCGCGGCGCCGTACTTTTCCGCAAGACGCACGGTTTTCTCGGCAAAGCGCATGTTTTCCTCAATGGGAAGGTGGGAGGCGTCACACATGACGGAGGTGAAACCCAGGTCCAGTGCCTCCCGGATGCAGTCCATGGTTTTTCCGTGGTCCAGATGAACGGCTACGGGAACGGAAGCCTGCCGGGCCGCGGCCATCATCATGGGCCCGATGAGATACAGGGGAGAACAGGGAAGACGGATTTCGGCGATCTGGAGAATCACGGGAGAGCGGAGGGTCTCGGCGGCCTGGAGCACCCCCTGAATGCATTCCATATTGGCCACACTGAAAGAGCCCACGGCGTAACCGGAGGCGTCGGCCCGTTTCAGCAGATCCTTCATGCTGCACAGGGGCATGGCGATCCCTTCTTTCTGTGGATACATTGACAGACGTGATCATAGGGTCATTCCGCAGGCAGTATAGCAAAGGAAGAGGAAATTCGCAATAAAGTGATGGGAAACTTATGGATAATTTTTCCAAAAAGAGCCAAACTGTTCAAAAAAACCTGACCCGAAGGTCAGGCACGGGTCAGGTAAGGCGCAGCATGAGGGTAAAGGCATACAGGAGCGTGTCCGGGACGCGGGGATCCATGGTCAGCATGAGACGGATGCGGTTTTCGGACAGAATCTCCTTTTCCAGATCATGCCGCTGGGAGGTGTAGGCGATTTCAAGGCCCGGCAGTATCCAGCGGGAGGGCTCGATGACGGTCCTGTCCGCCCCCGGGCACTCGATCTCAAAGAACAGGGTGACGACTTCCGGACAGCGGTTCTCCACCTGCATCTTCAGGGTGGTGTCCTCGCATGTGCCCCTGAACAGGACCGTGTGCAGGTGATCCATGGTTCCGTCGGAAAGGCACCTGAGCAGCTTCAGGGTTCCCAGGGAGGAGCCGCAGCGCCAGAAAACGGTGAGGGGATGCAGCTGATGACTGGGATTCTCACTGCCGTCCATGCAGCCGCACATGAGATCGGGGGTGATATAGGCGCTGCAGGTGCACACGGCCCGGCAGGAAGCGGGGTCGCCCCGCTCGGAAAGCTCCCGGAAGGTACGGCGGATGCGGGCGGGACGGGAAGGATCCAGGAACCGCGCCTCCAGAGCGGGATCCATCCGGGGATCGCCCAGCAGCAGCAGGGGATTGTTGTCCGTCTCTATGGAGAAGGGATGCCTGGGAAAACGGTCTTTCCCCAGGATCAGGAAGAGAAGGGCGTGGAAACAGGTATGGACGGACATGTCCATCTCATAGGCCCGGGAATAGGGGCCTGAGAAGTTTTCCATGGCGGGATTGTAGAAATCCGCCATATCTGCCCAGATGCCGTTTTCCAGCTCCGTGGCGGCATCCCGGAGATAGGCGTTGCCTGAATAGCGCCGGAAAAAACCCAGCGTGGACAGGTCCACACCGCAGTAGGTGGGGGAGTTGAATTCCGCCACGGCGTGAAATTCCCGGTAATCCGTGAGAAGCTGGTTCATCAGCTGAACGCTCTTCTCCTGCCAGGCCGGAAGATGAAAGGCACTGCCCAGGTAATCCAGCAGAAAGATATGCATGATGAGAATGTTGGTGTTGATGGGCGTGAAATCGGAAGCGGAACGGGCAAGGCTCCCTTCCATGCCCAGCATGCAGGCCTTCTCAATATCCCGCACCAGTTCGGCGGAAAGCACGGGGCGGAGGTAGTGCAGGATCATCACCAGTCCCATGAGGATGAACTCACGGCTGTTGGGCTCATAGGTCTTCCAGCACACGGGGTAGGCTTCCACCAGGCTTTCGTTCATCATCCGGGTGAGCTGGGGAAGGAAAGGACGGAGCTCTTCGCTGGACGCGATCTTTCCCCGCAGAAAGGCCGTATAGCGCTCATGCATGATGTCCAGAAAGTACCGTCCGTAGCTGCCCAGCCTGTCGGCATGCAGGATATCGGATACGGGCGGGGCTTCATGGGGATTGTGAAAGGTGCCGTGAAACAGTTCTCCGGGAGCCTGAATCTGGCGGCTGAGAATGGCACGGATGGGCTTTTCAATCTCCGCGGAGGTGCCCCTGAGGATCATTTCCCCCAGGGCGTAGTAAAGCGTGGCGCGATTGCTCTGAAAGGGCTGACCGTCCCAGGTGACCAGAACAAAACCGGTCCTGGGATCATAGCCGCCCTCCAGGAAGCGCATGGCATCGTCCAGCAGGATTTTTCCCTCAATGGAGAGGTTTTCATACAGATTCAGTTCCACAGGGATTCAGGCTCCTTTCCTATCAAAAGGGGAAATGTCACGGGCGAAGGGCACGCTGCAGGATATCCCAGGCTTCCTCACAGGCGGGGCTGCAGGCAAACACACCGCAGGGCGCGTCATAGCAGGGGCTGTCATGGTCAAGGGAACGGTAGATTCCCCCGGCTTCCATGACAATGAGGGATCCGGCGGCGACATCCCAGGGCCGCAGGCGGAGCTCAAAGAAGACATCCGAGCGGCCGCAGGCCACATCGCACAGATCCAGGGCGGCTGAGCCGGAGCGGCGGACATCCCCCGCAGATTCAAGGAACGCGCCCAGGGCCCGGAGGGACAGGGTGCGGAGATCGTCATCGTAGGGGGAGGATCCGAAGTTCACAAGGGCCCTGCTCAGGGGCGTGGGACTGACATGAACGGGCACGCCGTTCAGACAGGCGCCCTTTCCCCGGACGGCAGTGAAAAGCTCATTCCGGAAGGGATCCATCACCACACCCATCAGGGGGAGGCGGTTTTCCAGGAAGGCGATGGACACGGCGGAGGCATTCCTTTTGCGGGAAAAATTGACGGTTCCGTCAATGGGATCCACCACAAAGGCGGGACCATCCGTCAGAGACGCGTTGACCTGTTCCTCGGCAAAAAACTGAGCCTCAGGTTTCAGTGCCTTCAGTTTTTCCCGCAGGTATTCCTGGATTTCCAGGTCTGTATCCGTGGTGAAATTGAAATGCCCTTCCTTATCGTGCACTGCCGGGGCCATGGCGCTGAGCATCATGGCAGAGGCGTCCCGGGCAAGGGCTGTCAGAGAATCCAGCATGGGCGCTCCTTTCTGGTCAGATTCTGGGAACATGATGGGTGATTTTCGGGGGAAACTTGCTCAGTTCTCCGGAATCTGCTATACTGTACGCAAACTTTGCGGCTCTGTCAACCGGATCGGCAGAGGTGCAGAAGGGGAAGCCTATGAAATCCAAAAGACTTGCGGAAATGGAACGGTACATTCAGGAAAACGGTCAGGTAACCATGGAGGAACTCAGGGACATGTTCCATGTCTCCATGAATACCGTGCGCAGGGATGTGTCGGAACTGTGCGTGGACGGCAGCGTGCGCAAGGTGTACGGCGGTGTCAGCGCCAGACCCACGGGACAGCTGGTCCCCTTTGAGGTGCGCTCGGCGGGAAGCAGCCAGGAGAAGAAGGCCATTGGCAGGGAAGCAGCCCGGATGATCCACAGCGGTGATATCATCTACATTGATTCCGGGACCACCACGCTGCACATCATGGATTACCTTCAGGTGGAGGGCACCATCACCGTGATCACCAACAATATTGAGGTCATGGTCCGGGCCATCGCCGATGAGCGGATCCGTCTGATCGTCCTTCCGGGGGAACTTCGCCGCAAGACCCATTCCCTGACGGGTGAGGATACGGTTCAGTTCCTGAAAAACTACAATATCAACATTGCCTTCATGGCCGCCACCGGCATTTCTGCCTCCGGGGTCACCAATTCCAGCCCCCTGGAGTATGAAATCAAGCGGCAGGCCGTGGAAAAGAGCCAGAGGACGGTGCTGCTGGTGACAGGCAACAAGTTCGGGGTGACCAGCCTGCTCACCTATGCGCAGCTGGACAGGCTGGACGCTGTCATCACGGACGCGCCTCCGGGTGAGGAGGATCGGGCCATGCTGGAGGCGGCGGGCGTGGAAACGATCATTGCCGCTGCCGGTGCACAGTAAAAACGGGACGATGAAAACGGGGAGAGCCTGTCAGAGCTCTCCCCGTTTTTTTCAGGTCTGAAGGCTTGAGCGCACGCGCTGCACGGCACTTTCCAGAGCGGCGATGACCTCATCGGTGTAATGGTCAAAGGCAGGGTCCTCCACCTGGGCTTCCGGATGATTCAGGACATAATCCAGCACCTTCCGGGCACCCTGGTCAAAGCGTGTGGTGGCCTGAAAGCCCGGGACGAAGCGTTTGACCTTGGCGTTGTCAAAGATGACACTCTCCGCCTTATCCCCCAGGAGACTTCCGGAATAATCGTAATCGGAGGAAGCGGAGAGAAACTCGGAGGAAACATGAACGGCGCGGAGCGGAACGTGAAGGGCGTCGGCGATGACCTGATGAATCTGATTCCAGGTCAGGGTTTCATCGGAGGTGATGTGGAAGCATTCGCCCACCGCGTGCGGATTGCCGCTCAGCCCCACGAAGGCCATGGCGAAATCCTCGTTCCAGGTCACGGTCCACAGACTGGTGCCGTCCCCGTGGATGAGGACGGGCCTGCCCTGCATCATGCGGTGAAGGACGGCCCAGGAACCCATCTTTCCATGGACGCCCACGGGCATGCTGCGCTCCGAGTAGGTATGGCTGGGCCGGATGATGGTGCAGGGGAAGGCATCTTCCCGGTGTGCGCGCATCAGGAGTTCCTCGCAGGCAATCTTATCCCGGGAGTACTGCCAGTACGGGTTCACCAGGGAAGTGCTTTCCGTGATGAAGGGGCTGGGGCAGGGCTTGTGGTAGGCGGAGGCGGATGAAATGTACATGTACTGACCGCAGCGGCCTGCGAAGAAGCGGATATCCGCCTCCACCTGAGCGGGGATGAAGCCGATGAACTGGCAGACCGTGTCAAAGGACCGGTCCTTCAGGACACGGGCGCGGGCTTCGGGATCCCATACATCACAGGACAGGACATGGACCTCCCGGGGAAGCGTGTCGTTCCGGTTTCCGCGGTTGAGGACGGTGACATCCCATCCCTCCGACACATACCGGCGCGTGACGGCTGTGGAGATGGTTCCCGTGCCGCCGATGAGCAGAACTGTGCGCATGCGTGTAGCCTCCTTTGTTCAGGTCTTTGGGGATGCAAAACGGGCGCGGTTTTCCCTGTCCGCCCGGCCAGGAGCAATTTCACCGGCCTTCTGCAGGGAGAGCTTGGTGGCCAGGGGGCCGGCCAGCTCATAGACCAGCACGGAGAACAGAACGATATTCCGGATCTGGGCAGCGAGGGTGCCGCCCAGGACCTGTGCGGAGATGACCATGCCCAGGGCGACGCCGGCCTGGGGGAAGAGGGTGATGCCCAGATATTTCCGGACGGTTCCGCTGCATTTCATCAGATCCGCGGACCAGCGGGCACCCAGGTATTTTCCCAGGCACCGCACAAGGATATAGACACCGCCGATGATCAGGGTGGTGGCGCTGGCAAAGACACTCAGATCCAGTTCGGCACCGGATATGACAAAGAACACGGCGTAGAGAGGGACGGTCCATTTCTCGGAACGGTTCATGATATCTTCGGAGAATTCCGAGAGATTGCAGAACATGGTGCCCAGCATCATGCAGACCAGAAGTGCCGAGAAGGAAATGCGGATGCCGCCGCCCAGATCGAAGGAGAGGGAGGAAAAGGCGATGGTCATGATGACAAAGGAGATGGTGAGGGAGAGGCGGTTGCTGTTGGAGAAAAAGAGCTTTTCCAGCAGCGTCAGAAGGCCGCCCA
>CACYGY010000042.1 GCA_902774025.1 uncultured Eubacteriales bacterium
ATTTCCTGCTCATGGACAAAAGCGGACCGGTCAGCATCCTCCCCCTTGATCAGGGCAGTCCCGTCAAAGCGTGGAGTTTCACCATGCCTGCCTCCGACGTGAGTGCGACGGCAAGGTTCACCCGGGCTGCCGAAATCGTATTTTCCAGTGGAGACGGTTCCTCGGACACCTGCGACACCGCTTCAGCCTATGAACTGCGTTTTGCGTTAAAAGACATCTCTTCGGCCATCGGCACGGATTATCGGGCGAAGATCCGGTGTGAGGTGAACGGCAGTCCTGTCGTCAGTCCTGACCTTCGCTTCGCTGACGGGGAATATGTCTGGACGGTCACCGGGGCGCCGAGTGCGTATGCCCTGACGGTCATCTTTGACGGAGACGACGTGTATGCTCCCTGCAGGGGGGAATTTAGCCTGACGGTCACCCCCGTGCTCACCGGCATTTCCCTCGACAGCCAAAGCGCAAAGAAGGAGTATTTCACCGGCGAAGGGCTCGACGTGAGCGGTCTTGTGCTCAAGGAAAAGTATGACGACAACAGCACGAAAATGATCACCGTCACCCCGGACATGGTTTCCGGCTTCGACAGCTCCAGGCCCGGCAGGCAGAAACTGACCGTGACCTGCAAAGGCTTCACCGCTACCTACGAGATCGAGGTCAGGGAGAAACCGGATCCGGCCGGGGCGGTCACCGGGATCCGGCTGAACAGTGACAGTACCAGAAAGGTTTACACCCTGGGCGAGACACTGGACGTGAACGGACTGACGCTCACAGTCAGCAGGTCCGACGGCAGCATGGAAACCGTGAGCGTCACGCCTGCCATGGTCAGCGGCTTTGACAGCAGCAGGACCGGAAAACTGACCCTGACCGTGACCCATGAGGGCTTCACCGATACCTTCGAGGTGGAGATCAGGGCGGAAGCCGTTTATCAGGCGGCGGTCCGGTCCGTCACCTGGCAGAAGGGCAGCGAGGAAGACCTGAACATGACGTTCAACCGCACCGAAAACGATGAGGTAACCTTCGAAAGATTCCTTTTCCTGGAAGCGGACGGCATTGTCATTCCCGCCGGTCTTTATGATGCCCTTCCCGGAAGCCTGAGGCTGTCCGTCAAGCCGGAATATCTGGAAACCCTCTCTCCGGGGGAGCATATGCTCCTGGCGGCTTTCACCGACGGCGACGCCCAGGTCAGGCTGACGGTGCACGCCAAGGCTCCGGCACCCGACCCGGCCTTTATACAGGATCGTGGATCGGGATACGATTTCAGATTCGCCTTCACCGTCGTCTGGCAGGGCGGCCGTGAGGACGGCATCGAATGGGACCTGTACCGTCCGGATGGAAGCGCAGTGCCCAAGAAGTTCAACAAGAAGATCGTTTCGGAAAACGAATGGCGCTATGAGGCATGGTTTCCCAGCGGGGCGGATTACTATATCGTCGAAAGGCCCCTGAACGGCTATGCGGTGCGCTATGAAAACGTGGGTGCGCATGCGGATGTGACCGACCGCTGCCACAACGGGGGTACCATCATCAACTACAGGGTGCCCAGAACGGGGGATGATGCCGCTCCGGCCGTATGGTACGGCTGCGCGCTGGCCGGTCTGGCCCTCCTTTTCCTCACCATCCACGCAGGAAAGCGCAAGAAAGACCGCGACAGATAATCAGACACTTTGCAGGGCATATCAGGGAAAACCTGATGTGCCCTGTTTCGTCAGATGCAGGGCTGCAAGGGCGGGCAGGGAAAAACAGGCCTCGCAGATGCAGCCATGGGCACCGTTTTCGGAATTCCGCCGGGGACGGGCAGCTGTGCACTGCCGGGAAGAGACGCGGCCGGTTTCGGTCTGGCCAGGCTGATCGGCTGAGGTCTGCTTTCGTTCCATTGCGGGGCCGGGAAACGGCTGTCCTGCGCAGATCCCCCACCGGAGACGGTGCATGGAAAGCTTCTCCTCTGACGGTCACACCGGAAGCTGCCAGAGCGCCCGTACGGGTGGTTCACGGCACCGGTGATCCGGAACCTTTCAGGCCGGACATCCGCTTCCGGACCCTGCGGAAGGAAAGCAGATCCATTGCGGACCGGATGTCCGCGGGATTGCAGGGTGAAGACGTGGCGCAGCGGGACAGCGTCCCTGAGCCGGATCACCTCTGCATGGGCAATGGCAGCGGCTGTCCTCCCTCGTGATCTTCCGTCCCGTCACCGCCGTCCGCAGGATGAGCACCATACCGGGCGGGCACCGTGAGGGACATGACAGGCTGCGCCAGGCAGGGGCTGAATCTGCCGGGCCGGACGAATCCTGCAAAGGGGGATGATCCGGGCGGAGGGCGTGACGGACGGGGTGAGCGCGTCCCGGAGGAGGCGCCTGACGCGGACGTGCGAGGAAGGGCACCGGTGAATGAAACAACAGTTCAGCGGAAAACCGAATAAAAAATCCGGTTTTCAGACTTGCTGCTTGCCGGATGAGGGAAGTTGCGGTAAAATCCGGATGCTTCTTGGAAGCCAGGAGAGGAGTGACGGAAAGTGAAGCCGCACGAAGGGCATATCCTGCCCACAGTCAGGATCAGCAGAATCGAACTGGAGAATGTGAAGAGCGTCCGCCATGGAGAGATTGTTTTCAACTGCGGGCGCAGGTTTGTGCCTCAGGACACGGAGTCGGACATCCTGGGCATCTACGGGCAGAACGGGTCCGGCAAGACAACCGTGATTGAGGCCATCGCCATTCTGGAGCGGGCCATGAGCGGAAAGCAGATACCGGCGCGCTATTCGGAGTGTGTCGCCTCGGGTGCTGAATATGCCCGCTTTACGTATACCTTTGATTTTCAATATGAAGGGGAAGAGGCCTGCACACGTTCCATTACCTACAGCTTCAAAATCATGGCAGTGGAAAATGACAGGCAGGAGGACGATGATTCCCTGAATGTGGTTTCCTCCCTCTATCCCACCAAAGTCAGGCTTTTTGATGAGGTGATCAGCGCCTCGGGCCTGTTCGACGGGGAAAAGCAGAAAAAGCAGGATATCCTGACCACCCCGGAGGAGGGCTATCCCATCGGTCCAGCAAGAAAGATTCCGTATTATGTGGGAAATGAAAAGGACAAGCTTGCCGTCACCCTGGGGGTGAACCGGAGGACGGCGGAGATGGATTCCCGCTCCTTTCTGTTCTGCGGGGAGACGATGAAACTGTTTGAAGAGCATTCGGGATACTCCGAATACTTCAGGATTCTCGTGGAACTCCAGTATTACGCCACCTTCTATCTCTTCGCGGTGGATACGCGCTTTTCCGGCATGGGGTCCGTGCTGACAATCCCCTTCAATACCCGTTTCGGCACCCTGTCCCTGAATCTTGTCCGTGAATCCCGTCTGCCCAATGAGATTTTCCGGGATCTGGAATTCTTTGTGGAAGGCGTCAACACGGTCCTTCCCGCTCTGATCGCTGACATGCAGCTGGTTGTCGAGCATGGCGATTTTGTCTCCGAGAAGCGGCAGGGGAAGGAAATCAGGCTGTACTCAAAGCGGAAGGACACCCTCATTCCCCTCAGGGATGAGTCCGCCGGGATCATCAAGCTGGTGAGCGTTCTCTCCCTGATCATCGCCGCCTTCAATGACCGCTCCATCACCGTGGCGGTGGATGAACTGGATGCGGGGATCTATGAGTATCTTCTGGGAGAGCTTCTGACGGGCCTTGAGACATACGGGAAAGGCCAGTTCATTTTCACCTCCCACAATCTGCGGCCCCTGGAGGTGCTCAGGAAGGAGAGCCTGATTTTCACCACGTCCAATCCGGACAACCGGTATATCCGTCTCAAGGGCGTGGGCAGGACCAACAACCTCCGGAATCTTTATCTCAGGGAGATCCTTGGCAATACCCAGGACGAGCAGATTTATGACGCGGCGAAGCGGCAGCGCATGATCTCGGCGTTTATGAAGGCAGGTGTTGGTTTTGCCGAAAAAGAGTAAACGGGAAAAACAGGAACCGAACATCGTGGTTTTCCTCGTGGAGGGGGAGAGTGACCGGATTGCGCTGGAACTGCCCCTGTCGGACCTGATTGACCGGGGTCATCCGGAGTATCAGGTGCGGTTCCTTCTCCGGGAGTGCCGCCTCAGCCGTCAGGGGGAGGAAGTGGACGACAATGACGAAGGGGAAGACGGGGACGAGAGCGAAGAGGATTATGGCGATGACTATGAAATCAAATACGGAGGGGATATCACCACCAGTACCTTCGTCAGACCGTCCAATATCGAGGTGAAAATCACGGGCCGCTTCATCATGCCGGCAGTCCGGAAGGAAGGCATCTATCCCAAGCGCATCGCGAAAATCATCCACATTGTGGACCTGGACGGTGCCTATATCCCGGATGAGAACATCCTGCCCTATGCCCCGGAGCGCGCGAACCGGGACAGCCCTTTCTACGATGCGTCCCGGGCGGTGATCGAAACGGCGGACGTGGCGGGCATCATCGACCGCAATGAGCGGAAAAGGAGGAATCTGGACTACCTTCAGAGTCTGTCGGAAATCAAGATCCGAACCAAGAAGATCCCGTATGAGATCTACTTTTTCTCCTCCAACATGGATCACTTTATCCACCATGACGCCAATGTGGGAAGCGGAAAGAAAAAACTGGCGGATACGTTTATGCGAACCCTCGGTCTTGATACAGAGGCATTTACGGACTTCTTCCTGAAGGACGAGGGCGCTGTCGGCCATATGGGATATGAGGAGTCCTGGGCATTTGCCAGGGAAGGCACGCACTCCATCGGGCGGTTCACGAACCTGGACTGCCTGATTCGAAAACTGACGGAGGCGTAGAAATTTCCTTTTCCCCCACTGGACCGGGGATCCTGCCCCTTTGTTTCCGTCCGGGGATTCTGACCGTTTTCTGGACGGGCGGGCACCCTTCTGCTTCACGAATCCTTCGGAAACGGAAGACGAAGGAAAGGAGTTCCCGAAAAGAAGGATTCAGCCGGGTGGGATCCTGCTTTCAGGACCTCACGAGCACTGAAATATCCGGATGGAACAGCCATGGACGTGCTGTTTCAGGATGGCAGGAGCCGGCCGTATTTCCAGTCATTTTTCAGAATGTCTCTGATTCAGCGCTCTTCATGATTTATGGTCCCTTTTTCAGGGAAGAGTGAATGTGCATCACGGAAGAAAGTTCGCCTGACGCAGCCGGACAGAAAGGCTCTTCGTCAGGCGGGCTTTTCTTCTCCGGACAGATCGCTGCAGCGGAAAGCCGGAAAGGTACAGGAGAAATCGAAAACGGTGAACATTCTGAACAGACGGGTGAATGAGGGTTATCTTATGGTTTCCGGAAGGGAACACGATCCAAAGCAGCAGGAAGGTATCGCAAAATCGGAAATACGTCTGAAAACCGTTTGTGGTTCCGGCTGACGTTGCGGTATGTTCAAACCGGAAAAGCCTGCGCAGGGCCTGCGTGACCCGCACCTGTGAAGCTCTTCTTTTTCTGCGATGGCCGTGATCACAAAAGCGGACACCGGGAGACGGTCCCGGTGTCCGCTTCTGCTGTCCTGTGGGTGGTTTTATGCGTACTGATACTTTTTCTTGTATTTTTTGAAGAAGAGGAAGCACATGAGCGTCGCAAGCAGCTCGGAGAACACGACGGAATACCATACGCCGTAGAAGGCTGCCTCGTAGCTGGAGCCGAACACATGGAAGAAGATGATCGGCACAAGGACGATCGTTGCCATGTTGAAGACCAGCGTCCTGACAATGGCAATGATTGCGGAGACCTTCCCATTGTTGAAGGCGGTGAAAAGTCCGGAACCGAAGGTGGGAATCCCCTTGAACAGGAAGGACAGCGTGAAGATGGAGAGGCCGTCGATGGTGATCTGCATGAGCTTCTCATCTCCGTGGGAGAAGGCACCGGCCAGAGGATGCGACAGCAGCTCGATGATCACCGTGGAGACGACGCTGAAGATGATCACGATCCACAGGCTCTTCTTGTACAGGTTCTTCAGGTTGTCCGTATTGCCGGCTCCGTAGTTGTAGGAGATGAGCGGGGAGACGCCCAGTACGAAACCGGACGCGATGGCGGTGAAGATGCTGTTGACATAGCCCACCGTACCGTAGGCGGCAACGCCCATATCGCCGATCATGTAAAGGAACAGGCTGTTGTAGACGACGTTGATGACCGAGGCGGAGATGTTGGTGAAGAATTCGGACGAACCGTTTCCGCAGGCCTTGCCCAGGGCTTTCACGTCCGTCTCCGGCTTTCCGAGGCGCAGGAGGCTCGAGTTTTTGCAGGCAAAATAGATCAGGGGCACGAGACCGCCGATGAACAGGCCGCCTGCCGTCGCCAGGGCTGCGCCCTGGACGGCCCTGATGGGATCGCCCTGGGACACCACGCCCACCAGGATCGCGTCGCCTGCGGTATTCGTAATGCCGGCCAGAATCGTAAACAGCAGTCCGAGCCCCGGCTTCTTCGCAGTGGCCAGGAAACTCTGAAAATAGAACTGCAGCATGAAGAGGGTCAGTGCAGGAATCAGGATCCGGCTGTAGGCCAGACAGAATGGCATCATGGTTTCCGTCACGCCCAGCAGGTTGAGGAGCGGCTCCAGGGCGAACCACAGGGCCACGGAGCAGATGATGCCGATGATGATCAGGGCATATGCGATGTAGGAGAAGAGACGGTTCGCCCGCTCACGGTCCCCTTCCCCCAGAACCTTGCCCACCAGGGCGCTTCCGCCGGTGCCGAACATAAAACCGATGGCCGCGATGATCATGAAAATCGGCGACACCTGGTTGATGGCCGCGAAGGCCGTCGTTCCGCCGTAATTGGAAACGAAAATACCGTCGACAATTGTATAGAGTGATGCCAGCAGGACCGCAAAGATCGTGGGCAGCACATACCTGAACAGCTTTCCCAGGGTAAAACGCTGTGTCAGAGCCTGGGTGTTATCCTCCATGAAACCATCTCCTCGAAAATAGAATATGACACCACAGGTGATTATATCATAAAAAGGCAGTCCGGAACAACCGGGCTGCCGGGACAGGGACAATGACCGGGCTGCGGCAGGGACATCGTCTTTTCCTGCCGTCATCGCCTTTCAGATGGCAGCTTTTCCCGGGAAACGTCAGGGATCCCGGGACGGGAAAACCGGTCTCTGTCTTTCCATGGGGTCTGGGAAAAGGACTGAGAAACCATGAATGCACCGGCAGGCATCTGCAGCGCGGGATCTATTTCCGTCGGGGAAGGAAGAAGGGAAGGGACGGCCTTCGGCAAGGCTGCCGGATTCCTTCCGGGACGGAGGCAATGAATCCGCCGTCCGGGTCTCAGTGCTCATGGGGAGAGCCCGGATGCGTTACCGGAGACGGTGCCTGAGGCAGTCGATGGTGACCGCCGCGATGATGATGATTCCCGAGAAGATGAACTGCAGGTTGGTATCCACCCCCAGAACGGTCAGGGCATAGGTCAGCGCGGTGAAGATCAGTACGCCCACGACAATCCCCCGGATCCTTCCCACGCCGCCGGAAAAGGAGATGCCGCCCACCACGCTGGCGGCGATGGCCTCCGCCTCCCAGCCCTGCCCGTAGGAGGCGGAGCCGGAGCCCATCATCCGCACGCATTCCATCCAGGCGCCGAAGCCGTAGAGGATGCCCGCGATGACCGCAGCGGCGATGGTGACACGGAACACGGAGATGCCGGAAACCGCCGCGGCCTCCCTGTTGCCGCCCACGGCGAACATGGACTTGCCCAGGGCGGTTTTGTTCCATACGAAGTACATGACAAGAACCGCCCCGGCCGCCCAGAGGATAATGGTGGGGAAGCCCCGGATCACCGGGATGATGGCATCCGGGACGGAGGGCTCGATGCCGCCGAAGGAGACGCCCTTGGTGGCAAAGGACATGAATCCGTACATGATGAGCATGGTGGCCATGGTCGTGATAAAGGGATGGATTCTGAACCTTGCGGTAAAGAAGGCGGAGAGAACGGAAAAGCCCGTGGTGAATGCGCAGCTGACCAGCAGCGCGAGGATCACCCGAAGCCAGAGGGGAATCCCGGTAAAGTCGAACATGACGCCGAAGAACGAGCCGGTATTGGGGCCCTTGTGCATCAGCATGGTGGACAGGATCATGCCTGATCCCACCATGCGTCCCACCGAGAGGTCCGTGCCTCCCAGCAGAATCAGCCCGCCGACGCCCAGGGCGAGGAAAATGCGGGGAGAGGCGATCTCCAGGATATTCAGGATATTGGGAAGGGTCAGCAGGTTTGTGCGGGAAAGCACCGGCACCATGATGCAGAGGACGGCGAAGATGACCAGGATGGCGATATACAGGCCGTTGGCCAGGAAAAACTGTCTGCCGCTGAAGTTGAAACGGTAATTCTCCCAGCTGAGTCTCTGCTTCTCCATGAAGGTGAAGCGGGAAAGCCGCAGAAGGTCGATGAGGTGGTAGCGGTGCATGAACGCCTCGCGGCGGCGGTTCCGGATTGCCTGGAGCTCGGCTCTGTGGGCCAGTTCCGCATCGTACATCCGGTTGCGGTGAAGGTAGTTCTCCTCCCTGCGCATGGCCGGATCGGTGGCGCCTGCAAGGGCCGAGCGGTGCTGCCGCTTCAGGGCGGCCGTCTCCACGGCATGGCACTGGTTTTCGATCCGCTCCTGGGCGCGGCAGGAGGAGGTCACCCGGCTCAGGTAGTCCCTGTCATAGTGGCTGTTCAGGTACTGCACCGCCTCGCGGATCAGGGATCTGACCTGCCCGCGGTTTTCCGCCTCCACCGTCCTGGCTTTTTCCAGTTCCCTTCTGTCTTCGGCGACGAGCTGCGCCTTTTCCTTCTCCGAATAGCAGGCGTTGCTCTTCACCGAAGCCATGTGGCTGATGAGGGCGGTCACCCGGCTGGTGCCCCCGGCGCGGAGTTCGTCGATCTTCCGCTGAATCTGCCCCACGTGTTCGTCGATGGGTGAAAGAAAGCTCTGCTCCTCCTCTTCCGTGAGCATGATCAGGCCCTTTGCCCTGGCAGCCCTGTACGCTTCGTTTCTGTCCATATGCTTCTCCTCACAGATATTCAGTCGCAAGCTCCAGCAGTTCCTCCTGACTGGTGTTCCCCGAGTCCACAATGCCCGCCAGCGTACCGTTGGACATGACGCCGATCCGGTTGGTGATTCCGAGGATCTCCGGCATTTCGGAGGAAACGACGATGATGGTTTTCCCCTTTTTCGCCATCCGGCCGATGAGCTCGTAGATTTCATACTTGGCACCCACGTCGATGCCACGCGTCGGTTCGTCCATCAGGAAGAGGTCCGGCTCCCGCTCCAGCCACCGGCCGAGGATCACCTTCTGCTGGTTGCCGCCGGATAGGGCCGAAATGAGCTCGGAGGGCCCGAGGCATCTCACCCGCAGGGCGCGGATCTCCCGGGCCGTGGCGCGCACCATCCGCCCGCCGGACAGTCCCGGGACGATGCTTTCATGCCTGTAATACTTCAGGTTGGCCACCGTGGTGTTGGCCGTGATATCCCCGGTGCCGATGAGTCCTGTGGTGACGCGTTCCTCCGTGATCAGGGCAAAGCCGTGGGCGATGGCGTCCTCCGCACCGGCGAAATCCATGAGTTTCCCCCGGTAGAGGATGCGTCCCGCTGCCCGGGGGATCCGGCCGAAGATCGTTTCCAGGATTTCCGTGCGCCCGGAGCCCACCAGACCGTACAGGCCGAAGACTTCCCCCTCCCGGACGGAGAAGGTGATGTTCTTCAGCCGGGGATTCGTCCGGGTGCAGAGGCGCTCCAGGGAGAGGACGACCTTTCCCGGGACATTGTCCACGGGGGGAAAACGGTTCTCCAGGGGCCGGCCCACCATGGCGGTGATGAGTTCACCCATGTCCGTGTCCCGGGTGTCCTTTGTCCAGATGAGCCTGCCGTCCCTGAGCACCGACACCTGGTCGCAGATTTCGAAGATCTCGTCCATCTTGTGGGAAATATAGATGAAGGAGACGCCCTGGGCCTTCAGGGCGCGCATGATTTCGAACAGTCTGTCCACCTCCCGGACGGTCAGGGAGGAGGTGGGCTCGTCCAGGACAATGAGCCTGGCGTTGTAGGAAATGGCTTTGGCGATTTCCACCATCTGCCGCTGGGAAACGGACATGGTCTTCATGGGCGATTTCAGGTCCACGGTCATGTTCAGCCTTCGGAAGAGCTTCGCGGCCTCCTGCTCCATCCGGGCCTCGTCCACGGTGCCCAGGGCGGTTTTGGGAAAGCGGCCGAGGAACAGGTTGTCCGGCACGTTCAGCTCCAGGCACTGGTTCAGTTCCTGGTGGACCATGGCGATCCCGTTTTCCAGTGCCTCCCTGGGCGTGGAAAAATGGACCTCCCTTCCGCTCAGGAAGATCTTCCCGTCGTCCCGCTGGGTCATGCCGAAGAGGCACTTCATCATGGTGGACTTGCCGGCCCCGTTCTCTCCCATCAGGCCCAGAACGGAGCCTTCGCGCACGTCGAGGCTGACCCGGTCCAGCACACGGGTCCGTCCGAAGGCCTTGCTCAGGGAGCGGATCGACAGGACCGTTCCCGCCGGTCCGTGATCTTCACCCGCACCTCCCGCATCGATTTGCATCCGTGGTTCAGACTTGATCATTTCTCCTGTCTCCTTTGCCTGACTTGGTCCTCTGCCGGGAAAGGCCCTCAGCGGAACCTGGAAATGTAGGCAGAAGCGTTGTCCTTCTTGATCATCAGCAGGGCGAAGGCCTCAAAGTCCTGGGGATTGACCAGGCGGTCCACAACGCTGGATTCGGTCAGCCCGTCCCCCCGGACGATCCGCAGCTCCAGGTTCAGTATATCGTCGTAATTGCTGAACTGGGCGGCAAAGGTGCCGTTGTAATAAAAATCATTGTTGTTGGGGAAATCCACCCAGATCCGGTTGGGAAGCGTTTCCCCCCGGTCCAGTCTGTGCATGAAGGCGGGGCTTGGCCGGAAGGAATCCGCGAAATCCTGTGCATTCTCCGCATTGACGATGCTGCTGTTGGCGTAAAAGCTCCGCTCCGCAGACCGGAAGACAAACATGCCCTCGGGAACGACGTTGCCGGCCTCGTCCGGAAAGGCAATGCCGGTCATGGGGTCCGCGCCGTCCAGTCCGTTGCGGATCAGGTGCAGGATCATGTAGGCCTGGATGTCGGCGTTCTGGCTGATGGTCCCGGCAAAGCCGTCGACGATGGCCTCCACGCAGTCCGGATTGGCGTCGTAACCGAACACAGGCACTCCGTTCTTCCGGGCCCAGGCGTTGAAGACCGCCATCCCCATGCTGTCGTTGTTTGAAACGATGACGTCGATCCGCTCGCCGAAGGAGGTGCTCCAGGTGTCGAAGATATTGGCCGCGGTGGCGGCGTCCCAGGTGGAGCCGGAGATGCTCTTCATCTCCTGGGAGGCAAGCTCCCGGAGAATATAGGTCACCCCGTCGATGGTGATGGAGCCGTCCACGGAATGGAGTGAGTTTCCGTCGAGATTGATCCCGATGGGGAGGGAATAGATGTCGTCCGCGTCCTGAATGACCGTCAGCCCCTGCACGGAATCGGGCACTGCGGTCCCCAGCGCCTTCCGGACGCCGCGGGTGCGGGCGATGGAGTCGTTATGCCCGATGTCCCCGATCAGCAGGACGTATCCGATGATCCCGTCGCCGTTGCGGTCCAGGCCTTCCCCGTGGGCGTGCAGGTAATCCAGCACCATCTGCCCCTGCAGTTCCGCGCCCTGGGCTGCGTTGTTCCCCACATACCAGGTTTTGTCGTTGAAGGACAGCGCGTCCATATCCAGCTCTCCGCTCAGGCTGTTGGCGGGCTGGTTGTTGAACCAGACAATGGGCTTTTCCCGGTTGGGAACCGACGCGCTGCGGGAATATTCATGGACGCAGGAGGTCAGAAGCATCGTACCCAGGCACAGGATGAACAGGAGAGCTTTTTTCATGGGCTCTTTCTTGCTCCTTTCCGCTGTCCGGTCCCGCTGAGGCCCTGCTCTTTTCCGGCCGGGGCTTTCACGGGAGGGCTGCTCTGCAGTTTTTCGCAGTTATTCTATATTTTAACGCACTTGAATGCAATTGCGAAGCAGGGGCGCTGCGGAAAAAGAAAGGATTCCGGGAGAAACAGAAGGTAAACTGCCGTATGACCGGGAATGTCCGGGAACCGGGAAAAAAAGAGAGAACGGTGAAACCCGGGGCCTGCGGCGCCCACAGGGAAAAAGCGGGAAACGTCTTGCGCGTCAGCGACATTTGATGTACAATGCCCGGCGACAGGGGAGCTTGTGTGGCAGGCTGAGAGGAAGCGGGCAG
Source organism: uncultured Eubacteriales bacterium (assembly GCA_902774025.1). GTDB lineage: Bacteria > Bacillota > Clostridia > Christensenellales > Aristaeellaceae > UBA2943. The sequence continues at coordinate 12,237 of CACYGY010000042.1, forward strand.
CTTCGACCCTTTACCTGATCCGGGTAATGCCGGCGTAGGGAGAGGCCATGAACGTGTTTGCTGTGCAGTCACCCTGTTTGCAGGGTGACTTTTTTTTCGGAGGCGCTTTATGAGCGGACGATGTCTGATCATCGCCGGGGGTGCATACTGCGAAATTCCCGAGGAAATGCGGGAGGCGGAGTATGTCATCGCCTGCGACCGGGGATATCTATGGGCGGAGAGAATGGGAATTGTGCCGGATCTGATCCTGGGGGATTTTGATTCCGCGCCGGTACCGGTGACCCCGGTCCCCCTGGAGCGCTTTCCCAGTGAGAAGGACGATACGGACACCATGCTGGCGGCCCGGCGGGCGGCGGAGAAGGGATACCGCGAGGTGAACATCGGCTGCTGCTTCGGGGGGAGGCTGGATCACACACTGGCCAACCTGCAGACGGCGGGATGGCTGGCGGAGCGGGGCATCCGGGTCTGCCTTTCCGGGGAGGACACCCTGGCAAGGGCCGTGCCGGAGGGCACATGGCGGATTCCCCGGCGGGAAGGGTGGTCTCTGTCCCTGTTTGCCCTGACGGACCGGTGCAGCGATGTGACCATCCGGGGGACCAAATATGAGGGCGCGCATCTGACGCTGACCGGCACCTATCCTCTGGGCGTCAGCAATTCCTGGCGGGAGGATGCCGCTGAGATCACGGTCGGGCAGGGAATCCTGCTGATCATACAGTCCAGGCTGAAGGAAGGAGAGCATATATGATGGACTTTGAGAAGATTCTGGGCAATGTACGGGAAAAGGCGCCGCTGGTGCACAACATCACCAACTATGTGACCGTGAACGACTGCGCCAATATTCTGCTGGCCTGCGGGGGATCCCCCATCATGGCCGATGAGGCGGAGGAGGCGGAGGATATCACCAGCATCTGCGGCGGGCTGAACATCAACATCGGGACCCTGAACCGGAACACGATCCCCTCCATGTTCCTGGCCGGGAAAAAGGCCAATGAACTGGGGCATATCGTGCTTCTGGATCCCGTGGGCGCCGGGGCATCCCGGCTGCGCACACAGACCGCGGAGCAGCTGATCCGGGAGGTCCGCTTCAGCGTGATCCGGGGCAATATTTCCGAGATCAGGGCCCTGGCTCAGGGGACAGCCGGCACCAGGGGCGTGGATGCCAGTGAAGCGGACCAGGTCAATCCGGAGAATCTGGACAGCGTGATCGCTTTTGCCAGAGCTTTTGCCCGGAGGACGGGGGCGGTGATCGCCATCACGGGTGCCACCGACCTGATCACCGACGGGGAGCGGGTATGTCTGATCCGCAACGGCCATCCCATGATGAGCCGGATTACCGGAACGGGATGCATGCTTTCCGCCATGACCACGGCCTTTGCAGTGGCCAATCCGGACAATGTGTTTGAGGCAGTGTGCACCTCGGTGATCGCCATGGGCCTTTGCGGTGAGATCGCCCATGAGAGGCTCGGGGAGCAGGACGGGAACAGCACCTATCGGAATGACCTGATCGACGCGGTCTTCCGTCTGACCGCAACACAGCTTGAGAGAGGCGCAAAGTATGAAATGCGATAGGAAGTGGATGCCGCTCTACGCGGTGACGGACCGGGCATGGCTTGGGGAACAGACCCTTGCGGAACAGGTGGAAGCGGCGATCCGGGGCGGCGCCACCTGCATTCAGCTGCGGGAAAAGGAGCTGGACGGGGAGGCCTTCCTTCGGGAAGCCCTGGAAATCCGGGCGCTTTGCAGGCGATACGGGGTGCCGCTGTTTATCAACGACAATGTGGACATCGCCATTGCCTGCGGGGCGGACGGGGTGCATATCGGCCAGCATGACGCCCCTGCGGCAGAAGTGCGCCGGCGGATCGGGCCGGACAGGATGCTGGGCGTTTCCGCACAGACCGTGGAGCAGGCGCTGAAAGCCCAGGCGGACGGCGCGGACTGTCTGGGGGTGGGCGCGGTGTTTTCCACCGGAACCAAGCCCGACGCGGATGACGTGTCCCGGGAGGAGCTGAAAGCCATCTGCAGCGCGGTAAAGATCCCGGTGGTGGCCATCGGGGGGATCAAACGGGAGAATCTCCACGCCCTTGCCGGCAGCGGGATTGACGGGGTGGCGGTGGTCAGCGGGATTTTTGCCGCACCGGATATCGAGCAGGCGGCCCGGGAACTGCGGGATGCCGTACGGAGGGAGCTTGGTGTATGATCACCGGGGTGATTTTCGACCTGGACGGAACGCTGGTGGATTCCACCGGCTACTGGGACCGGGCACCGGAACTGTTTCTTCGGGAAATGGGCAGGAATCCGCCCCCGGGGATCGGTCAGCGGCTCTTTACCATGACCGTGCCGGAAGCGGCAGCATATCTGCAGAAGGAATACGGGCTTGAACAGACGCCGGATGAGATCGTTCAGGGCGTCAACAGCGCCATGAAGGAGCTCTATCTGAGCGTGATTCCCCTGAAGGAGGGCGTGGAAGCGGGGATCCGGAAACTGGCGGGGATGGGGATTCCCATGGCGGTGGCCACCGTGACGGACCGGGAACTGACCTGTGCGGTCCTGAAGCGCTTCGGTCTGGATGCTTTCATTGAGTGCATCGTCACCACCTCGGATGTGGGGGTGGGAAAACAGGCACCGGATGTTTACCTGCGGGCCGCGGAGGAGATCGGGAGCCGGCCGGAAAACACACTGGTGTTTGAGGACTCGCTGCACGCGCTGCTGACCGCCGGGAAAGCGGGATTCAGGACGGTGGGCGTCTATGACGAGCTCAGTGCGGCAGGGCAGGAGGAGATCCGCCGCTCAAGCAGCTTCTATCTCCGGAGTTTCCTGGAGATGGAAAGGATTCCGGAAATCGGAAATCCCGCATGAATTACCCGCGGCAGACCGGGGGCACCACTCTCTGCCGCGTAAGAAAATCAATACGGAGGACACGGGAATGAAAAAAGTATTGACAATCGCCGGAAGCGATTCCGGCGGAGGCGCCGGAATTCAGGCTGATCTGAAAACCATGACCATGAACGGTGTATTCGCCATGAGCGCCGTCACGGCCCTGACAGCCCAGAACACCACCGGCGTACAGGGAATCTTCCAGGTGACGCCCGAATTCCTCGGGCAGCAGCTGGACAGCGTCTTCACGGACCTGAGGCCGGACGCGGTGAAGATCGGCATGGTGGCTTCCTCCGAGCTGGTGAGGGTGATCGCCCGGAAGCTGACCTTCTACCGGATGGAATGCGTGGTGGTGGATCCTGTCATGGTGGCCACAAGCGGGGCGAAACTGATTGCGGATGAGGCGGTGGCCACGCTGAAGGAATGCCTTTTTCCCCTTGCCACCGTCCTCACGCCCAACATTCCGGAGGCGGAGGTGCTGTGGGGCCGGGAAATCCGGGATCAGCAGGACATGGAAAAGGCAGCGGCCGAAATCGGAAAGGCCTACGGGAGTTCGATCCTGCTCAAGGGCGGACACGCGGTGAACGATGCCAATGATCTGCTGTATGCGGACGGAAAACTGAAGTGGTTCCATGGAAAACGGATTCAGAATCCCAATACCCATGGCACGGGATGCACCCTGTCCAGCGCCATCGCGGCGAACCTGGCCAAGGGATTCAGCCTGGAGGAATCCGTGAGCCGGGCCAAGGAATACATTTCCGGCGCCCTGGCCTTCATGCTGGACCTGGGCGCGGGCAGCGGTCCCATGGCCCACAACTTTGCCCTGACCGGGCGCTTTGCGGAGGAGGCGCCGGGCAAATGAGCGAGAGGAAAACCTCCGTTTTCAGCAACGGACTGATCTGGTTCGGCGCGGGCGTTTCCCTGGCGGAAATCCTGACGGGCACCTATTACGCGCCTCTGGGATTCGGGCGGGGGCTGCTGGCGATTCTGATCGGGCATGTCATCGGCTGCGCGATGCTCTTTGCGGCGGGCATGATCGGCGGCCGCACCGGGAAAAGCGCCATGGAAACCGTGAAGCTGAGCTTCGGCGGGTACGGCGCCAGACTGTTTGCGGCCCTGAACGTGCTGCAGCTTCTGGGATGGACCGCCATCATGATCTACGACGGGGCCCTGGCGGCGGATCATGTGCTGTCGGCAGGAAAGTGGGTATGGTGCCTGGTGATCGGGGGACTGATTATCCTCTGGATCCTGATCGGCATAGAAAACCTGGGGAAACTGAACATTGTGGCCATGACCGCCCTGTTCGGACTGACCATTGTGCTGAGCGTGGTGATCTTCCGCAACGGGGGCATGTCCGTAGGCGCGGAGGAAGCCATGAGCTTCGGCGCGGCGGTGGAGCTTTCGGTGGCGATGCCCCTGAGCTGGCTGCCGCTGATCAGCGACTATACCCGGGAAGCGGAGAAGCCGTTCCTGTCCACGCTGGTGAGCAGCGCCGTGTATGGACTGGTGAGCTGCTGGATGTATGTGATCGGCATGGGCGCTTCCATCTTTGCCGGGGAAAGCGACATCGCCGTGATCATTATCCGGTCCGGCCTGGGAATTGCCGGATTGCTGATCATCGTGCTGTCCACGGTCACCACCACCTTTATGGACGCCTATTCAGCCGGTGTTTCCAGCGAGAGCCTGATGAAGGGGCTGAAAGGCAAATGGGTTGCCGTGGGCACTGCCGTGATCGGCACTCTGGGGGCAATCATCTTTCCCATGGACGATATTACCGACTTTCTGTATCTCATCGGATCGGTCTTCGCCCCCATGATCGCCATTCAGATCGCGGATCATTTTCTCCTGAAACGGGACTGTGGGGACAGTGCGTTTGATCTGCGGAATCTGCTGATCTGGGGGATGGGGTTCGCTCTGTACCGTTTCCTGATGCACGTGGACATGCCGGTGGGAAACACGCTGCCGGATATGGCGGCCACCGTGCTGCTCTGTCTGGGTGCCGACGCGCTTCATCGGTTCGTCGGAGGCCGGAAGCGGGACCAGGCACGGTGAATCGGGCCGGAACGCACCTGCTGCATTTCCGCTGAGGGCATCGGGGAAACTTTCCCGAATGCAGACACCGGGATCCATTCCGATGCTGCGGCTTCATGAAAGCATCCATTGCCGGACCCCGGGGATTCGCAGCGGCCGGGCGGCGAGGGAGGACGGGCCCGGGTACGGCGAATCCGGAGAGAAAACGGCCCGGGGACCGCAGTCAATGGCAGGAAGTGTCTCCGGTTCCCCTGCAGTCCGGACCGGTTCCCGGCCTGCGCAGCTTATGCATCGGCCCCGCAGGGGATCAAAAAACGGCTCAAACGCCTGATTCGCAGGATTGAGCCGTTTTTTCCGTGTAACCTCGAAAAGCTCTGTACAGATTCGGGTTACGGAGCTTCCTTCAGGCACACCCGGACTGAAGTACGGCAGGGTGATGATCGTGCCGTCGGGCAACTCGCGGGAGGTCCTTTGCCCGATTTCTTCCGGATCCGGCGTCAGGGCTTCCTCCGGGACGGTGATTTCCTCATCTGTCAGTGTTTTCCGGAGTTCAGTGCTTCGATTCCCTCTTTACCGGACAGGCCACCTTCGCGCATGCGCTGACATGCCCCGGGTCCGGAAGACCATGTCCGCACTGCCTTCGGGCAGAACCGGGGACCGGCCGATGCTGTCCACCTGCATGGTTCGATGTTTTCCGCCGGCACCGCAGTGTTGAATCCGGCAAGGCAGGGGACACATGGTCCATGGGGGGCAGGTCGCACGTTACGCCGGCCAGGATGGGATTCTCCTTCGGACTGTGCGGATTCGATGGAAACCGGTTCCCTGCCTTCCGACGCCCTGATGATGTGTTCATCGATCCGCGGCCGCAGGGTGCCGTCCTTTTTCATGGCGGTGATCTGCGCGTCCCGAGCAGGAAGGAACAGCCGTCATTCATCACGTTCACGGCGATTCCGGCGGCGCCTGACCTTTTCCGGGTGGTACTCCTCCCGGATCATCAGCCCGTCATGGATGGAGCAGAGGTATTTGCTGACTTCTCCCGTCTGAAGTCCCGGCAGCAGACAGTTCAGCGTGTCATCATCGCGGAAGGAGGCATTGCCGGTCACGGGGGCGCCTTCTTCCGCCACCCACTGGCCGTGCAGGAACAGAAGCCTGATCCGGGGCATCTGCATGGTGATATTGAGCGGGTCATGATCCTCTTCCGAAAGATTCAGAAAGGACAGCTGGCCGGCCGTAAAGCCGTCTGCCATCGCGGGAACGGCCGGAAGACCCGACAGAAGCGACAGGGCCAGGAAAAGGGAAACCGGCTTTTTCATATGCGCTCCTCCGGATTCTTCCCGGGCTTTGCGTTTCCGTCTGGTTTCTGCGACGGAAAGCGCAAAACAGCAGTATGGCGCCCGATCCATGGAGGGAACGGACCGAATGCAGGTTCCGTTTTACACCCGGATATGGATGGAAAAGGATCGTTCCGGCTCAGGGCGCAGTTTCTCATGGGATGTGCTTCCCGGTTCCTTCCTTTATTTCCATCCCTCCTTCCGTTTCGATGATCCCGCGTCCGGGCGTGGCGGACAGAGGGACTGGCAGCATTCGCTTCCCGTTCCGGACAGGCATCAGAACCGGGCAGATCCCTCATTCCTCTTTCGACTGTACGCCGGACAGGAATTTTTTCGTCTGTGACGAAAACAACAGGTGCGGAGCTGAGGGCAGGCTCATGCCGGGCCTGTACCGGGTGTGCTCTGTCGTAGGGCAGTCGGCAAAGCGATGAACGGCATTGCCTGCGGGATCCGCAAAACGCGAAGGACGGAACAGGAATCGGTCAATGGATGCAGGACGGCTTCATCCGTAAAAGAAGTGAGCGGAAGATTCTGCTTTTCGCAGAGATTGAAAAGGAAGCAGATTCCGGACAGGGAAGATGAAGACCGGGGGAAACAGAAAGCGGAGGAGGCAAAAGCCTCAGCTGTGCTGAGCGTGACGATGATCCGGCGAAAACCGGGCATCCCTGTCAGGACGGGCATGTCCGCCGGAAGCAGAACACAGGCTCCGATTCTGAATCTGCCCTGCATCACAGGGAAGGAGGGGGGATAAGCGATGAAAAGGCCGGATTTTGCAGGCTTTGTTGAAGAAATCCGGGAACACGGGTGGCCGGTGTACGGTCTGGAACTGTGGGAGAATGGAAAACGAACGGATGCATTCGGAGACACAGAGCGTACGCGCTACCCGGTTTATTCCGTGACCAAGTCCATGGTTTCAGTCGCTGCCGGCATGGCGATGGAGGAGGGACTGCTGAACGAATGCGACAGCGTGCTGCGGTACCTCCCCGGGAAATATGTGCAGGCAATGAGCAGGGATCAGCGGGAAGTGTACGAACAGATTACGCTCACCCGGCTGATGACCATGTCAGTGGGCGGCTTTCCCTTCCGCCTTTCCGGCAGGGACTGGCTGGCGGAGGCACTGGGCATTCCACTGAATCATCCGGAAGTGCGAACCTTTTCCTACAGCAATGTACCGGCCTATCTGGCAGGCGTGGCTGTGTCCACAGCCGTAAACGAAAGACTGGACCGATACCTGAACCGGAAGCTGTTTGCTCCGCTGGAGATTCCGGATCCTCCCTGTCAGTTCAGCCCGGAAGGATTCTTTTACGGAGCGTCCGGAATGGAACTGACAGTCAATGAACTGAGCCGCATTGGTCTGCTGCTCTCCTGCGGAGGGAAAGCTTCGGGCAGACAGATTGTCCCGCATGCTTACGTGAAGGCAGCGACTTCCGTACAGCAGATGAATCGCGAAGGCGGATACGGCTACTTCTTCTGGAAATACCGTGACGGGTTCAGCATGAATGGGAAATGGGGACAGAAATGTTACGTTCTCCCCGGGAAAAGGATGATCATTACCTTCCTTTCGCATCTGGAAGAAGGCTCTGATCAGGTCCGAATCTGCATGGAAAAACATCTGCTGGACCATAGCGGTGACTGACGCTAAAACAATCGGGCATGAAAGAGACCGGTCTGATCCTTTCACCCGGATCCGGGATCTGCGGGGAAGACGGCATGATCCGGATTTCCCGTGAAATCCCTTCAGCGCTCATTACATGGAAAAAACAATGTCTTTTCGTCAGGCCCGAACCATCAGCTCTGCAGCGGATACAGGCGTTAAGTTAAGCTTTCAACGCCCGACCGGCAGGTTGAAGAATGGAAGGACATCGTGAGAGAAGGTTCAGCGAAATTGCGGCACGACCCAAAAAGACAGACTGAAAATTGGGTCAGGAGTGGAAAGAGCGCATTTGCCCGACATAATTCGGAATACGCCGGATATGATCATCGTTGATTTCAATGCTCCAATCCTCCTGATATGTCCTCTGCAGCGTTTCATGGGAAGAAGCATGAATTGCGCGGCGGGCGATATCCGGCATCATTTGAGGTGATCCTTTGAAGGGAAGCTTATCAGCTCCAGGTGTCATATCCGGCGGGATTACGGCCTTCAGCCCGTGCCCTGTTCCAAAGCCTCCATGAATTCGTCTGTTTGATCGCTGATCCCGATCTTTGCCTCATTCGCAGCAGCGGGCAGTTCGTTCTTTTTCACCGAAATCATCCTCCTGTACGGGGATGATTGGATCAGATCAAAGCAGGACTGGCACTCAGAAAATACAGGTATACGCTTCGACATGTTTCCGCTGCAGCTCTGTTTTGAAAACCTGTGCACGTGAATGCAGAGGTACGCATGGACGCCCCTTTGAAAAGGTGTTAGTATATTTCGGTACGCGTGAGCGGGACATGGCGGAAGCCCTGATTCCGGCTGACGCATTTTCCGCACCCTGACAGGAAGGCATCATTCCCTGTCAGGGGAATGCAGCGTCAGGGATTGTGCCGGGACCGTCATGGCAAGTACAGTGGTCAGAAGACAGAAGCCGCGATGCGGCAGTGATCCGGCGGAGCAGCGACGGCAGGATTCCCTGTCTGATGCGGAAGAGACCTCTTCCCTGTTTTCCCGGGACTGCGCCGGCCTGCGGATCCCGGAAAGCGGAATCTGGAACGTTCACGGACGGCCTTTGCCGCGTGATGGATCAGGCCGGTCAGAAACAGAACCGGAAAATGAAGGGAGAGCTGACCATGAAACGCCTGCTGTGTTTTCTGCTGTGCATCCTCTTCCTTCCGGTACTGTGCGCCAGCGGGGAAGGCACCGCTTCGGAAACGCTGACTGTCCATTTCCTGGATGTCGGTCAGGGAGACGCCGCCATCCTCCAGTGCGGGGGACAGACGCTCATGATTGACGGCGGAGACAGAAATGCAAACCGCCTCGTGTACTCATATCTGACGGAAACACTGCACCTGGACCGTCTGGACTATGTCATTGCCACCCATCCCCATGATGACCATGTGAAAGGCCTGGCCACGGCGCTTACGGTCTGTGCTGCCGGTACCGTTTATTCCCCGGTGACGGAATTTGACGGGGAGGGCTTTCGCGATTTCCTGCAGAAGCTGGATGAGCAGGGGACGGAGATTACGGTTCCGCACCGCGGCGATGCCTTCATGCTGGGGAGTGCATCGGTCACGTTCCTCTCCGAACCCTCCGGCGAGTGGGACATGAATGACCAGTCTCTGGTGACCCGGATTGTCTTCGGGAACACATCCTTCCTTTTTACCGGGGACGCTGCGTGGGACGCAGAGCAGGATCTTCTTGAAAGCGGCACGGATCTGTCAGCCACCCTCCTGAAGGTCGGGCATCACGGTTCTGCCACTTCCACCTGCCAGGCATTCCTGGAGGCGGTCCATCCGGCCTGTGCCGTGATCAGTGTCGGCGCAGGGAACCGGTACGGTCATCCGGCAGAGGAAACGCTGATGAGGCTCGAGCACATGAACGTTTCCGTCTTCCGGACCGACAGGCTCGGGACGATCCTGTGCAGAAGCAACGGTGAATCCCTGAGTTTTGAAATGACAAAGAAGAACGGAAAATGGTAGCGCAGGGACGGGCGATCCCCGTGTCCGGAAGCGCTGAAACAGCGGAAGGCATTCAGGGATGAGATGGAAGGGAAAGCGCAGGACCGGCGTCAGGAAGGAGAAGGCTTGCGCAGATCTCTTTCCGGAAAGACGGGGACCCATGCCCCTCTGAATTCATGGACGGTCAGAGCCGTGAGCTGATTCTCCGGTCTTCTCAGACCGGTGCCCGGTCATGGATGAACTGTAAGGAAGTGATATCATGCGGAAACTGGTGTCTGTCCTGATGGCTGTGCTGCTCCTGTTCTCTGCCGCTCTGGCAGAATCCGTCACGCAGATGGACTATCAGCTGACCATTGACGATCAGACCCGTGCCGGAAAATACACCGGGAACATCGAAAACGGACGGCCACAGGGATACGGAATCTTCGTCACCGCCAGCCCGAACGGCTTCAGCTGGCATTACATCGGCAACTGGCAGGACGGTCTGATGCACGGCGAGGGCGCCACCTACTGGGAGGACGGGTCTCTTGAGATCGGCTATTATGAAACGGGACACTTCATTTCCGGTTTCTGCAGTTATGACGGCGCAGACCTCATGCTCTACACAGCGGAATCCTCCGACCGTTCCATGGCCGGGGAAGAAACCGTGACCAGGCCGGCAGAACCTGCGTATATCGGCAACAAAAATTCCAGGGTCTTCCATCGCCCCTCCTGCGCCTCTGTCCGGGAAATGAAGGAAAAGAACAGGGTGGAGTTCTATACCCGCGAGGAAGCAGTTGAACATCGCTACAAGCCCTGTAACCGCTGCAGACCCTGAACAGAGAGAAAGACCGCATCCCGTCCTTCACCCCGGCGGCATGACAGAAACCGGGGCAGAAATGAGCCGGGGATGAGTCTTTCTCTTTTTTCGGGGTATCTGAATCAGGCGCTTACAGGTCCCTGAGAATACTGATATCGATTTCGGTGGCGGAGGTCGCCTAGTTGACCGTCCAGATGGAAGGCGGACGGTCTGTGCCGGGTTCCCCGCCGCCGCTTTTTTCACTTTCGCCATCCAGATAAAAGGATTGGGACGGATTTCTGGCCGGGCCGCGCAGCTCTGAGGCAGGGGAGAGCCCCAGGTGTTTTCTGAAAGCGCGGTAAAAGCTTGTGTAATCGCTGAAACCGGAGGCGAAGCAGGCCTGAGAGGCCGGAATTCCGTTCAGAAGCAGCTGCCGGGCATAATGCACCCGCCGGCGGATAATGTATTCCATGGTGGTCGTTCCCATCTGCCGGTGAAACAGCGTGTTCAGCTTGCCCTTGGAAAGGTGAAAACGGCTGCACAGATCATCCAGGGTGATCTGTTCCGTCACATTCCGGTGAATGTAGGAAAGAATGGGCGCGATCTCCTTTCCGCCCTTGTGATATGGCTGAACATTCGTAAGGACATCGGCGTTGGCCGCGCACAGCAGATAACGGGAGAGAATGCATTCCGTGACGGCTCCCACAATGACGGTCCTGACCGGTTCCGAAAGACCGGCCAGATGATCATATTCCCGGATCAGGGGAAGGATCCCCATCTGATCGGCTTTTGTGAAAATATAGGGTGGACACTTTTTCCCCCGATGCAGCATCTCTTCCGAAGGAAGACCGCCCATCAGCACATGATTGTGGCCAGAACCTTCATCGTCAACTCGATTCCCCATGAACTGCTGGAAGCTTCACAGATTGATGGATGCTCGGATATCAGGTATTATCTCAGTATCGTCCTTTCCCTGTCCAAGGCGATCATCGCCGTGCTGACGCTGTTCTACGCGGTGGGACACTGGAACGCCTATTTCAACGCCATGATTTACCTGCACGAGAAGAACCTGTATCCCCTCACGCTGTTCCTGCGGGAGATTCTGATGTCCACCAACATCGACCCGTCCACCGTTTCCGATCCGGAGCTTCAGGCGCGTCTGGCCGATCTGGCAGCCGTGATCAAGTACGCACTGATTATGGTGAGCGTGGTTCCGGTTCTCCTGATTTATCCCTTTGTGCAGAAATACTTCGTCACCGGCGTGATGATCGGATCCGTGAAGGGCTGAGGACCTGTTATGAAGAGCTGAGGACCTGTTATGAAGAGGGGAGGAATGACTTTGATGCAGTTTGATCCGGTGCAGCAGCTGACAGACCGGGGATGGCTGGAGCGTGTCCGCGAGAATCTGGACCGGAAGCTCCGCCGCAGCGTGGAGGCAGCCCGGGGTCTGTCCTTTATCCCGTATACCACAGAAAACGGGTGTTTTACGCCCACCGATATCAACTGGTGGACCAACGGTTTCTGGCCGGCACTGATGTGGCAGATGTTCCGGATGACCGGGGATGCCCTGTACCGGGAGGAGGCCGTCCGCGCCGAAGCGGCGCTGGATCAGGCACTCTACCGTTTCCGGAAGCTGGATCACGATGTGGGGTTCATGTGGCTGATTCATTCAGGCGTGCGCTATCAGATGGAAAGGAACGAAGACAGTCTTGAGCGGACGCTTTTTGCCGCGCATATGCTGGCCAGCCGTTTCAATCCCAACGGTTTCATCCGCGCCTGGAACAACTGGGACGCGTCCTTCCACCGGGAGGGATGGGCCATTGTGGACTGCATGATGAATCTTCCGCTGCTGTACTGGGCCAGCCGACAGACGGGTGACCCGCGCTTCCGCCTGATGGCCATGGCCCATGCCGATATGACGATGAAACATTTCGTCCGGGAGGACGGAAGCTGCAACCACATCGTCGTTTTTGACCCGGAAACAGGGGATTTTCTGGAAAATCCGGGCGGGCAGGGATTCGAAAGCGGATCCGCCTGGAGCCGGGGACAGAGCTGGGCGCTGTACGGTTTTACCCTCAGCTATCTCCATACCGGCAAAGCGGAATACTTGGAAACGGCCAAACGGGTGGCGAATTACTTCATCTCCCAGTGCGCGGACGACTGGCTGCCCAGATGCGATTTCCGCCAGACCCCGGAACCGGTTCTTCGGGACAACGCGGCGGGCAACATCGCAGCCTGCGGACTTCTGGAACTGTCCCGGCTGGTGCCTGAGAGAGAGGCGCCGGCCTACTTCAGCGCCGCCGTCAGCATCCTGAAGGCTCAGGAAAGGGACGCGGCGGACTGGAGTGAAGATTCTCCGCTGATCTTTACGAAGAATACATCGGCCTACCATGATCTGAAGGGACGCCACATCACCATGGTTTATTCCGATTATTTCTTTGCCGAAGCCGTCGGCCGGCTGAGCGGTGAAGAAATGCTGTTCTGGTATCCGGACGACATGAGGTAAGGGGGCTTTTCATTGAATACTCGCCGTGAATGGCTGGAAGGAATGCTGAAGATTGTCGGACCGGTGCTTGACTACCTGTCCGAAGGAAAACTGAAACAGTGCATGCCCCTGGATTATCATCCGGACCGGGCTGCCTTTGCCCCGCTGGAAGCCTTCGGCCGGAGCATGCTGGGGCTGGCTCCGTGGCTGGAAGTGAATCCTGACCGGCTGGAGGGGGAGGAACGGGAAATCCAGAAAGTCTGGCGGGAAAAGGTGCAGGTCTGCCTGGAACGGGCAACGGACAAAGCATCTCCGGATTTCATGGTTTTTGACCGGGATGGACAGCCTCTGGTGGATACGGCTTTTCTGGCGCATGCCCTGCTGCGCGCTCCGGTTTCCGTTGCCGCGGCCATGGACGTCCACACCCGGAAGAATGTGGCGGAAGCTTTCCGCGCTTCCAGGAAAATCGCGGCATACAACAGCAACTGGCTGTTTTTCTCCGCCATGGTGGAGGCGGGACTGCGTGTCCTGGGGGAGGAATACGATATCATGCGCGTGCTGACGGCACTGCGCGCTTTCCGGGAGTGGTATCTGGGGGACGGCGTTTACGGGGACGGTCCGGCCTTCCACTGGGATTACTACAACAGCTTCGTCATCCAGCCCATGTATGTGGATCTGGTTAATCTTCTGCACGCGGACCATCCGGAAATCGAAGGGATGCGCACAGAGGTGAATGCCAGGGCGGCAAGATACGCCTCCATCCTGGAACGGATGATCGGACCGGAGGGCAGCTATCCCGTGGTGGGACGGTCCATCTGCTACCGTTTCGGCGCCTTCCAGATGCTTTCCCAGGCTGCGCTGGAACACATGCTGGAGGAGCACCTGACGCCCGCGGGGGTGCGGTGCGGACTGACCGCAGTGATCCGTCGCGTCATGTCCATGCCGGATATGTTTGACGCAGAGGGGTGGCTCCGGCCGGGCGTGGCCGGATATCAGCCGGAGCTGGGGGAAATGTATATCAACATCGGCAGCCTGTATCTCTGCAGCGCAGTATTCCTGCCCCTGGGGCTTGCGCCGGATGATCCCTTCTGGAGGGATCCGGATGCAGACTGGACCGGCAGGACGGTCTGGACAGGGGGGCATATCGTCATCGATCACGCGAAGGACTGAAAGAAGATATGGCCGGATGCATGCACAGGCGGAGGCGCCGGAGCGGAAGAACGGCCATGGAAGAGAAGAAAATCCCGGAAAACGCAACTGCCGGTTTAACGCCGGCAGTTTTTCGACCTGTGCGGTTAGATATTAAACCGATGTTATTGAGCGCCGACCATATGCCCGATTTCCGGATAAACTCTTGACCTGACCTGTCAAGCGGCATGC
>CACYGY010000043.1 GCA_902774025.1 uncultured Eubacteriales bacterium
CCCGGCGATAGAATCCAGCCGTAGTGACGATCAAAAGCCTTTTCTCCTCTGCACAATTGCACCGTCCCCCTGTGGACGGCCGAAACCCGCTCCCCCCGCATCCCGCAGTGTAACTCTTTCCTTTCGACTTTTTTCTGAGGTAAAATGCGATGAACAATGAGAAGCGTATCTGGTGGAAAGAAGCGGTGGTTTATCAGATCTACCCCCGGAGCTTTGCCGACTCCAACGGAGACGGCATCGGGGATCTGAACGGAATCACGGAGCATCTGGACTATCTCAGGGACCTGGGCGTGGATGTCATCTGGCTTTCTCCGGTGTTCGCCTCACCCAACCATGACAACGGGTATGACATCTCCGACTATCGGGCGATCATGAAGGAATTCGGCACCATGGAGGACTTTGACCGGATGCTGGAGGGAATCCATGCCCGGGGCATGAAGCTGGTGATGGACCTGGTGGCGAATCACTCCTCCGACGAGCACAGATGGTTCGTGGAAAGCCGCAAGGGAAAGGATAATCCCTACAGGGATTATTACATCTGGCGGGACGGAAAGGATGACGGCCCGCCCAACAACTGGGGCTCCTGTTTCTCCGGCTCGGCCTGGGAGAAGGACGAGGCCAGCGGTCAGTATTACCTGCATCTCTTCACCAGGGAACAGCCGGATCTGAACTGGGCCAATCCCAAGGTCCGGGAAGGTGTTTTTGACATGATGCGCTGGTGGTGCGACAAGGGCGTGGACGGCTGGCGCATGGATGTCATCAGCATGATCGGCAAGGAAAACTATGATGACGGCCCTGTGGCCCCCGGTGCCCTGTACGGCAGCTTTGAGTCCTCCTGCATGCACACGGAGACGACCCACCGTTATCTCAGGGAGATGCGGAAGGAAGTCCTGGACCGCTATGACCTGCTCACCGTGGGCGAAGCCGGCGGCACCGTGGACAGCGCGATCCGCTATGCCAATGAGGACGGCTCGGAACTGGACATGATCTTCTCCTTTGAGCACAATGACGGGCTCAATGACGGCACGGAACTGGGCAAGTGGAGCGATCACGGGGCGCCTCTCAGGGACGTGCGCGCGGCCTTCAACCGCTGGCAGACCGCTCTGCAGGGCAAGGCCTGGAACTCGGTCTATCTGGGCAACCACGACCAGCCCCGGCAGGTCAGCCGCTACGGCAATGACAGCGAGCTCTTCCGGGCCGTAAGCGCCAAGATGCTGGCCACCATGATCCATATGATGCGCGGCACGCCCTATGTGTACCAGGGCGAGGAACTGGGCATGACAAATGCCTACTTCACCCGCCTGGAGCAGTATGAGGATGTGGAGGTCCACAACGCCTGGCGTCAGTGGGTGGAGTCCGGCCTAGTGGACGGCCAGGACATGATGCGCTGGTTCGGGCGCATTGCAAGGGACAATGCCAGGACACCCATGCAGTGGAGCGCGGAAAAGAACGCGGGCTTCACCACCGGTACGCCCTGGCTTCCCGTCACCGGCAACTATCCCGCCATCAACGCAGAGCTGGAGGTGGGGGATCCGGACAGCGTGTATCATTACTACCGGAAGCTCATCCATCTGCGCCACACCCATGACGTGATCGTATACGGCGAATTCGTTCCCCTGCTGGAGGAGGATCCCAATGTCTACGCCTACGCCCGGGTGCTGGACGATCAGCGTCTGACGGTTCTGCTGAACTGGACGGAGCATACCCTGCCCTGCCCCATGGAGACAGAAGATCTCGGGGAAGAACTCATTTCCAATTACCCGACCCATCAGAAGGGCAGACTGCAGCCCTATGAAGCCCGTGTGTTCCTGAAAAAGGGCTGACTTTCCGCCTTTTCCCGTACTCCGCAGGGGGAGGTGAAAATCCCTTCCCCTGCGGAAAGGGAGATTCTCCGCCGGGCGGCGTCATTTCGCCGTCCGGTGGGGGGATCTCCGTTTTTTATGGGCCCGGATGCCCATGGAGTCCGTCTGCCCGGAACACCTTCGAAGCGCCAGGAAGAGAGGTTTCTCCGATGCTTCATCTCACTGTCCACTACTCCGTCATCATGGGATTCTACTGGTCAAACTTCACGATTCTCTACAGTTACGCCAGTGTCTACTTGCTGGAACAGGGCTTCCGCAACACCGACATCGGTCTGATGACAGCCCTCGCGGCCCTGCTCTCGGCTGTTTTTCAGCCCATTCTCGGGGCCTATGCCGACCGGCCCCGCAGTCCCTCCGTTAAGGTTCTCTTCCTGATCCTGACCGGGCTTTTTCTGGGGGTAACCGCCGTCATTCCCCTGGCCGTGGGAAAGTCGCCCCTGATCCTCATCACCGCCTACGGAGCCGCCCTCATGCTCATGCAGACCATGACCCCCCTCTCCAACGCTCTGGGGACTCTGTCGGTAGGCGCGGGACACTATGTGAATTTCGGAATCGCCCGGGGAATCGGCTCCCTGTCCTGCGCGGTAATCTCCCTGATCATGGGCAGAATATCCTCCACTCATGGGGTCTCCTTCATCCCCGTCACCGCCATCATCGCCTATCTGATCCTTGTCCTGTGCGTCCTTCCCTTTCCCTTCCGGAAAAACGCCGTGACAGCCCCGCGGGAAAAAGGCGGAAGTTTTCTGAGAAAATACCCTTCCTTTGTCATCCTCCTGGTCTCTGCCTGCTGTCTTTACTCCAGTCATATCCTTCTGACCAATTACACCTTCCAGATTGTCAGCTTTAAGGGTGGAGACAGCGAGTCCCTGGGGATTGCCGTTGCCATCGCCGCACTGTCTGAACTGCCCATCATGTTCGGCTTTACGCGTCTTCTCAAACGCATGTCCGCGGAAAAATGGCTCGTGCTCAGCGGCTTCGCGTTTCTTGCCAAGTGTGTCGCCACTCTGCTGGTACCCGACGTCCTGAGTTATTACTTTGTTCAGACCCTTCAGCTGCTGGGCTACGCCGTCATCACTGTCGCCTCTGTCTACTACATTGCCGGGATCATGGAACCGCAGGACGCCGTCAAGGGCCAGGCCTTCTTCACCATGACCAATACAGCGGGAGCCGTGCTCGCCTCCGCACTGGGCGGATGGATGCTGGATGCCCATGGTGTGACGGCGCTGCTGGTCACCGCGACGGTTTTCGCGGGGGCTGGAGCCGTCATCATGTGTCTGGGCATCAGAAGGCGGTCTTCTTCCGGAGCCTGACCTTCCCCCTCCTCGTGATTCCGACCGGATGGACCATGCTGCGCCTGGCCGGGCATGACCGGTATATGGGGAAATTTCGGTTTTCAGGCTTTTATCGCCTGAAACATGACTCCCTTCCGGAACCGGGATGCGATTCTGGCTGGAACTGACAGCCTGCTTTGCCCTGAATCCCGGTACCCTTATCACAGGAATTGACCTGTGTTCTCCTGTGCCAGACACCCAGGGCCCGGTTTCCGCGGAATCCCTGCACCCCTTTACCTCAAAGCAGAAGCAGACCCTTTACCGCAGGCTGCTTTTTTCCCTGAAGGACGAAAGTGACTTGTGCACACCGATTCTTCTGCCGGGTCGGAGGAACCGGAAAGAACGTATTTTGAGTCTCCGGAAAACGCTGAAACGGGACCAGAGTACCGGACGATTCGCATTTATCATAGGGCACACCCACTGACACCTGGCCATGAAATGCACTTTCTCCGGGGGCCGGATTCAGAAACCTCAGGATGCTCTGTTCATGGGACACAGCCTGTAAAACCGGCCGCCGGAGCCTCCGGAATGTCGCTTTGAATGTGCCCTTTCCGCATTACCTTTGCCCGGAAAAAAAAACGCCGGATCATCCGGCGTTAATCACGCAGCATCGGCCGGGGAGGTATCCGGCATTCACTGTGGAGATTTCCGCGAAGTTTTTCCCTTCAGGCTCCGGACGGTTCCGTCCGTGTTCTGGCCCTTTCATCCTGCCGGCGGATTTCAGTTCAGCCGGGACCCATGAACCGCCATAAGGACCGTGTTTCCCGGTGTCTCACAGCTCTGTTCCCTGGTGTTCCATCTCCACACCGTTCCCATATGGGCATGATGCTCCCTCGGTGTCTGCTTATTTTTTTATCTTTCACACGCAGACGGAACAGATCCTTTTCCGTCTTCCCGATCATGCATTGCCTTTCCCCTGCTCTACTGCCTTGATCTCCTCTTCCGACGCCTGTTTCAGGGAATAGGTGTCAAAAACCGGCTCATCCGGAAGCTTGATTTCGATCGCGTTGATTTTGGAAATGCATCCTTTCCCGGACTTCATTTGAATATCAAATACATGGCCTCCATGCTTTCTGTCATCGGAGATAAAATGCAAATGCCATCCGGCTGCATTAATCCCGTCCATGTAATCAGGGAAATAGGCACAGACAAGGGTTCCCTTTATCTTCTCAAACTGAAAAGCCTTCTGGGTTTTACCGAGTATGAACTTAAGGTCCTCGTGCACAGACTCATAGCCTGATTCCGACCTGGCATCGACAATCTCAAATTCCCCGTCAATGCGGGCCATGTGCATACTGTTAAGGCCAAAGTGGGACTCAATGATATTATTGAGTGTCACTTTCAGCTCTTCAATATTCTTCATGGGGCCAAATTCCACATGCCTGCCCTTTTTCATTGAACAGATGGCAGAAAACGGAACACCCCGGTCCGGCTCTGCTACTGCGATATCACCATTTTCCATGGCCCGGTAACAGATTCCGTCCAGGACGATCATCTCGCCATCCACATCCTCGAATGTCCCTAGCCCGGTGTCGCCGTGACCAAGAAGCTCCGACACGGATATGACTGAGCGTGAATATCCAAGCATTAAAGCCTGAAGCGTTGATACCTGAAACATTTTCATGTCTCATTTCCTCCTCCCGATCTTTGTTCCACGCGACAGCAATCCTTCATTCGCCACTGCCATTATCGTTTCCTGCCAGCCCGTTCAGACAGGGGAAACATCTCTGGAAAAGCCCATTGTCAGGAACATGGCCATCACATACCCGGCAGTTCTGATCAAAAAGCCGCAGGCCCTGTACCTGTAAGAAACTGCCTGCCGAAAAGAATCCTTAGAAGCAAACACCCATGCCATATCGGCGCCATCTCGAGAGAAACCTGCCTTGCACTCCCAGGAAGCCATATGTTGGCCAAATACAGTCAAGCCATTTACCTGGCCCTTTCAGTGGGGAGGGGGAATTTGTGCCCTTTTCATGACTTTCGAGCGGTCGGGTTTCATCGTAAATCCCCATGCTATATCGGCGCCACCTCGAGAGAAACCTGCCTTTCATGTCCTGAGGAGCTATATGTAAGCCAAATGAAGTCAAGCCATTTACCTGGCCCCTTCAGTTGGGGAGGGGGAGTTTGTGCCCTTTTCACGACTTTCAAGCGGTCGGGTTTCATAGTAAAGAACCGGGTTTATCCCATCATGCGCGCCTCCCACGACCGTCTCCTGTGCTCCTGCTGGCTCACAGCGCTTTTCCGTATCCCTGCCCGTGGAATCTCCCCGCACCGGGAACAGAGCCATGATCATCCCCATCCTGCATTCCGCGGAACCTCCAAGTCAGCTTTGAGGCCACGGCAGTACCGTTCGGAAACACTTTCCTGTACGAAGAAGCAGCCGGATGTTCTTTCTTCCAGCCCTTCCCCCGGACCGGACAGGATGCCCCCCTACCTTCCCCGAATCGGATGCCGCCCCCTGCAACCATGCCGTGGTTTTCCGCAATAGTGAATCCACCAGCTCTTCCTCTGCCTTCCGGGATGCAGTCCCGTCAGAGCACACAGGAATAACGAAACAATCCGGGCATGAGAAAGGTCTCCGGATCACTTTCCGGTCCTCCGTATGAACTGCCAAGGCGCATCTCCCCGCTCCCGCGCAGAATACGGACCTTTCCCGGAATTCCCTCAGATAAACAGAACTGCCCCCCACCATCCGCGTGGGGAGCAGTCCCGCTTATTTCCGAATCCTTTCCGTCATGCACGGGAAGGGAAACGGGCAGGTCATTCGTCAGAATCTCAGCCCTGCTTTACATTCAGGGTTCCGCAGGCGACCAGCCGGCCGTTCACCCGCGAGAACAGGGTCGTGCCATCCCCGGCAAAATTCAGGCGCACCTTCTGACCGATCCTGTACAGCACACCGCCGAATACCACGCCGGTCAGAAGATAGTTGCCCACCCGGACACGCACGGTGGTTTCCATACCCGTAGGCATGGCGGAGAAGATTTCACCCTCAATGGGCCCGTCATCACAGATCCGGACGAATTCCGGGCGCACGCCCAGCACGAAATCATTCCTGTCCGGGTCTTTCTTCTCTTCCGCATCCGCCACCATGGCAACGGGATATTTGAAGGGTTCATCCTTGTTCGTCTTCTCCGCGGGACGCACCTTCGCCTCGAAAGCTTTGATTTCCTTTTCCGCTTCCTCGTACCATTTCCCGATCTCAACCTTTTCCCCGGGACGGAATTCAGCGTCGTACCGGTCCAGCAGTTTCAGGGTAAAGGAACCGTCCTGCTGCTGGGTTCCCCGGGCGTTCATGAAGTTGATGGCCGGATTGCCCACAAAGTCCGCCACAAAAGTATTATTCGGGCGGTTGTACACCGTGAGAGGCTCATCGTACTGCTGCAGCACGCCGTTGGAGATCAGACAGATCCGGGTGGCCAGCGTCATGGCCTCCATCTGATCATGCGTCACGTATACGAAGGTGCTCCCGGTGGACAGATGCAGTCTCTGCAGTTCAGAGCGCATCTCCAGACGGAGTTTCGCGTCCAGGTTGGACAGAGGCTCGTCCATGAAGAGAACCCGCGGTCCGGGAGCCAGCGTCCGGGCAATGGCAACACGCTGCTGCTGTCCGCCTGAAAGCTCTCCGGGATACCGTTTCATGAAAGGCTGAATCTTTACGATGGCGCTGACCCGGGCCACAATCCTGTCGATCTCCTCCCTGGTCAGTTTCCTCTCCGCTCCGCCCGCGGAGGGATTCCGTATGATTTCCCCGTCCTCGGAAACCTTGAGCCCGGCTTCCTTGATGTTGCTCAGTCCGAAGGCAATGTTCTGATAGACCGTCATGTTCGGCCACAGGGCGTAGTTCTGGAACAGGAAGCCCACCCGCCGCTTGTTGGCGGGAATATTGATCCCCGCCTCACTGTCAAACACGGTCACGCCGTCAATGGTGATTTTTCCGGTGGTGGGGGTTTCAAGGCCGGCAATCATCCGCAGGGTCGTGGTCTTGCCGCAGCCGGAGGGACCCAGCAGGGTCACAAAGGCGTTGTCGTCGATCATCAGATCAAGGTCATCCACCGCGTAGAATCCGCCCCAGCGCTTTGTCACATGAGAAAGCTCTATTCTTGCCATGGTCTCATCCTCTTTTCTCTTAATCGCCGCCACCGATGCCGCTGTCGATGCTCGCGCCGGTCAGCTTGTTCACCAGGGTATTGAAGAGCAGAATCAGCACAATCAGGATCAGGTTGATCCCGCTGCTGAAGGCGTACAGGCCCATTTCATCGAAGTAGCCCAGCATGGTGGTGATGATCTTTCCCTGTCCGCACAGAAGCATGAACAGTGTCAGTTCCCTCAGGCAGGTCATGAAGGGAAGCAGGAAGCCGCTGATAATGGACGTCTTCTGAATGGGGATGATGATCCGCGTCATCCGCTTCCACCAGGGAATATCCTGGATGATGGCCGCCTCCTCAATCTCACCGGACAGCTGCATCATGGAGTTGAGAGCGCTTCGGCTGGCAAAGGGGATGTACTTGACCGTGCCCGCCAGGATCAGAAGCAGGAAGGTGTTATAGATGCCCACCCCCGAGCCGAAGATAAAGAAGGCGACGCCCACGGCCAGGGAAGGCATCAGATAGGGCAGAAACGCCATGTTGTTGACATATGATGCCCATTTGCTCCGCCTGTTCTTGCTCACGCAGTAGCCGATCAGTGTTCCGATCGTGCCCGCCACAAGGGCGCAGCAGATGGCCACAAGGAACGTCCCGCCAAAGGCGTTCCATATGTCCGCGTTGTACAGAATACCCTTCTGGCCGTACATGCCGTTCTCCGTCACATTCTCTGAGGTCACCCACCACTTTGTGGTGGTATGCCCCACGATTCCGTGGGTGAGGAAGGAGTAGTCACCGGGATTGGGCAGGAAGGTTTCCACAGCGAAGAGGATAATGGGCAGGATGCCGGTGAACAGGGTCAGAAGTACGAACAGGATGGAGCACACGTACTTTCCG
This sequence comes from uncultured Eubacteriales bacterium, assembly GCA_902774025.1. Classification (GTDB taxonomy): domain Bacteria; phylum Bacillota; class Clostridia; order Christensenellales; family Aristaeellaceae; genus UBA2943. Next base: position 8,173 of record CACYGY010000043.1, read on the forward strand.
ACACTCCCCAGATTCACGACACTGCTCTGTCCGGACTTACCCGTGACGGTGGTGAAGTTCTTGCGTCCGGATGTGGTTCTCTGGTTTACGATCAGGATCAGGAATCCGAACAGCATCATGATCACGGCCAGGATACTGGCCTGTCCGGCGCGGTTTGAGCTCATGCCCACATACTGGGTGCTCAGCGTGGTCAGGCCCAGGTAATGCGGGATGGGATAAGAGCCCATGGCACTGGAGAACACCAGCAGGACGGTGCTGAGAATCGCGGGCTTCACCAGGGGCAGGGTCACCCGGAAGAACGTCTTGTACCGGGGCGTATTCAGGATCGTCGCGGCTTCCTCCAGGTTCGCGTCCATGTTCCGGAAAATACCGCCGATGAGAATATACGCAAAGGGCGCGTAATGGATGGCCAGCACCACGGATACCGGGAACAGGCCCTCGCACCACCATTTGGGCATGTATGTGTTGAACAGTGCCACAAACAGTCCGTCATTGCCGCCTGTCACCGCATTGGAATTGAACAGGTTCTGCCACATGACCGCCAGGGTCCACTGGGGCATGATGTAGGGAAAGATGAAGATGGAACTGAGGTATTTCTTGAATTTCAGGTTGGTTCTGGTTACAAGATAGGCAAACACGCCCCCGTACAGAATCGCGCCGAAGCACGCAAAGATGCTGATGAGCACGGAATTCAGCAGGGGCGTCCAGAGATAGATGGATGCCACGCTTCTTGTCACGCGCTCACGTTCCACACGGGTCGTAATCGTATCCGTAAACAGGTTGGTCCAGTTGTAGGTGGTCAGTGTGGTCCCCAGGGCATCCACCTGGTTGTTCAGGGCTTTCTCCTGGGTGTCAATGCTGCCGGGATGCAGCCGGACGGTGTCCCGGACGATGGTGTACATCGGGAAGATCGTGGTGATGGTCAGAATGATGCCCAGCGCCAGCAGAATCGCGTTCTGCGGTTTGCTGATGTACGTCCTGAACCTGTTCCATGTTCTGCGGAACCCGCCGGCTTCCCTGGTCGTAGCGGTGGTCATCTCTTTCCTTCCTTTCATTCAGATCGGGATGGCAAGGAAAGGGGCGGTGTGTCAGTGCCGCACCGACACACCGCCCGCATTGGTTGAAACAGGATTACTTACCGGCCACGATGCCGTCGATCCAGTCACTCATGGTGCCGGAGACGGAGGCACAGTAGGCAGGCTCTTCCACCACGAGTTTGCCCTCATTGATCCACCAGTCATAACCACGGTCGTTCTTGGCCGGGAACTCGTCGCCGCCGTCATGGCTGTGATCCTGCATGCATGCAGGCACGGGGGCATAGCCGCCCATATCCTTGCCCCAAGCCTTGAAGCCGTCCTGGGTGGTGGTCATATAGGCGATCAGAGCGCAGGAGGTCCAGGGCAGGGGGCTGGTTTTGGTGAGCATCAGATAGTGCTTGTAGGCATATCCGCCGATGCCCACATAGCCATCCTGATAGGCCGCCACGGTGATGTTGTTCACGGAGGACTCGGCAGTCTCCTCCACGCTGCGCAGCTTGGAGTACACCAGCAGGCCCGCCTGATCCTTGGCGGAGGTGGTCACCAGCGTGTTGCAGATGGGGCCGTCATCGGTTTCCTCGTTGTACTTCTCGCACCACAGATACACCCAGGCAAGGCCGTACTGGACGTTTTCGCCCGTCAGGCCCAGGTCCTCGGCGTCCAGCTTCATGTCCTCGATGAGGGCATCATCCTCGGGGTTTCTGCCTTCCCAGACTTCATAGGCTTCCTTGGCGATGGTGGCATACTTGTCGTTGGTCATCATGTACAGGAAGTTCTTGCCCACCAGTTCGGAATTGACGCCCATGAACAGGGGCGCTTCGCCGTCACGGACGAAATCCCACATGTTGGTGTAGGTCTTCTCACCCAGGTTGTTGAACATGAACACCTTGTTCAGGGTCTGCAGGGCCAGGGGGGTCTCATTGCCTTCCTTGGCCACGCCTTCCGCTTCCTGCCAGTCCTTGGGCACAAAGTTCAGCAGCAGGCCGGTGTCCAGCATCTTGCTCTGGATCTGGTTGCCGTCCTGAATCAGGGTCATGGACATGACGTGATTCGCGCCGTTCACATCTTCGGTCAGCTGATCAAAGATCTTGTTTTCCTTGGGCTGCTGCCAGCCGCCTTCATAGTCCAGGGTATAGCCGGGATTGATCTTCTGCAGTTCCTCCACGAAAATCGGGAGAACGCTCTTGCCGCGGCTGGAATTGCCCACCGCGTCGAACCGTTTGCCGTTGGATTCCTCAATCGCTTTCTGGAACAGTTCCTCCAGGGTCATGTTCTGCGCCTGGGCGATCACCTCCTCCACGGTTTCCGCGGAGGCAAAGGACACCAGGGTCAGGCACATGGCAAGAGCCAGTACAAGAGACAGCAGTTTTTTCATTTTTCAGGACTCCTTTTTCAGTTTTTGCGGCTCTCTGCCGCCGTTGGACATATTATACAAGAAAGGCGGTCAAAAATCAAAGGGACACAAAAAAAACAAGGACTGCCCCGAAATCCCTTTCCTTCCTGACCGGACACGGGTCTGCAGGGAATGTCCGAACCTTAAAATCCGGTGGGATTTGTGGTACAATCACACATGGAAGCACAATGACAGGAAAGAAGGCGTTTAAGCGATGTTCGCACATAGTTCCTTAAGCCTGCGGATCCGGGGGATCGCTCTTTTCCTGTTATGCCTTGTCCTTCCTCTCCTCCTTCCCTTCCGGGGGCAGGCGGACAGCTCCGGAAAGACCGTTCGCGTGGGCTGGTATGAATCAGCCTTCCACCGGACGGATTCCTTCGGAAGGAAGTCCGGATACGGATATGAATATCAGCAGCGGGTTTCCATCTACACCGGATGGACCTATGAATATGTGGAGGGCAGCTGGTCGGAGCTTTTGGAAAAGCTGATCGCCGGTGAGATTGACCTGCTCAGCGATGTCTCCCATACCCCGGAGCGTGCCGAAAAGATCCTTTTTTCCTCCGAACCCATGGGCTCAGAGGGGTATCATGTCTTCATCGCCCCCGGAAACAATGAAATCCGGGCGGATGACTTTTCCACCCTGAACGGGAAGCGGGTGGGCGTCAACAAAAACAGCATTCAGGAAGAACTGTTTATCACATGGGCCCGGGGCCACGGCATCACGCCCGAAGTCGTGGAATCAACGGAAAAAACGCCCGTCCTGATGGACATGCTGGCAAAGGGTGACTTTGATGCCCTGGTGACCCTGGATACCTACGGCAACTCCAGTAACGTGGTACCGGTCTGGAAGATCGGTTTTGCCCAGTCCTACTTCGGCATCAACAAAAACAGGCCCGATCTGAAGCGTGACCTGGACGCGGCCATGAACCGGCTGTTTGAGGACAACAGGGATTACAACCAGCTTCTGACCGAGAAATTCAACAAGGCCGGCACTATCAGCGGCTTTCTCACCCCCGAGGAAAAGGAATGGCTTGCAGGACATGAGGTAATCCGCGTGGGCTACCTGGACAACCTCCTGCCCTTCTGTGATCTTGACGAAGAAACCGGGGAGCTCACGGGTGCCCTGAAGGAGTTCCTGGCGTTTGCGGAAAACAGCCAGAGAAACGGCCGTCTCCGTTTCACATCCCGCGCCTTTGCCACGGCGGAGGAAGCCCTGAAGGCTCTTTCGGACCATGAGATTGACTGTGTCTTTCCCATCAGTCTGAGCCCCTATGACGGTGAACAGCGGGGCATCATCCTGACCGATCCCGTTGTGAAATCGGAAATGTACGCAATCATCCGGATCGCGGATCAGCACGGAATCGACAGGGATACCCGGATGACGGCTGCCCTTGTCAGCAGCAATCCGGGTTATGTGACCTTTGTCAGGGATTACTTTCCGCTCTGGGAAATGACCTTTTTCCCCAGTGACGAAGATGCCTTCGGGGCCGTTGCCTCCGGAAAGGCAGACTGCGCTCTGGTGAGCAGTTACCGTCTCAGCCGCAAGGGCGAGCAGCTTGTGAAAGCCGGTCTCTCCGCCCTTGCGACCAATGAGGTCATGGATGCTTCCTATGGCATCAACAGGGAAGACGGCAGCCTCTTCTCCATTCTGAACAAGGCAACCCGCCAGATGCCGGATTCCATGGTGAATTCCGTCCTGACAAAATACAGCATCCGGAGCAGAGGAATCAGTCTGACGCAGTTCCTGCGGGTTTACTGGCCGTATTTTCTGGCAGCCCTGTCCATTGTGGCCGTCATCATTCTCCTGCTGGTTCTGAAAAATGTGCGGAACAAAACCCGGGCGGAAGAAGGCCAGCGGATCATTTCCGAGGCGGAACTGGATCCCCTGACCGGACTGTACAACTGGAATTTCTTCCTTGTCTACGCCAACCAGATGCTCCGGGATCACCCCGGACGGCACATGGAGGCGGCGGTGGTGAACATTGACCGCTTCCATTCCATCAACGCCCTCCACGGCAGGGACTACGGAGACCAGATTCTGCGGGAACTGGGCGGAATGCTCTATGATTTCGCCCTGAAGGCAGACGGCATCGCCAGCCGCTCCCACGCGGACCGGTTCAATCTGTACTGCCCTGAGGGACAGGACTGGCAGGCGCTGCTGGATCAGCTGCAGTCCGCCATGGACACCCGTTTTGACAAGGCCAGCGTCCATCTGCGCATGGGGGTCAAGCCCTGGCAGGAAGGCATGGAACCGGAGCTGCAGCTTGACAAGGCCCGTACCGCCTGCCGGAAAACACGGGGCATGCACAAATCCCGGGTGACGGTCTTTGACGCCGAAATGGAAAGGCGGGAGGACCGGGATCAGCGGCTGCTGAACGATCTGAATCATGCCATTGACCGGCATGAGCTGGAAGTGCATTATCAGCCCAAATACCGGATTCAGTCACCTCAGCCGGTCCTGGCCGGCGCGGAAGCCCTGGTGCGCTGGAGGCACCCTGAACTGGGCATGATCTCGCCGGAAGACTTTATCGGTCTGTTTGAGCGGAGCGGCCAGATCAGCATCCTGGACAGCTACGTATGGGAGGAATCCGCCAGACAGGTCGCCGCCTGGCGGGACCGGTACCACTTCACGCTGCCGGTATCCGTCAACCTTTCCCGGGTGGACGTGTTCGATCCCGACCTGATTTCCATTCTTGACGGGCTGATCAGCCGGTACGGACTGAAAAGCGGCGATCTGAAGCTGGAGGTTACGGAATCCGCCTATACCGAAAACGCGGACCAGCTGATCCGGGTCATCGGCGAGCTGCGCCGGAAGGGCTATCAGATTGAGATGGACGACTTCGGGTCCGGTTACTCATCCCTGAACATGCTCTCGTCCCTGCCTCTGGACGTGCTGAAGATGGATATCGCCTTTATCCGGAATATCGAGCGGAACGAAAAGGATTTCCGCCTTGTGAAACTGATCATCGACATTGCCCGCTATCTCCGGGTGCCCGTTGTCGCCGAGGGCGTGGAGACGGAAAAGCAGTTCAGACTGCTCAGAGACGCCGGATGCGATCTTGCACAGGGTTATTACTTCTCCCGCCCGCTGCCGGCGGAGGAGTTTGAGCGGCAGATCCTGAGCAGGGAATCTGTCCGTCATGACTGAGATCCCGGGGAGGAAAAAGCACTTTGGAAGTGGATAAAAAGAATCAGGGACTGTCCCTGAAAACCACATCGTTCGTCACCATGATACTTTCTCTGTTCATCACACTGATCCTGCTCTTTACGGGCATCCGGACATTCCGGAGCTTCAGGCGCATGGAGGAGTCAACAGATGACTTCATTATGCTGGAGAATGCGGCCAGCAATCTGATGAACGCTTCGGATTATCTGACGGATGAGGTTCAGAGCTTCACGGTCATCGGCGATGTGAAACACATGGAGAACTATTTCACGGAGGCTGAGATCACCCGCCGCCGGGAACACGCCCTTGCCTCCATGGAAGAGGCGGTTCCGGACTCTCCTGCCCTGAAGGAACTGAAGGAGGGCATGAAGAAATCCCTGGCCCTGATGGAGCGGGAGTATTATGCCATGCGGCTGATCGTGGAAACGCTGGATGTGACGGAGATGCCCGAGGCGCTGAAAAACGTGTCCCTGACCGAAGAGGACCGCGCCCTGGATCCCGGACAGAAAATACTGCTTGCCCAGCGCATGGTCCATGACAGCGCATACAATGAGCAGAAAGACAAGATCCGGATCAGTATGGCGGCATGCATTGACGCTCTGAAATCCGACACGCGCAGCAAGCAGCAGGAAACCGAGGAGCAGGCCAACCGGGAACTGATCTGGATGAGCGTGTTCATCGTGCTCCAGACCGCGGCCATGTTCATCATGATCCGCCTGACCACCCACCTGGGCGTCAACCCGGTTCTGCGTGCCGTGGATCACATTAAAAAGGGCCAGAAGCTGCCCATTGTCGGCGCTTCCGAATTCCGTTATCTGGCCAGCGCATACAACACGATGTACAGCGCGTACAGGAAGAGTATCGATCAGCTGAGCTTCAAGGCCTCCCACGATGAGCTGACCGGTGTGTACAACCGCGCCGGCTATGACCTGCTCCTGTCCAGCCTTGACATGCGCTCCACGGCTCTGCTCCTGATTGATGCGGATCAGTTCAAGGAGATCAATGACCGTCACGGCCATGAAGTCGGGGACAGAATCCTGAAAAAGATCGCACGGACGCTCAAGGAAAACTTTCGTTCGGATGACTACGTGTGCAGAATCGGCGGGGATGAGTATGTCGTGTTCATGGTGCATCCCTCGGATCAGTTCCAGCAGATGGTCACCCGGAAAGTGCTCCAGATCAATCAGGCCCTGAGCGCTCAGGAAGACGGACTTCCGCTGGTCACCCTCAGCGTGGGGGTGGCGTATGATCCGAAAGTCGCGGATCCCGGAGAACTGTTCCGGCGGGCGGATCTCGCCCTGTATTATGTCAAGGAGCACGGACGGGATGGATGCTGTTTCTACACGGACAGTCTGAAGGATCTCGGCAAACCGGAAACACGCGCCTGAGAAGGCACCCTTTTCCGGATGTCCGGAAGCGCCGCCAGGATCATGAAAGGCTCCCGCGGGGATGAACCCCGCGGGAGCCTTTCATGCAGTTTCCCTCCTTCTCTGCATGAGCGCCTGCCATCCAAGCGTCATCAGGACGTAAAGAGCGGCAGAGAGCAGCAGAATTCCCAGGGTGTCGCGCTCCGCAAAGAAACTTTCCCCGCCCGTGCCTTTCAGCAGAAGACGGGACAGCGCGATGGAAAAGGGAACAAGGAACACCTGCCGGAGAATCCAGCCGTACCTCCATTTTCTGAAAATCACCCAGGCCAGGCCGCACAGCGCAGAAAGCAAAGAGGCGGCAATCAGGAAACGGGGCAGAGGCGGGCGCGAAAGTGCCTCCGTCCCTTCCGGTGCCGGTCCCCACAGCAGCTTCCGGGGTTCCTCAAATCCATAGATCAGGCGGTCCGGGACGGGACGGTAGGTCATTTCGTAAGCTGAGCCGGCCTGCTGAGTACCGGTCGTGTTTGAACTGACCGCCTGCAGAACGACGGTTTTTGTGCCGTCCTTCTCAACCGCTGCGTATTCGGAAAACCCGTTAATGAAACTGCTGACCTTCAGGATCAGCGCTTCACCCTCATGCGTGTCATCAAAGGGAGCGGCCGTCGCCCCGGGGACCTCCTCTTCCGGGACGTGGCTGCCTCCGTCCCTCCCGTCAGAAGACTGAAGGGTTTCAACCCGGACGACCTCAATCAGGCCTTCCTGCCAGGGGACAGGCCGCATACCGGATGCGTGAAAAAACCAGGTATAGACTCCGGCGAAGACACACAGCGCAGCCATAAGAGCGGCACGCCGCCGGCGTCCCCGGATTTCTCTTTTCAGGGCCATGAGCGGCTTCACGGACCGGGCAGAGGAAACCGTCTCCGAATCCATCTCCGTCAGTTTCCGGCGGCATGCCGCACATTCCGCAAGATGTGCTTCCAACATCCTTTCCGTTTCTTCCTCCGTCAGCTTCTCCGCATACAGAGGAAGAAGATCCCTCACAACGGCACAGGGCAGTTTCATATTCAATCCTCCATTTCTTCCCTGATCCTTGCGCGGGCCCGATGAAAAACCACACAGGCCCAGTTTTCGGATTTATCGAAGAGTTCCCCGATATCCCGGAAACTCAGCTGGCCCAGGGTCCGCAGCGTGAACACTTCCCGGTACGGTTCATCCAGACGGTGAAGCAGGCGGTGAATGCGCATGCTTTCATCCCGGCGCAGAACGGACTCTTCCGGACCCATGCCCGGATCCGGAAGGGACGATGCCTCGTCAATGGACCGGGGTTTCTTCTTTCTCTGTCCGGAAATCCAGATGTTTTTTGCAATGGCGCAAAGCCAGCTTTTCACGCTGCTGTCTCCCCGGAACCGTTCCAGAGACCGCAGAGCCCTGAAAAAGGTTTCCTGGGTGATTTCCTCCGCCGCCTCCGGGTTTCCGGAAAGAGAAAGCACATACCGGCGGACCGGATCAAAATAGTTTTCATAGATCTCATCAAACGTTTCCGGTTCCATCGGGTGCGCCTCCTTTCATTCCATTGGACGCATGTCATCCGGAAATCTTACAGCGTATCCCGGGTTTTTTCCGGAAAAAGGAAATCGGAAGAATGCCGGGCATACGGGGACCCTTCAGACGCTCCCTGTGCCTTTTGACCGGACACCCTCTGTCCGGTCCTGCTTCGCGCCACCGCACAGAGGGCGGAAGAAAAAACGCCGGGCATACGCCCGGCGGGATCCTTCCGTTCACCCGCGTTTCCCGTTGGATCTTCCTGCTGTCCTTCGACCGTTGTCACTCCCTATCCATCCGACGCCCGGTCCCGAACCGGATCCTCCCCGTCCCTTCAGGAACCCGTGCCATAAAGCGTGGGCCGGAGCGGGACTTCAACGCGCCCCATCATTCCCCTCGCTTTGCAGGAACTGCCGGAGGGAGAGAACGGGACTGCCGTCCAGAGCGGTATCCGGCGCGGCATTCCACATGGATTGCAGAATCGCTTCCTCCGCGCATTCCCCCACGGCCCGGAAAGGCAGATTCATCCGTTCCTCCTTCAGCATCGTCTGCGTCTGAAAGCTGCCATGATCCTCCCGCGGAGCGGTGGTAAAACCCACGGCAATCTCCCCGCTTCCATGCCCGATATAGGACCCCAGCCGGGCCATCCCCACAGAAGTGCGCCGCAGGACCCGTTTCAGCTGGCGGGCAGACAGGGGAAGGTCTGTGGCGACAATCAGGATAATGCTGCCCTGATCCGATTCGGCCAGGTCTGCGGGCAGGCAGACCCGTCTGAAATCCGAAGATGCTCCGTAATTGCTCTGCACCAGAACGCCCATGGTATAGGTCTGCCCGTCAATGCGCATCAGGCGCGAAGAGGAGCCGATTCCGCCCTTCAGACCGTAGCATATCGTACCACGTCCGGCACCCACCGCTCCCTGCTCAAAGTCCTCCGAAGCGGAAGCAATCGCCTCGAAAACCTCCCGCTCGCCGACGGGGCGCCGGACGATCTCGCTCATTCTGCTGTCGTTGCACTCGCACACCACGGGATTGACTGAGGTCAGCGAAATTCCATCCTCCCCGCAGCGCTTCACCATCCAGGAAACCATCGCGTCATGGACCCGGCCCACGTTCAGGGTGCCTGTCAGGGCAATGGGCGTCTCCAGGGTTCCCAGTTCATCCACCTGCACGAGCCCCATGGTTTTTCCGTACCCGTTGAAAACGCAGGAGGCCGCCGTCAGCCTGTCCGTATACGGATTCCGGCAGGGCGGCATCACCACCGTCACCCCAGTGTGGCAGTTTCCCTCATCCACGGTGCAGTGTCCCACCCGGACTCCGGGCACATCCGTGATTCTGTTCAGTGTCCCATGCGGCAGCTGACCGATGGCCATCTCCATCCGTCTCTCCCCCTCTCTGCGTGACCGGTTCCATCCGGCTGTTTTCCCACAGCGTACCATGTCTGTTCATCACGTGTCTGAACGCATCCGGGACCGCATACAGGCAGCCCTTCCGGATGGAAACCTTCGCCACCGGCGCATGCTTTCTCTCCTCCCGGCCATGGCAGCTGCCTGACGCTCATGTTCTCTGAAACGGAGTTTTCAATAAGCCGGTGAAGAACCGGTGCGGGACAGCTGTCCCCGGGCAGACACCGGCCATTTCCCTGCGCATCTGAATATCTCCCGGCTTCAGGCATCAGCGCTGCCGGAGACCTTTCTGCTTCCATTGCGCGGATAAACCGCAGGCACCGGGCAGCCGTCCGGGGGGAAGCCCTGCATGGGATCCTCACCGATACGAGGTCACACAATATAGGTCCTCCTGCCAGGACTCCGGCGTGATTGCATCATCGTTCCCCGGTGATGCAGGCCCTCTTTGACTGCGTGAGCTCCGTAATGAACAGCTTGTCCAGTTCAGTCATCTGGTAATCCTGCCGGTGGATCAGCATATCCCGATACATCCGCCGGTTTTCCGGACATTCCCGCTGCACCAGATGACACTGATTTAAAATCCTCTCCGGCAGGGGAGATACCCACATATAGGTTTCCGGGTTTCCGGACAGCAGATCCAGCTGACTTCCACGCTCAAAGACGAAGATGCGCCTGGGCATCTGAGGCAGTTCCTCATCTCTCACGGCAGAGAGGGGCAGAGAAGGCACATAGGGATCCGCATGCGCGATCTGGATGAATTCCCGCAGATCCGAAAAATGAATGGTTTCCATATCCGCAAGAGCGCTGTCTTGCCGCATCACCAGCACATATCTGAATTCCGCAACGATCTCGCTTCTCAGCCCCTTCTCCGCCATCATCTGTCTGAAATACTTATCGTAGCCTGAGGCGTAACGGATGATGCCGAGATTGTATCCCACCTCCAGGATGTTTTTCACCGCCTGCAGCGCGTTGGTTTCCTGGTAAAAAACCTCCGCATTCTCCTTTCCGAGTTTTCCGGAGAAGGAAGCAAAGGCGTCCGAGATGTAGCTGGCCCTTGGAACGGAAATGGAAAAACGCTGTCTGGCGGCCTTTTTTTCCTTGTACAGACTTTCCATTTCATCCACCTGTTCAAGAATCTTCCGGGCCTGATTCACAAACAGTTCCCCATCCGGAGTCAGCATCATGCCCCTGGAAGAACGGTGAAAAAAATGGATGCCCAGGTCGGCCTCCATTTCCTTCACGATCCGGCTCAGATTGGGCTGCGCCACATGCAGCTCATCTGCCGCTTTGTTGATGGACCCGTTTTCCGCGATGCTGATGACATATTTCAGGTGTATGATGTTCATTCGAATCCTCCCTGCTCCTCTGTTTCCGTGTTCCCGGCAGGTCAATCCGGCTTCCAGTGTGATGCCCTTTCCATCGTACCACAGCAGGCACCTAAAGAGAAGACCGGCGGAAGAGATTCATTCTCCGGACGGCATTCGGAGGGACAGAGGCGAGGTACGGCTTCGGGCAATAATCCAGGCCGGCAGTTCCGTGTTTCCGGGGAAGGGTCAATTCCGTCGCGCATCCCGGCGCTGAAGCATTGTGACTCCTGACCGGAGGGATGCCGGGGCCCTGGCATATGGAGGGAAATACGTCGCATTCACCGCATGCCTCTGACCGGTTCGGATTCTCCCCCGCCGAGACATTCCGTGGTCTGTTCCGGCAGATGCGTTTCACCGGACATTCCCCCGGCGCGGCCCGGACCCGTTTTCCGTGATTCCCCTTCACCGGGTCGGATGCATCCATTGCCCTTCCTTTTTCAGCAGAAGCCTGTGTTCCGCGTTTCTGAATACGGAGTATCCGTTTCGCTCATAGAAGCGCATGGCGGACTGATTCGATTTTTCCGCATGCAGAAGAATGGCCGTGATCCTCATCGCCTCCGCGCAGGCTTCCGCGGCACGGATTCGCGCAGAACCGATTCCTCTGTTCCGTTAAGCCTCCGTGACCGAAAAGTCGTCCAGGCAGAGATAATCCGTCGGATCATGATGAACTTCCACGGACAGGAACGCCACGACTCCGTCCTCCGGAGCATAGATCCGTTCCGGGCCCTCCCCGGGGATCTGTCAAACGCTCTGTCTCCGTGACCTTTCACGTCCTCCGTATGGAAGATCGTCCGCAGCATCTCCGGAAACAGTTCCCGGATCCTTTCTTCATCCGCCGCTGTGGCGGTTCTGATCCGAACAGTCATCCTTTTCTTCGCCCACCAGGGTCTTCTCTGTTCTGAGGTGTCCTCTCCGTTTACGGACCCCGGAGAAAAACGAAAAGTTCCAGGGATTATCAGAAGAATCCCGGATGTTTCTTTCCCTCCGGAATCATGGACAGCGGTTCTCCGGTACGGCCAAGGCAGCAAACCATGATCAGGTTCCTGAACGCACATCCCGGGCATCGAACAGGCAGAAACCGGGGATTCCCCGCGTGACAGCGCTTCCGTGTCACAGACCATGAATTTCTGCCGTGTTTTCCGGCTGCCTTCCTCATGTACAGGGGAAAATAACCCGTTCCACTGACGGATATCCCCGGTTCATTGCCCCTTTTCCGGGCGTCACCGTTCCTCAGACACGAATAATCAGATTGTTCACCCCGAACAGGCCGGTATACTTTATTTCCTTCGCAAGCCTGATCATCATTTTGATAGCCGGCCCGTTCTCAGGGTTCTGGTCAAACTGCAGCTCAGTCCTGTATCTGTCCGTCGGATCAAAACGTCTGCAGTCATCGCGGATTCTGAGAATCAGCCCGTCACCCTTGGCCAGCATGCGTATATTGATCCTGTGCGGCTTGCCGTCCCCGAATCCGTGCTGCACAATATTCCCCGCCATCTCCTCAACCGCCAGAGACAGAAGCTGCGCGCGCCTGAGATCAATCCCGTTTTCCACGGAAAAAGCGACGGCGATTCTCGAAATGCCCATCACCTCCGTCATGGAGTCCACACTGAACGTCAGTTCCCTGCCGGTTTCGGAACCGAACCCTTCAGGAAGCATGAGCATCTTCTCTTTATAAGTCCCGCCCTTCTGCCGTCTGATATATCCACAGGCAATCAGAACACAGATCACTCCCGCAATGGGCTTGGCCACCCATACGCCCCTGTATCCCATCACTGAAAGCAGCAGAAGCGTCAGAGGCACGGGAATCCCAAATTCCAACACGAAGCTATAAATATTCGCGGCTGAACGGCGTCTCACCCCTATTAGATAGAACTGGAAACAGTAGACTGCCACGTTAAAGGGCATTGACAGAGCAAAATAGCGGATGGATTCAGCAGCCATGGAAATCACGGAGGCATCCCCGTTTTTTACGAACAGCACAGCAATCGGTCTGGAAAAAGCAAAGATCAGAATGGCCGCAAGGCATGTGATCCTGAGACTGTACTTCAGTGCGATTCTCTGTACGCTCCCCAAGGCTTCGCGGTCCTCCTCACCCACGAGCATGCTTGTGAACGACATGAGCGTGCTGGCAGCTCCCACCCAGAAACAGAAGCAGAATTTCAGCACCTGATTGCCGACTCCGAACGCCGCTATGACCTCGCCCGCGGTATAGGCAACAAGCATGTTGTTGATCAGCACCCCGCACACCGTGGTGCTGAGTTTGGTGATACCCGTGGTCAGGCCCGAACTGATCATCTCTGTTCCCTGCTTCATCTGAAGCTTCTTCAGACTGAAGCGGAAAATTGTCTTTTTCAGGAAGAAATGGCTCGCAGCAATCAGGAAGGCGATGACATGTCCGACCGTAGTTGCAAGACCGATCATGAAAAGACCGCCGGACGTAAACCTGACCACATACAGATCGGCAAGAATATCCACAATCGTCATGGCAAACGTGGAAAAGGTTACAAAGCTGTAATCTCCGTCCATTTTCAGATAGGGCAGAAGGATGATATGGAGTGTATAGAAGGGCAGGCCGATACAGTATCCGATCAGATAATCAGACGTGGGCTTCATCAGATGCGCAAGAGATCCGCGCGCGCCAAGCATGACCGCGATCTGGCCGGAAAAGAAAATGCATGCAAATGCCATCAGGGATGAAACGATAAGGCCCAGAACCAGGGACAGTGAGAACGCCCGGTTCGCGCCTTCCTTGTCGCCGGCTCCGATCAGTCCGGAGACAACCACATTGGACCCTGTGCCGATGATGGATGCCGCGAGTGTCCGGATTCCCACCAGCAGAAAAGATGTGAGGCCAATCGCGGCAACCTCATCCAGTTTGTAGCATGACCCGACGACGATTCCATCAATGGTCGGTCCGATCACGGAAACCAGACTCGTGAGAATAAATACGCCCATGGCGGTCGAAAACATTCTGTGAATGGCGCCTCCGGAGTCCTTATCCCCTGCTGCGCGTTTCAGCAATCTCATCTTCACGCCCCCATACTGTGTCAGAACGCTCCGTAAAGCGCCTGCCAGAGTCCCTGCCGTTCACCGTCCGGACATTCTTCAGAACCGACCATCCAGGATTGCATCAATGATGATTCGCCCCACATCACAGATGTTTTTCATGGCCGTTTCAAAGATATCCACCGCTTCGACACTTTCCTCATCTGCCAGTTTCACTCCTTCTGCGCCTCCCCAAAGACTTTCCGGAGTCGCGTCCAGCATGAACACATCCGTATTCACACTGACCCGGAGCACAATCAGACGATCCAGGAAGCCCATCCGCTTCACCGTCAGTGCAACGGCGACGTCCTCCATCTCAGTGGTTACATAGGGATCAGGGCAACGGTAGGTTTCCGTCATGAGCAGCGCATTTTCATGCCCATGCACACCTTTCCAGTAATTGTCGCCGGTTACCGTGGTTCCCTGTAAAACCATGGGATCCCGTACGGCCCAGTTGGCGCCGTCAAACGCGTTCCGCATGAAGTTCCGGGTGCGTTCCGTTGTCCCGACCGGTGTGTCCTTCACCATCCCGTAGACCTTATCCGTCACTTCACGATTCAGCACAACCACCGACGCGGAATCCCAGGCGGGGTCATGGAACCAGGTCGTTCCTCCGTGATCTGCGATGTCCCGGCCATCCGCGTGATGTCCCAGATCATAGTCCACCGCGGCCGTGATCACGAAAACATCCCCCATAACGGTTGTCCCGATGGCCGATCCCGCGCAGCCGGTTGAAAGAACATATGCCCGGGAGAAATCAAACCGGGGATCCGACAGGACCGCCATGGTGTTCAATGCCGCGTTGACTTTGCCCTCACCAAGCATATAGAGTGCGATGCCGTCCTTGTAATACAGCCTGTTTTCCTCGATCCCGCAAGGGATTTCATATTCCTCAGCCCCCATCAGGTACTGCTCATAGAAATACTGAGCCTCACCGGGAAAGTCTCCGGCAATTTCACCAATTTCAAACTTGGGAAGCAAAAGCACTCTGACCGGCAGCGGAGATGCCGCGCCACCCTCTTCCGCAAGAGAAGAAACATGAAGTATGAGCATCATTGCAAACACAGCCATCAAACCCGCGGTCAAAGCCCTGATCTTCATCCTGCCAAAAAACCCGTTCATCATCTTCACTCCGTTACTGTCCTGATTTTTCCCTTCATCCCTTCATGGATTCCGGCCGGTCTGATCCCCCTAAACACACCGTGCTCTTTATATCCGGGCCTATGCTGCGCATGCCCCGATTTCTTCCACGTCCTCAGGGGGTGTAACGCTTCCCGGCAGGATTTGCCGGACCCTTCCGGAAGGATTCCATCGAAGGATCCCGGACAGGTGTCCGGGATGGTAGGCCTGTTCGCATCCGTGGCGGCAAGGAGTTCTCACAGACAGCCAGACCGGCTGCAGGACCATCCTGTTTCTGCCCCGCTCATACTGAATTGAAACCGCCCTGGCTGACTTTCCCGCTGCAGAGACCTGGAAGACGAAAGAGAGGTCATTGCGAGCTGTGCATATCACAATGACCTCATGCATTGTATCAGATCGGGAGGCAGATTGAAATCTTTTTCACGGGAGGAAACGGAACGATGGCTGATTTCCCGCTTGTCCTGCGCACCCGCCTCTTCTGAAGGACCGTGTATCCACAGGGGGGGATCATGGTTTCAGGATATGTCCGCAATGGAACTTCTGCTTCGCCTTCCCAGAACCAGGACGCTTCCCGGAGGTTCTTCAATGATCTCCGGAATGGAACTGCATTTTTTCCCATCTCTGGTCTGCAACTTTTTCCGTTTCAGGTGTGCAGGGAACAGTTCGTCTTCCGTCTGCCGGCACTGTCTGAAAAAAACGGAGAACATATGCGGAATTGAGCACCATTTTTCCAGGAGAGGTCATGTGCGGAATTGAGCACCATTTTTTCGGAATGGTCCCATTCGGCCCGGCAAAATCCGAAAAAACAGCAGATCACCGGTTGATTTATTCCGGGGTTCGCTGCACAATTATGATGATTTTTGGGTATTTGATCTGAAAAACGAAGAAAAATGCAGGATACTACACAGTTCCTGCCTTTTTTTGTTGTTTCTTTTCATGATCCTTCCATTGACCGCGATGGTTTTGAACAACGGGTAACTCTTCGCAGGAGCACAATTGTCGGAAAACAGGCGAAGAAGCCGAACAGACCAGCGGTACCCGACTCTGTGCAAGGATATTCGCTGAGAGACCTTCTCCGCCTGTCATGCTTCAGGTACAGAGATCGTGCGCGCAAAAAAGTGTACAGCGGACACTGCACATGACTTTGACAGCCATGCAGGTTCAGGGTCCTGCCATCCACGGTCATGGATGAAACAATGCATCTTACCGATTACCGTGAGCGATTCGGGACCACAGCATGACGCAACCGGAGCAAGTCACCGATGGACACCAGTTGCGACTGAGTTCCTATGGAAAAGACAACACGAGGAGTAAGAGTATGTTGCTTTGAATCCGAGGTTCCGGTTTCCCCTTTTCCGGGACATTGCCACGTGCCACTATGACAAGCTGCAATGTCAGCCAGATCCGGGTCTCGTCTGGCTGATGACCAGTTCGTTGCAGGACAGACGCAGGAGAGCGCCATAACGAACCGAAAGGAGCTGCGGTATACCCATTGCTGCTAAGTACACCGCCCAGGCGATGAAGCTTGTGCCGACAGTTGCCACAATACCCGGCCGTCAGAATCATGCGGATTAACTGTGCGCCTCGAAAGGAGGAATGCTTCACAGACAACAGAGATCCCTTAGTAGTCCGGGACAGGGAGAGCCTGTCACACGGCGAAGGGGGTCTGCCAGTTTCATTCAGTCGAAGAAGATGGTGAGTGAGGAATGCCTCAAAACAACCCGGAACAGGTCAGAAAACCAGCATCCCAAATCCTGGAACACTTGCGGAAATGCTCAGCAGAGCACAAACAGCCCGCAATTCCGCTAATGTAAAAACTGACGGAGAGCCGGATGCATCGAGAGATGCCCATGCTGTTCAGGGAAAGGTAAGGGGAAACCTGTCAGGTTTTATGTCCGACAAGGCACCCCTCGCCCACTCCATATATGGTTGTCCGATTTCAGATCATCATTCATTCCCTCCGGCTTTCCCGGAGGCGGCAGAGTGGAGCAATCGGAAGGGCACCCGGTGTGGAAACGAAGAAAGGCCTGCCTGAAGGTGATCTGTTCTGTCCGGCTCCTTCAGGCGGCCTTTTCTTCTGTTCTCCTGATCAGACGGGTAAATCCGTTCATCCGCAATTTCCTTCCATGGCAGGTTCAGTGCTCATGGTTCAGCGGATCAGGCGGATTTCCGGCCTGTACAGATTTCTGCACAGGACGCAGCTGCTTTCATGGCTCTGTTCATCGGAGTGTCTCCATTCCGAACTGCCATTTCACAGTGCCAAGAGGGATCAGGTCAGATTTTACCCGGCATCATGGCAATGATTTCCCGGTTGGTTTCCCGCATCCCTTCCCGGCCGAGCCGACCGACGGTTTCCACATTGGCATCCACACCCTTGACCACCAGTCCGTCCCCGGCATAGAACTGCTGGCCGTTTTTATACATCTGGTAGCCAAAGATGCCCGCCTCCACGGCCTGAGAGATTTTCGCAGCACAGGAGGGCTTGGCTCCGTCGCAGACCATCCCCGGCAGGATCGCCAGGGCATTCCGTTGCTGGAACACTCCTTTGTGATAGATGAGAACCGGAAGGGAGAAAGCGTAGAAAATGAATCAGCTGCAAACGTATCTTCAGTTGAGCGGGCAATGAGATCGAAACGAAAGAAAGGCCGTCCTAAAAATCTCGAAAGAGAGGCTCAAATGGGTGGCCCGGTGGTTTCTCTGATCAAGCGTGGAAGGGGACGACCGCAGGGATCAAAGGACAGGCAGCCGAGAATACGAAGGTGGCAAAAAAGCCTATTATTAATGACGGTTGAGGTAATAAACGCTAAAAAACATCTTCACATGAAATCGGAGGAAGCATTGTCTCACAAGACCATCTCGGGCAGATGTAGCTACAAATCCACCCGGGAAATCAAGATCACTCGTCGCCCGATTTCCCTTGCTTTTTCCCGGAAGTCAGCTCCACGTCATAGCCAAGCTCGTCCATCATCTTTATAAAGGGCTTATTCACATCCCTTGGTGATACGGTTAGCAAAGAAGGGATGAGATGAATTCAAGACCTTTGGCAATGATCAATTCCTTATGCACAGGATCTCCACCTCTTTTACCGAAGTCGAGGATACGGAGGCA
>CACYGY010000044.1:0-25926 GCA_902774025.1 uncultured Eubacteriales bacterium
TTTTAGGCATGAAAAGAAAGGAAATGACCTTTTCCATTTCCCGCAGAAGGGCTTCGGGTTCATGACGCATGCGTTCTGCCTCCCATGATGAGATGAAGCTCCGGCAGTCGGGTCAACTGCCGGAGCGAAGCGGGAGGCGTCAGCGGATCTGAATCCGTCCCTGGGCCTCTCCATAGGGTTCTCCGATCTGATTGTTCAGAACCGTGGCAATGTATTCCCATACCACATCCCGCACCACAGCGGTGGTGATGGTGCTCTTTTCATGCTCTTCCGCGGCCTGCTGGAACATGTAGGAGGAATCCATGCCGTTGAAATTGGCGTTGCTGGTGATGACGGCATAGAGATCATCCGGATGAAAGGGTTTCCCGTGTACATCCTGGATGGTGACCCGCCCCAGGGAAGCAGCCTTGAACCAGTGTTTGCCGTATTCCTCACCCCTGTCATAGGCCCGGGTGAGATCCACGGAATACGTCAGACCGGCCACCTGCATGAAGGAAGCGCAGGCGTCGGCGGTATCCTCCGTGAAGGGGAGTCCCTGGGAAGCCGCTTCAAGGGCTTCCAGAAGCTGGGCGCCGGTCATGTAGACAACAGCCACCTTGTTGGGATAGGGCAGGATTTCAGCCAGCTGCTCCGCTCCGAAAACGCCTTCCGGAAGATCGGCGCGAATGTTCCCGCCGTTCCAGAGAGCCACAATATGGTCCTCCTCCGCATCCACGGAGGTTATGCCCGCGGTGACGTCGTCCTCTTCAAAGGCAGTGTCGATGGAGTGGGAAGCGGCAAACCACAGAAGGGCGTCCGTCCACAGGTCTCCAAGACTGGTTTCACCCTTCCGGGCGGCGTTGTCGGCTCCGGGCAGCGTGAAGGCGGAGACAGCCTGAAGCGTTTCATCCAGTTCGATGACATTGCCATGGGCGTCCGTGAAGGTGGCGGCGGATGCGAGGGAAAGGATCTGGCACAGGGTGAGTACAAGCCCGGTCACGGAAAGAAGTCTTTTCATGGAAACCTCCTTGATATCAATACATGAAAAAAGTGCCGATGCCATCTTGGGATGGTTTTCTGCACCATGAGGTGACCTTTTCACTTGGAGGGAACAGAAACTCTGCTTGGGCAGAGGAAAGGGGACTTGTGCCCGGAAGATATGGTAAGACAGGCGGATGGATTTGTCAACAGCATACGGCCTGCGGTTGCATTCCCTGCGGGGGTCCGTTATACTCATCCGGAATCGGAAAGGGAGGCGATGCGTATGCCCATGGATGGGATGACCGTGGGATTTATTGCCCGTGAACTGGCGGGCATTCTCACGGGAGGCAGGATCGACAGGATCATGCAGCCGGAGCGGGATACCGTGATCCTTGTCATCCGCGCCGGCAGTGAGAATCACCGTCTTCTTCTGTGCGCCAGTCCCAACAATCCCCGGTGTCATCTGACCCGGTCCAGTTTTTCCAATCCCCTGGAACCTCCGGCCATGTGCATGATGCTCCGCAAGCAGCTGCTGGGCGGAAGAATCCGGGAGATCCGGGCCGTGGACGGCGACCGGATCGTGCATGTGGAGGCGGATACCATCAATGAGATGGGAGATCATGTGGCGCGCCGCCTGATCCTGGAAATGATGGGAAGACATTCCAATCTCATCCTTGCGGATGAAGGGGGAAGGATCATGGAGGCCGCCCGGCATGTGAGCGCGGACATGAACCGGGTCCGGCAGATCCAGCCGGGGCTGGACTATGTGCCTCCGCCCCCTCAGGATAAAATGATTCCGGGACAGGTGGATGCCGCGCTTCTTGCCAGGCGTTTTCTGGAGTTTCCAGGGGATAAGCCGGAGCAGGTGCTGGGAAAAAGCGTCATGGGTCTTGGGCCCGTGAGCGCCCGGGAGATCGCAGGAAGGGTCAGGGAATGGGAAGATGTCGGGGAGGCGGCGGGAATCCTGGCAGGATTTCTGAACCGTCTGGATACCCTTGCGGATCCCCGGACATTCTGGAACGGGGAAACATGTCAGGATTTCCTGGCCTTTCCCTATATCACCCTGGATCCTGAAGGACAGAAGAAAGCGGACAGCCTCAGTGAGGCCATGGAGCAGTTTTACGGTTCCCGGGACTTGAAGGACCGTCTGAATCAGAAAAGCGCTTCCATGGTCCGTCTGGTGCGGGGCCACGTGGAGCGCTGCCGGCGGAAGCTGGCGCTCCAGGAAGAGGAACTGGCGGGGGCGGAGCGGATGGAAGAGTACCGGATCATGGGAGATCTGATCAACGCCAATCTCTTCAGTCTGAAGAAGGGAATCCGGGAAGCCTGCCTCAGCAATTTCTATGATCCGCAGGGGGCTGTGATGAGGATTCCCATGGACGACCGGCTCACCCCCTCCCAGAACGCTCAGGCGTATTTCAAAAAGTACCAGAAGGCACGAAATGCACGGCAGACGGCAGCTGAGCAGAGACAGAAAACCCTTGAGGAACTCCGGTATCTGGAAGGGATGCTCCTGGACGTGGACAAATGCACTTCCGAGAGTGATCTGGAGGAGGTCCGCACGGATCTGGTGCGCGCCGGATATGTGAAAAAGAATACCAGCCGCAGACAGCAGAGGGATCTCCCCAAATCCCGGCCCTACCGGTATCTTTCCTCGGACGGCATCGAAATTCTGGTAGGGAAGAATGCCGTTCAGAATGAGCGCATGACCCTTGCCGCCCGGCCCGGGGAAACCTGGCTCCATGCCAAGGACATGCCCGGAAGCCATGTGCTGATCCGCAGCGAAAGAGAAATCCCGGAAACGACCCTTCTGGAGGCTGCCCGTCTGGCCGCCTGGTTTTCCCAGGGCCGGCAGTCTTCCAATGTGCCGGTGGATTATACCCTGAGAAAGTTCGTCAAAAAACCCGCGGGCACGGCCTCCGGATATGTTCATTACCAGCATCAGAAAACGCTTTTCATCACCGTCACGGAATCCCAGATTCGCGCACTGCGGTGTCTGGAAGCGTAAGAAAACGCAGGAAAACGGAAAAAGGACCGGACACCGTTGCAGGGGTGTCCGGTCCGTGTCGTTCATACGGACTGGAAAGAGAAGTAAGGGGAGCGGGTGGGCGGACAGGATGTGGCCTCCTCCTCCGTGAGAAGGAGCGACTTCTGTCCCCCCTGCGTGACCATCTGGCATTTGGCCGTCATGAGATAGAAGGACTCGTCGGGGGTGATGGTTCCCCGGCACACCCAGCCGCATTCCTGCATGTCGTTGGAACAGCAGGTCATGGCCATGCGGCCGAAGTAAAAGAAACCTTTCGGCATTCTCTCGTCCGGGAAAGCCTGCCCTACCAGCCGCACGGTCTTCATGTCGTAACGCTCCGGATGCTCCAGGGCGTCCAGATAGAATATGCCGAACTGATCCTCTGAGATATCAATGATGTCGGCCTTCATGTCGTAGGGCATGTCGTCGTCCGTAACACCGTCCTCCGTGGTGCCGTCGGGATTCTCGAACAGGATTGTGGCGGAGGGATTCATGGCTCGCATCTGACGGCGCCAGTAAGATTTGTCGAAATCCGGAGCGCAGCGGTTGATCATGATCAGGTCCGCCTGCTTCATGGGGTCGGTCATCTGTCTGCGCATGTTGGTCATATAGTTGTTCAGGGTGGTAGCGTCCGCCAGGTTGATCACCTGAACAAGCTGCCAGCCCCTGGGAAGGCGGATCACCGCCAGCATTTCCAGAGGCCACATGGAATTGAATTCCACAATGACACGCTCAGGCGCGTGGGCTTTATCCAGCGCAAGGAGCTTCTCGGAGGTCAGTTCGCTGCTTTCCTCCATCGTGACCAGTGTGGCGTTTCCTTTTCTGAGGGCTTCCGGATTGAATTCCTCAGGGCCCTCTTCACAGCTGATCACCAGAATCTTTTCGCCTCCGGTAAAACCCTCGTCAATCAGCATGGTCTGGATCATGGTGGTTTTACCGCTTTCCAGAAAACCGGTGATCAGATAGACCGGAACGAAATCTCTCTCGTTCATAACCGAAACAACTCCCTGATCGCTTTCTCGTTGACGTCCGCGCCGATGACGACCAGACGTCCCGTGTAATCCGCATGACCCGGACGCACCTGAAGTTCACCGGGCACATAGTCAAATTCAAACCAGACACCCTGAGCATCCTGGAGAATACCCTTGGCGCGGAGAATCCGGCCGTATTCCTCTTCATCTGACAGAGCGTTCACCAGAGTGCGGATCTCTTCCTGACTGTAACGGTTGGCTGTTTCCACACCCACATTCTGGAAGACTTCGTCCGCGTCATGCTCACCCGGGGCATGATGGTGATGATGATGGTCGTGATCATGATGCCCGTGCTCATGATCATGCTCGTGGTCATGGTCATCCTCGTGATCGTGGCCGTGGTCATGGTCATGCTCGTGATCATGCTCGTGTTCGTGATCATGGTCATGCTCGTGCTCATGCCCGTGCTCGTGATCGTGCTCATGCCCGTGCTCGTGATCATGCTCGTGATCATGGTCATGCTCGTGCTCATGCTCGTGATGGTCATGGACGTGGATTTCAATGGGACGGCCGCTCTCAATGACATCCATCATGAAATCGCTTTCCATGTCATCCCAGGGGGTGGTGATGATCCGGGCGCCGGGATGGGCTTCTTCAATCAGCTGACGGCTTTTTTCCACCCGGTCAGGAGAGAGCAGCTGGGTCCGGCTGAAAATGATGGTGGAGGCGCTTTTGACCTGATCCATGAAGAATTCGCCGAAATTCTTCATATACATGCGGCACTTGCCGGCATCCACCACCGTGGCGCATCCGCCCAGTTCAAGTTCCTCGTGGCGCTCTCCGGCTTCACGGACAGCGGAGATGATTTCACTGAGCTTTCCAACACCGGTGGGTTCAATGAGAATACGGTCCGGATGGTAAGTGTCCAGCAGTTCATCGATGGCTTTCTGGAAATCTCCTGCCAGTGTGCAGCAGATGCAGCCGGAATTCAGCTCGGTGACTGTGATGCCAGCATCCTTCATGAAGGCACCGTCCACGCCGATTTCACCGTATTCATTTTCCAGAAGAATGACCTTTTCGTTCCTCAGGGAACCTGAAAGCAGTTTCCGGATCAGTGTGGTTTTTCCAGCACCAAGAAAGCCGGAAATCAGATTGACTCTTGTCATGTGTATCGCTCCTTTTTTGTCCAGGCCGCGCCTGACGCGTGACCAACGGGGATTATATCACCCATGGGACAGGGGAACAAGGGAAAACACATTGACACGGAAAAGGAAAAATACGATAATGGGTAAACTTAAAGAGGAAAACTGGTTTACGAAAAGAGGCGACTTCCCATGCTTTCTCAGTCAGCTTACCAGACCCGGGTCCTGGTCCTCATGTCTCTGTTCACGGCCCTGACGGCAGTCTGCGCCCAGGTGGTGATCCCCATAGGTGCAGTTCCCGTAACCCTGTCCCTCCTGCCGCCTCTTCTGTGTGCACTTCTGATGCGCGGGGAACACGCTTTTCTGACCATGTGCACCTATATCCTTCTGGGATTATGCGGGGTACCGGTCTTTTCGGGTTTTTCCGGAGGGGCGGGGAAACTCCTCGGCGTGACGGGTGGATATATTCTGGGATATCTTCCATGCGTGGCGGTGATCACATTTTCCCGTCAGCGGTGGAGGGAGAGCAGGTGGAAAAAAATAATGTATATGGCCATGGGGGTGCTCACCTGCTATTTTGTGGGAACCCTGTGGTTTATGGCGATCAGGCACGCTTCACCCGGGGAGGTCCTTGCCCTGTGCGTCCTGCCCTTTCTGCCCTTTGACGCAGTGAAAATCCTCCTGGCAGCATGGCTTTCCGACCGCCTGCGCTTCCCCCTGAAGCGGCTCCTGGGCTATGATCCCGAAGGAAGATGGAAGGAGAAGCAACAGGTTTGACCTTCGGGACCGCTTCTGATAAAATCCCGTCTCGTACAGCCTTCCGCCCTCCCGGGCAGAATGGGAGATCATACGTACATGTTTTGAATACAGGAGGCTTCAGTCATGGCTCACGGAAAGAGTTACAGGGTGATTCAGGCCGAAAAGAGGAATGCGGAAAAGGCCGCGCAGAAGGCCCGGGAAGCCAGGAAACGCGAGTTTATGCAAAAGAACGGACGCAGGATTGTATGGGGCTGTCTGTTTGTCCTGGTTCTTGCGGCCCTTGTGGTGTTCGGCATTCAGTATTTCTACGCACCTGATGGCAGTATTCCTGTTTTTTTCGGAAACCTGAGAGGCGCGGAAGACACATGGGTGGTTTCCAATCTCGGCACGGATAAGGAACCCAGGTACTACAAGCTGGCCGAGGTGAAGACCCCGGAGGGATACAGGGTGGACTCGGAATACAATGCCTCCAGGGATCCCCTTACCCGGGGACGCCATTTTATTCCGGAAGACCCCGACTCTCCCGCGGGCTCTCTTCACGTGACCGGGGTTGCCGGGAGGAACGCCGGGGACATGCTGGACATCTATCTGGGCTATAGTATGTACGATGGGGAGCCTGAGAAGAAGGAAGCCGACATCGGGGGACTGCACGTCCGGTATGCCTACATCTGGAGCAGAGGGTTCGCGGATGACGGAAGCAAGGATGAGAACAACGGTTTTTCCATGCTGACCATGTACACGGATACCATCCGGGATTCTTCCGTTCTCATTGCGGTTCAGTCCCCCACAGTTCCCATCGGGGAGGTTCCGGATGAAGAAACGCTGATGCGGGAGGCGGAGAAACTTCTGCGGTGCATCACCCTCCCCTGACAGATTCTGACCGGCTGCGAAAAGCGGCCGGTTTTTCTAAAACGGGAGGAAATCGGAAGATGAATGTGACCTATATGCTCCGCTGCGGGGACGGGACACTGTACACCGGATGGACCAATGACATGGAAAGGCGGCTGGCGGCTCACAGAAAGGGTGAGGGGAGCCGGTACACCCGCTCCAGGCTGCCGGTTCATCTGGTGTATATGGAAGAGCTGGAGAGTCGGGAAGCCGCCATGAGCCGGGAATGGCATATCAAGCGTCTGAAAAGGAAAGAAAAGGAAGCGCTGGTTGCCTGTCTTCCGGAGACGGTGCGGATGGAAATCCAGGCACTGGATTCAGAAAAGACGTGAAGGGATTCCAAAGACCGGTTATTCATATTGACGCTCACGAATATCTGTGTTATATCTGTGGCAGTCAGAAAAAGAAAAACGCTCCGGGAAGAAAGGCGGATGGGCATATGAAACTGATCCATATGGCGGATTTGCATTTCGGGAAAATGCTCTATGATCTGAATCTTGTGACCGAGGGAGATCAGGGGCACATGGCGGAGGAAATCCTGCGTCTTGTCAGGGAGGAAAAACCGGATGGCATCCTCATCGCAGGGGATTTCTTCGACCGCAGGACACCCCCGGGCGAAGCACGGAATCTGGCGGGGGATTTCCTCACAGCGCTTCGGGATGAGGGAATCCCCGTGTTTCTGGTGGCGGGGAACCATGACAGTCCCGAGAATGTGGATTACCTCCGGGAGATTCTGAAAAAGAGCGGTCTGTATGTGAGCGGCCGCCTCAGCAGGCATTTGTTCCACACGCGTCTGGAAGATGAATGGGGCGGAGTCAACCTTTATCTTTTGCCCTACTTTTTTCCGGCCCTGGTTCAGAATCTTTTCCCGGAAGCCGGGGAAATCCGCACTTACACGGAGGCGGCCCGGGTTCTTCTGGAGGAGCAGGAAATCAATCCGCAGGAGAGGAACGTCATCATCGCTCATCAGCTGGTGGTGGACGGGGAAAACAGGCCCTGTCCCGGGGGAAGCGAGAGCTTTGTGGGGGGCGTGGGACAGATTGACGCAGGTGTATGGGATGCCTTCGACTATGTGGCCCTTGGGCATATTCACCGCCCGCAGAAGATCAGCCGGGAGGGCATCCGTTACGCAGGCGCACCTCTGTGCTATCACTTTGATGAGTCCGGTGCCGGACAGAGCCAGGCAGAGCGGGGTGTGACGGTTGTGGAGATCGGGAAGAAGGGGGATGTACAGACCCGCCAGTGCCCCATTCATCCTCTGCATCCCCTGTGCACCCTCCGGGGAAGTCTTGAGGAAATCCTGAGTGGCGGAATTTCAACGGAACCGGGTGCCTATGTCCGGGTGCGGCTGACGGATTCTCCAGTGCCCAGAGGGGCCATGGATTCCCTGAGCGCAAAATTCTCGGATTCCGGCAGTGTCCTGGTCTGTCTGGAGAAGGCAGGGGAAGACCGAGGCTTCTCCACGGAGACGGAAGGGGAGATCCGCCATCAGGATCTGAGTCTTGAGGAACTGTATCTGGCTTACTATCGGGAACAGCGTGGCGGCGAACTGCCTCCGGAGGAGATTCAGGAGCTGATCCGCTTTGCGGCGGATGCCCTGGGGAATCATCCTGACCTGGAGGCGGAAGACATGGCCAGGACGATTCTGTCCTATGTCAACGGGAGGGATGCGCGGTGAAACCACTGAAGCTGATCATGGAAGCCTTCAATTCCTACTGTCAGGAAACCACCGTGGATTTTGAATCCCTGGGCAACGGTGTCTTCCTCATCGCGGGAGACACCGGCGCGGGGAAGACCACGATTTTTGACGCGCTGGTCTATGCCCTTTTCGGGGAAGCCAGCGGCAGTGAGCGGACCGGGGAAATGATGATGTCCGACTACGCCCCGAAGAATGCCGTGACCCGAGTCGAGCTGGACTTTTTGCAGAACGGACGCAGGTACCATATCAAAAGAACCATGCGCCGCAGGAAAAAGAGGGGCGGTCCCGAGCAGTACGGAGACGTGGACAAGGACGCGGAACTGACGGGCGACGCCATGGACCCGGTCAAGGGGCACCGGCAGGTCAACGAAAGGATCCAGAGCATTCTGGGGATGGAGGCGAAACAGTTCCGCAAAATCGTCATGCTGGCCCAGGGCGCCTTCAAGGAGTTTCTCACTGCCTCGCCGGATGAGCGGGAACGGATTCTGTCCATCCTCTTTGATGACCGGATTTATCGCCTGTTTCAGGACAGTCTTGACCAGGCCTGTACTCTGGCCAGGCGCGAGCAGGAAACTCTGGAAGCGCGCATGATGGCCGTGCTGGACAGTCTGAGCCTTCCGGAGGAGGAGCGATCGGGTCTGGATGTGCACCATCCGGAAATGCCCCAGCGCCTGGATGCCCTTTCCGAAGAATGCCGCAGGCGGCTTGAAGGAGCGGAGGAGCAGCAGAAGAAGCTTCAGGCAGAGAAGGAAGCGCTGATCCTGGACATTCAGAAGGGCGAGCAGAAACTGCAGACCCTGGAGGAACTGAACCGGGCCCGGAATAACGCCCGGGCGCTGCGGGACAGGACCGGGGAAATGGAGGAAAAGGGCCAGCTTCTGAAAAAGGGCGAGGAGGCCAGGGAAGTGGACGTTCAGGAGAAGGCCTGGATGGCCTCCAGGGAGCGCCGGGACCGCACGGAAAAGGATCTGAACCGCACAAGGGGGGAACTGGAAAAACAGGCTGAAAACCTCCGGAAACTGGAAGAGGACCAGCAGAGTCTTCGAAAGAGCCTGGATGAACGTCTGGAGGAACTTCGCAAATCCAGCACCCTGATCCAGGATTCCCTGCCGCAGTATGAACTGAGAGAAACCCTGATAAAGCGCAGGAAAGCGATCCTCACCGAGCAGAAGAAGGCGGAAAGGCAGATTCAGGAGGCGAAGGCGGAGGAGGATGGGCTTCTGGAAAGGCAGAAGCAGAGGGATACCCGCCTGGAGGCCCTGGAGGGGGTTCAGGTCCGTCTGGCCAACGCCCGCCATCAGGTGGAGCAGGAGGAAGGTCGTCTGGGCAGGATGAAGGAAGCATCCGCCCTGAGCAGGGAAACGGCAAAGGCGGAGAAGGCCTTTGAAACGGCCGTCAGGAATACCGGGCGTCTGCAGGAAGAGGCGTCTGAACGGAATCAGGAATATCAGGACAGAGTGACGCGGCGTCTTCAGGGACAGGCCAGTGAACTGGGACGGCAGCTGCGTGAGGAGATTTCACAGAAAGGCGAGGCTCTCTGCCCCGTCTGCCACACGGTCTGGAAGAAGGGACAGCCCATCTGTCTTCCCGAAAGTTCGGAGACGGTACCGGACAGGGAGGAAGTGGACAGTGCCTGGAAGGCCAAGGAAGCGGCGGACAAGGCGCTGCAGAAACAGATGGGCGCTCAGGAACGCGCCGGAACCGCCTTTGAGGAAAAAAGAGACAGCCTCCTCAGGCAGCTGAAGGAACTGCTGGGAGAGAGCCGGACATGGGAGGAAGTGCGTTCGCTCCATCTCATTGAGGATGCCCTCCGGGACGGCCAGAGTGCTCTGGAAGAGAAGCAGAACATCGTAAGACTTTTCTCAGCCGAATCGGAGGAGGCGGACAGGCTGAACCGGCAGGCGAAGGAAGACCGGGAAGCAATGGAAAAAGCCCGGAGCACCCGGGAGAACGCGGAGAAAACACGGACCGCCCTTGAAGCGGAACTTCCGGGGGTGGAACAGCAGCTTTCCGCCCTGCGCCTGAAGTTTGCCAGCCGCGAGGAAGCGGAAAAGACGCTGGAGACGCAGACGGAAGAAATGAAAAACAACCGCGCCGCGGTGGACAAAATGGAAAAACGCAGAGCCCTCGCCGCCCGGAAAAGGGATGAAACGGAGGGCAGTCTCCGTTCCCTGGGCGAAAGGCTGGAGATGGAGAAGACCGAGGCACAGCAGATGGAGGATGTGTACCGGGGAGAAATGCTCCGGAGAGGCTTTGAGAATGAAGAGGCATATCGTCTGATCCGGGATCCCATGGGTGAGGATATGAACGGATATCTGAACCGTCTCAGAAAAGACCTGGATGCCTGGCGGAAGGATCTGGCGGCCGCGGAGGAGCGCGTCGCCACCCTTGCCCCGAAGGTGGATGAAGCGGAGCCGTCCTATCCCCTGAAGGAAAAGAAGGCTGAACTGGAGGCTATGCAGCTTCCGCTGCAGGAAGCTGTCAGCCTCCGTGATCAGCTTTCGGCCGAGAGCTCGGTGCTTGAGCGCGGCAGAAAGGAAATCCGCAGTCTCTGGGAGAACCGGAGCCGGAATGAGGCGGGATACCGCATGCTGGACCATCTCCATTCCCTATCCCAGCAGGGCAGCAGCGGGAAGCTGGCCTTCAGCCGTTATGTGCTTTCCTACACTTTCCGTGAAATCCTGGAGCAGGCCAATCATCATCTGGACCGGATGACCGGCGGGCGTTTTCGCCTCCGTTACAGGGAATCGGCCGCGGACAATCGGGCGAAGGCCGGCCTTGGGATCGAAGTCACCGACGAGCTTACGGGAGAAACCCGGGACACCGCCACCCTGTCGGGAGGCGAATCCTTCCAGGTTTCCCTGGCCCTTGCCCTGGCTCTTTCGGATATCGTCGGCCAGCGCAGCGGCGGACGCCAGGCGGAAGCCATGTTCATTGACGAGGGCTTTGGAACACTCGGGGAAAAGGAACTGAACGCAGCGATGAATGTGCTCAGTGATCTGGCCGGTGAAAAGCGGCAGGTGGGAATCATCTCCCATGTCACACGGCTGGAGGAATGGATTCCCACGCAGATCCGGGTCCGGGGCGGCAAGGACGGCAGCCGCATTGAGATACGGCGATAAGGGGGAAAATGACAAGGCTTTCCGGCGTTTCTCCGTGTCCGGCCGGGGGACGGCGGAAGGTCCCTGCCTTGTCTTTCCCTTACCGGTATGCTACAATGCCGGATGGAAAATGAGGAAAAGGAGTGATCCATATGGATCTTGCTCAGGCACTCCTGGCATATATGGCTCTGACGGTTTCCCTCTCTTTCGGAAGCAGCGCCCTGCATGAGGACATGGTCCGCTCGGCCAACGCGCCTGTGGTGTCCGTGGTGGAACAGGCCCCGGAAGTCACGCCCCAGCCCTATGGCGGAGGGGAAGTGGCCATCATCGGGAGTGTGGTGGTGACCAGTGCCCCCGCTACGCCGGCTCCCGCACCCACCATGACCCCGAATCCGGCCTATGGCGTGGTGCGGCCGGGCAACCGTGGCCAGCAGGTGAGGAAGATTCAGGAACGGCTCCGGGAACTGGGGTATCTGAATGGCAACGTGGACGGTGCCTACGGCGGACAGACCCGGAATGCGGTGATCGCTTTCCAGAAGGAAAACGGTCTGACACCCGACGGCATCGCCGGAAAGTCCACTCAGACGCGCCTGTTTGACGATCCGGATGTGATTCCCAATCCTCTCACCGTCACCCCGACGCCGGTTCCCACAGCCACACCGGATCCCGGCGGCATCATCCCGGTCGCGGAGGATATCCGCACCCAGTGGAAAGCCCGGACGGGGGCCCGTTTTCTCTGTAACGGGCAGATGTTTTCGTCGGATCAGGTGTTTCTCTGGTCCTTTGAAGATTCAGAGATGGTCAGTATTACACGTCTGGCAGAGATGGCCGGATGGACCCTCTCGGATGAAGGCTGTCTGCGCATGAAGCTGGAGCTTCTGGGCTATACGCTGTCCGCGGAACTGTATCCTTCTCTTCTTGAGAGCCGGGACATGGCTGACATGGGATACTGTCAGGCCTATCATCTCACCGTGGGCGAGGCTCCGGAGGAAGCCAGACAGGGCTGGATCGCCTTCGAAAACGGGGAATGGTTTATGAATATCCGCGTGTTTACGGACTTCCTGAAAGCAGACATGTGGTGGGACGGTGAGGAAACCACCCTTGTGATGAACCTGAGGGACAGTGTCCTGGCATCCTCTGCAGACTGATACAAGCAAGAGCTCTTTTCCGGGAAGGAAAAGAGCTCTTTCCTTTTCAGGAGGACTCACGTTTCTCCTGAAGAAGCTGTTCATAGTTTTCCAGCACCCTGCCCATTACCCGGATGCCTTCCCTGAGGAGAATGGGATCCCGGGCGCCGGGAACGGTGAGAAGAATGGATTCGGGAACCTTGTGGGTGATGGACAGGCGTTTGTCAGTTTTCTGAAGGGCCAGGACAAGGGCATGGGGATCGGTGACATAGCTGCTCTGAAGGCGCATCAGCAGGGAATCCTCCCGGTGCAGCACATTGGAGACTCCCAGGTCATGGCATATGGAACGAAGCTGGGCCACGTCCAGGAGGGTTTCCACCTCAGGGGGAATGTCTCCGAAGCGGTCCACCAGCTCATCAATGATATCGCTGCGGTCCGCATCGGTGGTGAGGCTGGCGATCCGTCTGTAGATCTCCATGCGCAGGGAGCTGTCCCGGATGTAGGAGGAAGGCAGATAGGCGTTTACCCGCAGATCCACCCGGGTCTCCAGATCGCTGCGGTCCATGCCGCCCTGGGCTTCCTTCATGGCTTCCTCAATGAGCTTGCAGTACATTTCATAGCCGACACTGGCCAGGTGGCCGTGCTGTTCGGGTCCGAGAAGATTGCCGGCCCCGCGGATTTCCAGGTCCCGCATGGCAATCCGGAACCCGCTGCCGAATTCCGTAAAATCCCGGATGGCCTGCAGTCGTTTCTGAGCGGTCTCCGACAGATTCCGGTCAGGCCGGACGGTAAAGTAGGTGTAGGCCTGACGGGAAGAGCGTCCCACCCTGCCTCTGAGCTGGTAGAGCTGACTGAGACCGAAACGCTCCGCGTCAAAGACAATGAGCGTATTGGCAGTGGGAACATCCAGCCCACTTTCAATGATGGTGGTGCACAGCAGCACGTCATAGGAACCGCTGTAAAAATCCATCATGACCTCTTCCAGACCCTTTTCATTCATCTGGCCGTGCGCCAGGCCGATGCGGGCTTCCGGTACCAGCTGATGGAGCCGCTCATAGAAACGCTCTATGCTCTGAACGCGGTTGTAGAGGAAGTAGACCTGTCCGTTCCGGCTCAGTTCCCGGAGAATGGCATCCCGGATCAGGGTGTCGGAATATTCCACCACATGGGTCTGGACGGGCAGCCGGTCTTCCGGCGGGGTTTCCAGAACGGACATGTCCCGGATGCCCACCATGGACATATGCAGGGTACGGGGAA
Source organism: uncultured Eubacteriales bacterium (assembly GCA_902774025.1). Lineage (GTDB taxonomy): Bacteria > Bacillota > Clostridia > Christensenellales > Aristaeellaceae > UBA2943. The sequence continues at coordinate 13,931 of CACYGY010000044.1, forward strand.
TGGGAGTGGCGCTTAAGGTCAGCACGTCCACCTGAGACTTCATGTTCTTGATCTGTTCCTTGTGACTGACCCCAAACCGCTGTTCCTCGTCCACAATGAGCAGACCCAGTCTGGAAAACTTGACATCCTTTCCCAGAAGCCGGTGCGTCCCCACCACAATATCCACGCTTCCGGCGGCCAGACGGGAGATGACGGCTTTCTGCTGGGCCGTACTGCGGAAGCGGGAGAGAACTTCCACATTCACCGGGAAACCAGAAAATCTTTTGACAATGGTATTGTAATGCTGCTGGGCGAGAATGGTGGTGGGTGCCAGAATCGCCACCTGACGCCCGTCCATGATGCACTTGAAGGCCGCGCGCAGACTGACTTCTGTTTTTCCGTACCCCACATCTCCGCACAGAAGCCGGTCCATGTTGTGGGCGCTTTCCATGTCCGCCTTGATCTCCTGGACACTCTGCGCCTGGTCCGGGGTGAGCTCGAAGGGAAACTGGTCCTCGAACTGTCTCTGCCAGATGGTGTCCGGGGCGAAGGCGTGTCCGGTTTCATGGCTGCGCCGTGCATACAGCTTCACCAGGTCGAAGGCGATTTTTTTCAGGCTTTCCTTCAGCTTGCGCTTGGAAGTGCTCCATTCCTTTCCGCCGATGGAGTTCAGTTTCGGCGCTGCGGAGGGCGTGCCGATATAGCGCTGAATCCGCTGCAGCTGTTCCACGGGAACATAGAGCTTATCCGCTCCTGCGTACTGGATCAGAAGATATTCACGGGTCACGCCGTCGTTTCTCAGCTGAACCGTTCCCTGATACAGACCGATGCCGTGGTCTTCATGGACGACGTAATCCCCCACGTTCAGTTCGGAAAAAGCGGAGATTTTTTCACCGCTGCGCCGCCTGGACCGGTTTCTGTGATAACTGGCTCCGTAGATATCCGTGTCGCTGATGACGCACAGGTGCCCTTCTTCCCATACAAAACCCCTGGACATGGAAATGGGCAGGACGGTGACAGATCCTTCCTGAACGGGCGCGGAGAGATCGGTCTGCAGGAAAACGGCAATACCCAGCTCCGACAGGGCCATCTTCAGGCGTTCACCTCTGGCCTCCGCACCGGAGAGGAGCAGGACCGTTCTCCGCTGATTCTGCCAGTTCTTCAAATCTTCCGCCAGGAGCCTGATCTGGGATGTGTACCCCGGCAGGTTCTGCATCCGGATTTCCAGGGCATCCGTGACCTGAATCCCTCCCAGGCCGCCGGTGAGATCGGAGAACACGACGCCGGGTTTGTCCAGAAGTCCACGGGCACATTCTTCCCAGGACATGAGCAGGTTCTCCTGCTCCTTCACAGCCTCCCCACGTTCCATGGCACCGCGCAGGTCCTCGGCAAAGCCCGCCTGTCGTTCCTGGATGCGGCTTCGAAGCTGATCCGGTTCACAGAAGATCACAATCTCGGGACAAAAGATATCCTGAAGACGCCAGGTTCTGTCCATGACAACGGTCTGCCAGGCGCGGAGATGACGGCAGGAAAAGGTGTTTTCCAGCAGTTCCGCTTCCTGCCGGAGACTGGAAAGGCGGAAGGCAATCTCAGACCTGCGGCTTTCACTGTACGCCTTCGGTTCCGGGGCTGTTTCCGGAAGGATTTTTACCTCTTCCTCCTCTTCCGCGTCTTCCGGGAGAGGGGGCAGGGAATCCAGAAGCCGGGTAGTGCCGGAACGGGGATCCACCTCGAAGCGTCCCAGACAGGCACGCATCCGGAGGGCGCCGGAAATCGCCTCTTCCCGTGTCAGAACGATTTCTTCCGCCGGGGGAATCCTGCATGTCTCCACCCGGTTCAGGCTTCTCTGTGAAATGGAGTCGAACAGGCGGATGGAATCCAGCTCATCATCAAAGAATTCAAGACGCAGGGCGTTCACGGAAGCGGGAGGGAAGACATCCAGAATGTCGCCCCGCATGGCGCACTGCCCTTTGCCCTCCACCAGCGTGACCCGCTCGTATCCCGAATGCGTCAGATGCTCCATGAGTTCGGTGGGGGAACAGCGGTCACCCGTGTGAAATGTCCGCACGGCCTGGTGGTAGGCTTCCGGATTCCCCATGCGCTGCATCAGGGCGTCCGCTGAGGTGAGGAGAAGCCCGCAGGTTCCTTCGTCCAGCCTGTCCAGGACTTCCAGCCTCCGCCAGACCTGTTCCTGACTTGAGATGCCCCGGGTCAGGTCGATATCCGCCGATGGGAGCATCGCCACATCCTGTCCCAGAAGCGCGGTCAGATCCTCCAGAGCACGGCGGGTTTTCAGATCGTTGTTCTGAATCACCAGAACCCTCTTTCCCGTCCTTTGCCGAAGACAGGCGGCGAGAATAGCTGCCTGGGCTTCAGGCACACCCCGTACGGCAACACGGCCGGAACCGGAAAGAACCCGGATCATGCGATCCAGGCTTTCAGCTTTGAGACTGGACAGAATTGGGTTCAGCATAGAAATCCTTCCGTTCATCAGGTATTGCAATACTGCATGGCTTTCTCCAGGCCGTCCCGGATAAAGAGACGTACGGACTGTGCCGCCTTCTCCAGGCCCGTTTTCAGAGCGTCCTGTTCTTCAGGGATAAAGGGACGGGACAGCACATGGGTAATCAGGTCCCCGTCGCAGGGGGCACCGATGCCGATTCTCAGACGGGGAAAATCCTGTCTGTTCAGACAGGAGAGAATGGATCGCATTCCGTTGTGTGTTCCGGCACTCCCTCCGGGTCGCATCCGTGTCCGTCCGGGGGTGAGGTCAATATCATCATAAACGACCAGGAGACGGGAAGGCGCCAGGTGATAGAAATCCATATACTGCCGGACACACGCCCCGCTCTGGTTCATCATGGTTATGGGTCTGAGGAGAATGACACTGTGTCCCTCCAGGGTTCCCTCCTCGGCTTCTCCCTGCATCCATCTGCGTGCCCGGGCATTCAGACAGTCTTCCCGGAGCCGTTCAATCACGTCAAAGCCGCAGTTGTGCCGCGTGTGGGCGTAGCGCGGGCCGGGATTGCCGAGCCCGCAAATGAGAAACAGATCCTTCATACAGAACTCCGAAAAGCTGTCACATCCGAAGATGGACAGCTGAAACTGTTAGTTCATCAGCCAGTCGGCGGGCCTGACATGCACAGAGGGAAGATCATCAAAGATGGGTCCCACCTCCAGCACCATCAGGGCTTTTTCGCCACTGATGCGCTTCTGGGCCGGAGTGATGGTTTCCATGACGAAGGCCATGCCGCGCACGTCCACGTCAAACTCGTGCATAAGGTCCACCATGCCCTTGGCGGTACCGCCGCCCTTGAGGAAATCGTCCACAATGAGGCAGCGGTGAACATTGTGAATGGCACGCCGGGAAAGAGCCATGGTCTGAATGGAGCCGGAGGAGCCGGACACATAGTTGATGTTCACGGCGGAACCCTCATAGGCCCGGGAGGAATGCCGGGCAATGACCAGCGGAATCCCAAGAGCCTCGGCGGTGGTCAGGGCCACCGGTATGCCCTTGGTTTCCATGGTGAGGACAAAGTCGGCGTTCACATCCGCGTAGGCGGAAGCCAGAATGGAACCCATTTTCCGGGTGATGATGGGATCTGAGAGAATGTCGGAATAGTAAAGGAACCCGCCCGGGAGAATCCTGCCAGGGTCCGAGAGCGTCCTGCTGAGTTCCGTAATGAACTCCCGGGCCTTTTCCTTCCGGACACGATTGCGGAAGACGACCCCTCCGGAGGCCCCGGTGAGCGTCTCCAGCTCACCCAGGTCATAATCCGACACCACGTTGCGAAGAAGATCAATATCCTCGCTCATGGTGGACTTGGCAGCCCCGAAAAGTTCACAGAAATAACTCAGGGTAAAGACATGATTCGGGGCATCTGAAAGAATCTTGATCATGGCGCTCATGCGCTCATTCCGGCGGACCTTCTCCACGTGACTCGCTCCTTTGGTGAAATCCCATGGATTGTAGCACAGAATTCCGAATAATGGAATGGTTACGTCAAAGAATGTTCGGAAATAATCCCTGATTACGTCTGTGTGTCCTGAAAATGACCGGAATCGGGATGGACGCCTTCCAAAAGACGAAGGATTTCCATTTTCATGCGATCACGCTGAAGGGGCCACGCTCTCGCCCAGGCCTGCAGATCTTCGCGAATGGGCCAGGAAAGAATGACGGCAAAATCCGGCGTCTCACCGGGGGACCGGAGACAGAGGAGCCATTCGCCGCCTTCGGAAGGAAAAATCGCCGCCTCCTCCGGAAAAGGCAGACCGCTTTCTGTTTCCGTCAGGGCCCGGGAAACTGCCTCATAGATTTCTCTGGAGGCAAGAAACCATCTTTCCTGGAGAAACGTCGGCCGCTGATCCATGACCAGCATAATGCTCAGAAGGGTCATGCCGCCCTCAAGAAGCTTCAGCTGCACGCATGTCCGTCCGTCTTTCTGCACGTAGGCGGCGACCGGCGACTGCTGTTCCCGGTGAAACCGCTCTTTCCAGACAGGACAGGCAGCATCCAGCTTTCTGCGCATGGAGGGAGGGATACGGGTGAGAAACGTGTCCAGAAGGTACTGTCCCTCATGGGTAAGGGAAAGCATTTCCCCCAGGGGATGTGCGTCATACCGGATCGCGTTCTGCACATCCAGCTCACTCAGTGCCATCTCCAGGGAGAAATAGTTCATGACACCTTCCTCGGTCATGAACTGGTTCAGTTCCATCTCCGTGGCCGAATCCAGTTTCCCGAGAGCATAGAGAAGAACAAGCTGGTTTTCGGATGCCGGAACCTGTCTCAGACTCATGCCTTCCTCCCGTGTGCTTTAAAAAGCGCCTCCACAGGGAGACGCTTCTGCTGATCCGCGTGAAGCTGACGCCGGAGAAATGAAACCGGCGTTCAGACGATAAAAGGCTGGATTTCTTTCAGAAGGGCATCCAGCAGTTCAGGCTGATCACATTTTTCATCGTCAATTTCCAGACTGATGGTTCTGGAAAGATCAAGGCTGAAGATGCCCAGAATGGACTTGGCATCCACCACATGACGGCCAGCCCGCAGGTCCATGTCAAAGGGATACTTGGTTACAATGTTCACAAAGGTCTTGACATTCTCAGCCAGGCTCAGACGAATTTCTGCCTTCTTCACAGATATCACCTCCAAATCGTCCGGAAAGATTATACGGGAAACGATGAAAAAATCAAGAGTGCGTACAGAGAAGGCGCCGCATGAAACAGGGATTCCGGGATTCTGCCGGAACTGTTTCGTCCGGAGAGAACCCGTCAGGGGCCGGTTTCCGGTGGTGTTTCCCAGAATGCTCTGAGGGATGAGAGATTCGTGTCCTCCCGGACCTGCCAGTGTGGGGGAAGAAGATTCAGACATCCCGGATACCGGTCGTCCAGCAGGAGAATGACACCCCGGTCCTCTTCTCTCCGGATCACCCTTCCGCCGGCCTGGGCCACCTTCTGCATGCCGGGCAGCAGAGAGGCAAGGAGAAACCCCTGTCCGTGCTGCTTTTCCATATACTGCTGAAGGCATGTCTGCTCCGGTGAAACCGTGGGCAGACCGAGACCAACGATGCATACGCCGTCCAGGCAGTTCCCGGGAAGGTCAATGCCCTCGGAAAACAGGCCTCCCAGAACACAGAGGGAGAGCACGGGATCCGTACCTGTCCGGTAAGGCTCCAGGAAAAACTGCCTCTCTTCCTCTTTCATTCCGCTTTTCTGGACCTGACAGGGGATATTCAGGAGAGGGAGAACCTGATTCAGGTAGGCAAATCCGGGAAAGAAGACCAGGTATTTACCCGGGTGGGAGCTCACCAGGGACAGGATGGCTTCCGCGACCGCGCCGGCCGTCCTCCCGCGTTCTGCGTAGCGGGTATTCACCCGCCGGATCAGGACCAGAAGACGGGAAGGATCAAAGGGGGATGGAGCCTCAAAACAGGCGTCTTCCTCACTGCCCCCAAGGAGCATTTTCTGAATCGGCAGAGGGTGGAAAGTCGCGGAAAAACAGATGGTGCCGGAAAGCCTGCGGGTCATGCGCTCAAAGTAGGCGGCACCGCTGAGACAGCGTGCCCGGAGCAGAGGAACCTGACGCCCTGAAAGAAGAAACGCGCAGTCGTGGTCCTCCTCCAGGGCCCTGCGCAGGCCATATAGATCTTTAAGGGTCTGCAGCACCCGCTGAGGGCTTTCCCATGGAAATGTTCCCATGAACTCCCCAAGGATATCCAGCAGGTCCTTCAGGGGGAAAAGCAGGTCCTCCGGCCTGTCGGGCAGGACGGTCTCCTCCCCGGTTTTTTCGTCCCTGAGTTCCTTCAGGAGGCGGATAACCTTTCCGAGCGCCTTGTACAGGGGATGCTTCTGCCCCCTGCAGCGTCTGACCTCCCTGCGCATCTGCGTCAGAAATGCTCCGTCCGCGGTCCCGGAGAGCATGTCCCGGAGTCGCTCATGAAGATGATGCGCCTCATCAAAAAGCAGTGTCAGATTCCTGCGTGTCTCAAAGATCCGGACAAGACGCACCCGGGGATCCAGTGCGTAATTGTAATCGCAGATCACAAGGTCCGAGAACTCGCTCAGGCGCAGTCGGAATTCAAAGGGACAGAGGTGATACCGCTCGCAGACAAGGCGAATGTCGGATTCCCGCCATACGTCCAGGGAGAGCATGTCCAGCAGCGCTTCCTGATCCCTGAGGAAATGTCCTCTGGCCCGGGTACAGAAATCCGGGCTGCATACGCCGCCCTCCGGGCAGACTTTTTCTCTGGCAATGAGGATCAGGGAAAAGAGACACAGGGACGGTGAAGAGAGCAGCTGAAGAGCGTCCATGGGCGCCTGCTGCTGGGTGGTTCGGGCAGTGAGATAGAAAAGCTGTCCGGTGAGTCCCCGGGCAAGAGCCTTCAGGGCGGGAAAAAGAACCGCCAGGGTTTTTCCGCAGCCTGTGGGCATGGAAGCGAAGAGACGTTTTTTCTGTCGGATGGCGGTGAATACCTGTACGGACATGTCCCTCTGGCCGGGACGCCAGGGACTGAAGGGGAAGGATAGGTTTTCCAACGAGGCATTCCTTGCGCGGATATGACGCCACAGAAGCCGCAGATGCCGCAGATAGGGGAGGTACAGGTTCTGAAACACTTCTCTCAGTTCTTCCCGGTTCATGTCGAGAGGAAACATCCTGACCGTTTCTCCGGAGGAACGGACATAGCAGACCCGGATGCAGACCTCTGAAAGGCCGGGGCGCTCTTCCATGAGCATATGCCCGTAAACCTGAGCCTGGGCAAGATGCGCGGGATTGGGGGAATCCGGAGGATCGGATGTCTGCCACAGCTTGATCTCCTCAATGACCGGGCAGTCTCCTTCCAGAAAGGCATCCATGCGTCCCCGGAGGACCAGTGTTTTCTCTTCATCCTCCAGAGGCAGGGACAGGGAGAGGCTTTTCTCCGTTTCCCAGTCTGTTTCCAGGATCGCCTGCCGGGCCTTATGCCCGAGCACTCCGTCCTGCATGGACTTCAGGGGCAGTCCGGAGATGATATCCTCTCCCCGATGGGTAAACTCCACCAGTGTCCGGACGGAAACGCCAAACTCCTCCATGTCAACCTCCTGAAGAAGAAAAGCCCGGGAAGGAAACATCCTCCCCGGGAATGTGCTTACATATCCGAAACCTTATCCAGTGCTTCCTGCTGAGCCTGGAGCAGAGCCTCAAACCGGGAACGGTAATCCGCGACCGTCTGCTTCAGAGCTTCCACCTGCCGGTTCAGGCTTTCCTTCTTCTCCTCGATGGGAGCCAGCTGTTCGGAGGCTTTCTGCTCTGCTTCCTCGAGCATTTTACTGGCCTTTTCCTGGGCTGCCTGAATGGTTTCATTTTTGACTTTCTGCGCGAGAACCAGAATCTCCCTGAAGGACTCCTCCTGGCTCTGGGTGAATCCGGCATCGGATTCAGGAGCTGCGGGGGCAGCAGACCTGGGCGCTTCCTGGGGCTTGGCAGCCTGCTGCTGCTGGAGACGCTGAATGGTCATCTGAGCTTCCCTCAGCTGCTGCTGCAGTTTACCGGACTCGTTGATCATCCTTTCCATTTCATCACAGATATCGTCCAGAAAGGTATCCACCTCTTCCGAATCGTATCCGGGTGTGGACTGTTTGAAAACTTTGGATTCAATGGCGGAAATCGTAATCTGAGAAGGCATAGGCGGAAAACTCCTTTCATGGTGGGAATGGAATCGCTTACCGGTGCAGGTACAGTTTCAGTTCAAGGGGAATGCGTCCCCTCCGGTTCGGATCGGAAAGACTCAGTATGCGTACTCGTCCGTGACCGTGAATACTGATGAGGTCGGAGACTTTCAGAATTCTGTCCGGACGCAGTTCCGCATGATGATTCACCCGGACAAGTCCGGCAGCAATCATTTCGGACATCTTTCCCCGGCTCTCACCCAGCCCTTCGGACAACACCGCGTCCAGGCGCAGGGAGGGTACGGTGACATGCTTCTCCCGTCCCGAATCCGGAGGATCCACCCAGGGATGACTCAGCGGGGAAACCGCAAGAGGCACATGACCGGCCTGCGTCCACTCCAGGGGGAGACGCCCTGCCATCTCCGGAAGTGTATACAGACACGCGTGATCGGGATACATCAGCAGATCACCGTAATAACTGCGGTCCGTTCCCAGTCCCATCAGGGACCCCAGAAGGTCCCGGTGAGCAGGGGAATCAAAACGGGCGTTCCACTGAATTTCCATCCATACCCCGGTAAAGGCCGGAATCTCCCCCGGGGGAAAGAAGCAGGCCTGTACACGGTCCGCGTCATTCCAGCCCCCGGAAAGATCCACTTCAAGGGAAAGACGCCTGGCACAGGATAAGGCCAGATCCCGGTCTCCTGCGGGGAAAAAACGGGAACAGGCGGGGATGCCGCGTTTTTCACACCGTACGGATGCCTGATTCAGCATCAGGAGAATGGATTCCCGGCCCTCATCTCCGGGACTCATGCCTGGGAATACCTGCGCTGATTCCATCCATCCATGCCGCTTTCCTCCTCAAAGGTGCGGAAGCTGAAACCACGCCGGGGAGCACTGGCCTCCTGAGGGGCGGGAGGCGTGGAACCGGGCCATCTCCGGGCCTGATCTTCATCGCTCATCTGACGGATGGACTCATAGGGCATAACCATGACGGTGGCGGGGGAGATGAGATAGATGGAACGGGAGGAAATGCGGGTAAAGGTATAGTTCATGGTAAAGGCGGCGCCATAGAGGAGATCCAGAGCCCGGGTGTTTTCGTGCTCGTCCTGGATCAGTTCCGTGTTCACCACAATGCTTTCCCCGTTGCGCATAAACTCGATGAGACGGTAGCAGGAAGCCGAGGAAAGGGGCTGCGCCAGACGCTGGACCATTTTATAGGCCTGGCCGTCATCCCCCACGAAGTTCCCCGGCATATAGGAAATATTGCCGTTTCCCTGCACTTCCTGGGATGCGTATCCACTCTGGGGTGCGGACTGTGGGGGAACCTGAGGAAAAGGCGCGGAGGCGTTCCACTGCCACTGAGGTTCCTGAGGAGTCTGCGGAGGATAACCTGCCTGACGCATTCCGGAATACTGGCCTTCATAGCCCGGGGCATAGTAGGGCTGCTGACCCTGGTATCCCCCCGCCATATCCGGCGAGGGAACGCCGACCTGCTGGCCGCGGTTGGAGGCGAAGTAGGCACCTGTGGGATTCCGGGGAGGCTGTGCTGGATAGCCGGCTTCCTCCTGATTGTGCCGAACCGTCCGGCGGGATCCGGGGTGATACCCCGTGCGGCCGCCGTTCTGCAGGTTGGATGCGGGCGCATCCGAGCCGCGGCCTCCGCCGGAGGCAAGACGATGAAAAAACGACGAGACCATGTCAAGAAAAGACATCCGTGTCCCTCCTAGTCAGTTCACAGGCACTGTGTAATTTCTCTGGCCCAGAAGTGCGCTGCCGATGCGCACCATGGTGGCGCCGTGCCGCGCGGCCAGAGGGTAATCATGGGACATGCCCATGCTGAGTTCCTCCATCCGTACACCGGGAATGCCCAGGTCGCGCATGCGTTCAAAGCACAGGCGCATCCCGCGGAACAGCCCGTCCAGGAAATCCGTGTCTTCGGTATTGGGCATGACGGCCATGAGCCCCCGGACCTGAAGTCCTTCCATACGACCCAGGGCCCGGAGCATCCCTTCCACCTCATCCATCCCGCAGCCTCCCTTCTGTTCCTCCCCGCAGGGGGAAACCTGAAGAAGAACGGGCACGACGCATTCTTTCTTAAGGGCCTGGCGCCGGATTTCGTCCGCCAGTTCCATCCGGTCCACGGAGTGGATCAGGCAGACTTTCGTGATTATATATTTTACTTTGTTGGTTTGCAACCTGCCGATCATATGGAAATGGAAATTTTCACACAGGGCAGGATACTTGTCCCGGATTTCCTGAACCCGGTTTTCCCCGATATCGACGATGCCTGCCTCCAGAAGAGGAAAAATCACCTCCACGGGATGTGTCTTGGTTACAGCCAGAATCCTGGGCAGGGGATAGCGGCCCTCAGAGGCCTCCTCCATGCGTCCGCGGATGACATCCAGGCGTTCCCGGTAGATTTCCCCTGTCATGATTGCATCTCATCTCCCCAGCGCAGTTTCACGGTCTGGCCTTCATAGAGAAGGCCGGGATACAGAGATGTGACAAATACATTGTCACCATCGTTGAGAATCCGGTTCACGGGCACGAAAACCCAGGAATTGCCGTCCTCCACCAGGACGCCTTCTTCTCCGCCGTATCGGGAAATAGCCTGGGAGGGGACCATCATGGCATTGACGTATTCTCCCAGCCTTGCCGTGCAGGTGCGCATGTTCAGCACCGGGAGCACGGAGGAGGAGACATAGAGGCGGACCATCAGTTCATTGCCGCTGCGGGAGGAGTCATCGATGACGGTTTCCACCATGGTGTTCTCAAACCGCTCCAGCTGAAGCTGAAGAGTGGATCCCTTCTCCGGATTCCAGGAGGGGTCGTTGATGAGCATGATCACATACCATCCGTCATCCATGACAGCCCTGTATATGGTGGTCTTGCTCTTGGGAAGGGAGGTGCCGGCGGGGCGGTTGCCCCGGATCATGCTCCTGACCTCGCTGGCAGTGAAATTTTTGACACTGGAGTTGGTCAGTCCGTACTCATATCCATCGGAATAGTAGGAGATCAGGGAATCTCGGGTGGCAATGTAGGTCTTGATCCATGATTCAATCCGCTGCAGCTGGGCCTGTTCGTCATCATACAGACGGCTCAGGCGCTGATCGGTGGAGTATTTCTGTTTCAGATACTGCTGACGGGTGGTGATGGCAGTCTGCAGAAGCTTTTCCTGATTGCTGAGACTGCCCTTGATGCCCGAGATGATCTGGCGAACTTCCCTTGCCCGGGTGAGAACATCGGTTTCCACCCGCTCCATTTTCGCATCATAGGTGGTTTCGGCCTGCAGAAGGGTGCGCTGATAGTCCCGGATCTGGTCCCGGAAATCCTGCAGGGTGGTGAGCTCCCGGGTGGAGAATCCGGAGGAATAGACACTGCATATCCGGGTATTCCGGGTTACGTAGGTGCCTTCCTCGGCAATATAGTAGATCTGGGTGACACCGTCAGCGTCAAAGGGAATCTCATTGCGGACAATGAGAGCGTCCCCGGTGTGATAGGACCCCAGCATGCCAGCCCTGACTGTTGCGGTCACGGCTTGCATGCTGCCGGAATTATTGTAAATATACCAGCCGATCAGACCAAGGATCGCGATGACAATGCCCACATGGAACACGGTGACCCGTCCTTTTTTTTTCGGCGGGTTCTCGGCGGGCTGCTGGGGCGTGCCCTGGGGAAAATAGGGCACCGCTCCGCCATCCGGACTGTATGGATTCTGCATGTTCCCGGTGCCCTGGGCGTATGGATTCTGCATGTTCCCGGTACCCTGAGCATAGGGGTTCTGCATGTTCCCGGTGCCCTGGGCATAGGGATTCTGCATGTTCCCGGTACCCTGAGCATAGGGGTTCTGCATGTTCCCGGTGCCCTGGGCATAG
>CACYGY010000044.1:26010-52291 GCA_902774025.1 uncultured Eubacteriales bacterium
TGGGCATAGGGGTTCTGCATGTTCCCGGTGCCCTGAAAATAGGGGCCTGATGGGCCCGTGGCATAGGGACTTTGAGCAGGACCCTGATTCGGATAATTCTGCATGATATCTCCTCATGAACATCCAGGGGATGCATGTGAACAGACGTATAAGCAGGAAACCTGTTCCTTCCTCCTGATGATAACACAGGAGGGAACCAATCGGCAAGACGCAGAACCCGGAGGATTCTGCGTCAGAAGAAGAGGCGCTGAACCATGGTCAGAAGAAGAAGGACAAGCACCACAATGAGCAGGAACCGGATGACCCGGGTACCGCCCTTCATGGCCAGGCGCGCTCCCGTCATGGCTCCGAGGATGGTCATCAGGGCGGCGGGAAGACCCAGCGTGTAGAGAATCTGACCGGAAATGGCATAGTTGACAAGGGCTGCCAGATTACTGGCCAGATTCACAATCTTGGCTGTACCGCTGGCGTTCACCGGATCCATGCCCAACAGGACCATGAACAGAATAATCAGGAAGGTGCCGGTACCGGGACCGATGAGCCCGTCGTACATTCCGATGAACAGACCCGTCAGGGCGGAGATCAGAGGGACCATGTTCGGGGGGACCTGTATACGGTGCCCTGTCATTCTTTTGGAGGACAGAATACAGACAGCCGCTGCGGGGAGCATGCACAGAAGGACGATGTTCAGCGTCCGGTCCGGGATCATCTGCTGGAGATATACACCGAGATAGGATCCCGGCAGTGCCAGCAGAGCGGCCCAGAGACCTGCCTTCCATCGGATATAGCCACCCCGGCTGTAGCGCAGCGTGGCCGTGCATGTCCCGATGCAGGCGCTGAACTTGTTGGTACCCGCAGCAAGATGCACAGGCAGTCCCGCGGCCAGATAAGCCGGGATGCTGATGAGGCCTCCGCCTCCCGCGGCGGCGTCAATGAGGCCCGCCAGAAAGACCAGGGGCAGGACGATCAGATAGGAGGAAAAGGAAAGCGTCATGAAGGATTACCCCACAAACTCCTTGTATATCGCCCGGATGGTCGTTTCAAAGTCACGATCATCCACGCCCACGATGATGGAAAGCTCGCTGGAACCCTGGTCGATCATCCGGACGTTGACACCGCTGCGGCTCATGGCGGAGAAAAGGCGGGCGGCCGTACCGCAGTTATTGACCATGCCCCGTCCCACGGTGGCAATAATGGCCATGTCGTCATGAATGGTCAGCGAATCCGGTTCCACCACCTCCGCGATCTGACGGACAATCTCTTCTCTGTGAGGCGAGAGGGCTTCAGCGCTGACCACCACGGAAAGGCTGTCGATGCCGGAGGGCATGTGCTCAAAGGAAATGCCGTACTGCTCGAAAATCTGCAGCACCCGCCGCCCGAAGCCCAGCTCCGAGTTCATCATAGCCTTCTCAATGGCCACCACGCTGAAACCCCTGTGCCCCGCAATCCCTGTTATGGCGGGTACCGCGGGCTCCACGGGCAGTTCCAGGCTGATGAGGGTCCCCTTGTGGTCCGGATGGTTGGTATTCCGGATGATGGTGGGAATGCCCACCTTGTGCACCGGGAACATGGCGTCCTCATGAAGCACGGTAGCCCCCATATAGGAAAGCTCCCGAAGCTCCGCGTAGGTGATCTGGCTGATCTCACGGGGATTTTCCACAATCCTGGGGTCCGCCATGAGGAAGCCGGACACATCCGTCCAGTTTTCATAGGTGTCGGCCTTCACGGCACGGGCCACAATGGCGCCGGTGATGTCTGATCCGCCCCTGGAGAAGGTATGGATCTGCCCTCCGGGAAGCACACCGTAAAAACCGGGAATGACGGAAGGAACGCGGTCGGCGAGAAGGGCCATCATGACCACATTGGTTTTTTCCGAATTCAGCGTGCCGTCCTCGCGGAAGAAAATCACCTTGGCGGCATCCATGAACCGCCAGGACAGGAAATCGGCCAGGAGCAGACCGTTCAGGTATTCTCCCCGGCTGGCGCACCAGTCCGCGTCGGCTCCCTCCGACATCCGTGCACGGATGGATTCCAGTTCCGCCTCCAGATCCGCCTTCAGGCCCAGTTCCGAATGAATGGCCCGGTAACGCTCACACATTTTCTCAAAGGGTTCCGAAAAATCCTCTCCGTGACTGGAAAGAGCGTGGCAGCGGTACAGAAGGTCCGTCACCTTGTCATCACCGGCGTAACGCTTGCCGGGAGCGGAGGGAACCACATAGATCCGGGACGCCGAGGCCGTGAGGATGTCCCGGACCTGACGGAAGTGGGATGCGTCGGCAAGCGAGGAACCGCCGAACTTGGTGACGATGATATTGTTGTGCATACTCAGTGTTTCCTTTCCATCAGGCTTCCCGGATTTTTCCCAGGATCACCACATCTTCCCACCGGCCGTTGCGCCAGATTTCCTCCCGGAGCCTTCCCTCAATCCGGAATCCGCATTTCTGGTACAGTCTGAGGGCGGGCGTGTTAAAGGCCATGACACTGACCTTCAGGCGGTGCAGGCCCATCTGTTCAAAGCAGAAGGCAGAAACCAGATTCAGGGCTTCCAGGCCATATCCGTTTCCCCGGAAGTCCGGTCCGATCATGATGTTCAGTTCCGCCACCCGGTCCTTCCAGATGACTTTGCCGATACCGCATCTGCCCACCAACTGGCCGCTCAGGTTTTCCACCGCGAACTGGTATTCCCCGGTGGACAGACTGCTCTGCTGGGAAATCCAGGAGCATTCATCGGATCGTGAGGAGGGAAAGGGGATGCCCCTGTACATGCGGAGCAGAGTGTCCTCATCGTTGACAAACAGACAGGTATCCATACAGTCGTCCGGTTCAAAGGCCCTCAGGCGGACTTTTTCTCCCTGAAACACGCTACGGCGCCTCCTCCTCCGTCAGACTGGCGATCTCTTCCTCGTCCTCCATGACCACCTCATCCCAGCTGTCTTCTCCCATCGGATTCACGGAGGAGGAGACGCGCCACAAGGGTGTGTTTTCCATCAGGTCTTTTTTTTCCACATCCGGACCCACCAGGGTACGGTAAAGACCGAAGAGACTGTTGTCACATTTTCCCCCCTCCTCCATGGCCCAGCCCCTGCGGGTCTGACTGACATGGCAGGCAAAGGCCTCCCTGGCCACCTCCATGCTGTCCTTTCCCCCGAACCGGACAAGGGGCTGATGCCAGTCCATCCGGACCGGTGCGTCACCGTATAGGTGAAGATACAGCTTTTTTACGTCCCATACGCCGTATTCGCCAGCGCTTTCCGGGTCCTTTTTGTCCAGGGAGGCGTTCTCCACTGCCCGGACGGTGGCATCCGCCACCGCCATATGACCGCCGTGTCCGTATTCGCCCTTCAGATCGTGGGTGACCACAACCTCAGGCTTATACCGGCGGATCTGTCGAAGAATGGACCGCTCCAGCTGATTTCTGTTCCAGCTCCTGTACTGACGGGCCAGGGTGGAGGAGGAGACATCCGGAAAGCCCAGGAGGACAGGATAGCGGGTAACGCCGCATGTCCACAGGGCGTCCAGAAGTTCCAGACGGCGGACGGGGGTGGAGGGCACCACGGTGACGGTCTGCACCTCCATCTGCCGCTCACCCGCGTAGGTGGGGAGAAGTCCCGCGAACCAGAGCATCTCATCATCCGGGTGGCAGGAAATGAGCATGAGATCGCAGGTCTCTCCCTCGCGCCACACCTGAAGGGACCGTGGCTGATCTCCCTCACCCCAGACCTGAATTTCAGAGAGAAAGAGACGGGATCTGGAGGTGTTGTGAAGGCGGATCCGGGTCACATTTTTCGGGAGAAAGAAAGCTTCCGCCAGATACCTGCCCCCTGAGCCGCAGTTCACCCAGACGTTTTCCATCCGGGCTTCCACGGTATAGGACACGGCACGCTCATAATGCCGGACCTGCAGAAAACGGACAGGGGAGGTACATTCCAGCTCCAGTGTCTTTCCCGCGTTCACGGTGCCATAGGTGCTGTAATCTCCATCCTGTGTTTTCTGTCCGGCAGAATAGCGGCTGCTTCCCAGAAACATGTTCAGGATCCGTTCCGGTGAGGCCTGCTCCGCAGGAGAAAGGGAGAGGGGCATCAGAAGGACCAGAAGCAGGAATAGGAACAGGAAAGGCCCCGTCCGTTTCAATGTGATCAGCTCCTTCATTTTCCGGCGGCACCTTCTTCCCGCAGGCGTGACGCCAGGCGGGTATACCGCGCCGTGATATGATCATTGTGAACCATCTGGGCAACCACAGATTCCTGTCCTGCCAGGACGACAAGACTCCGGGCACGGGTGACGGCGGTATAAAAGAGATTCCGGGTCAGAAGCATCATCGGGCCGGGCATGACGGGAATGACCACCACCGGGAACTCACTTCCCTGGCTTTTATGGATGGTCAGGCAGTATGCCATGTCAAGGTCCTGCAGATCTTCGGGAGAATACGCCACGAGACGCTCATCGTCAAAGAGAACGGAAAGGGTGTGTTTCTCCGGGTCCAGATCCTGGATGAAGCCGATATCCCCGTTGAAAACGCCCTCGCCCTCCTCACCGCTTTTTTCATGGACCCAGACGAGGTCATAATTGTTTCGTGTCTGCATGACCTTGTCTCCCTCACGGAAAAGGAGATCTCCCCAGACGAATTCACGCTTCCCGGGAGCGGGGGGATTCAGCACTTCCCGGAGGAGTGTGTTCAGACTGGCGACCCCGCAGTCTCCCTTTTTTGTGGGGGTCAGCACCTGAATCAGGCGCATGCGTTCCCCGTCTGTGTAGTGCATGTAGGCAGGAAGTCTTTTCCTCACCAGTTCCACGACAGTCTCGGCACACTGGAGGGGCATGGACTGACGCTCATAGAAGAAATCAGAGCCGGATTCATTCCACAGGGGCATCTCCCCGTGAAGAATCCTGTGAGCGTTGACCACAATCCGGCTTTCTCCGCTCTGCCTGAAAATATCGGTCAGACGGATGACCGGAATGACGGAGGACTGCAGAATATCCCCCAGGACATTTCCGGCACCCACGCTGGGGAGCTGATCCTTGTCTCCCACAAGAATCAGCCGGGTTCCCGGACTGACGGCCTTCAGGAGACCGCGCATGAGCATCAGGTCCACCATGGACATTTCGTCCACAATGAGACAGGCGCAGTCCAGAGGATAATTCTCATCACGGGCAAAGGACTCTTCTTCCCGGGAATACTCCAGAAGCCGGTGAATGGTCCGGGCTTCCATACCCGTTGCTTCCGACATGCGCTTGGCAGCCCGTCCGGTAGGCGCCGCCAGAAGGACGGGGCCTTCCCTGGACAGAAGGGAGATGATGCCGTTGATGATGGTGGTTTTTCCGGTTCCGGGGCCACCGGTAATGACCAGCACGCCGAATTCCAGTGCGCAGAGGATGGCCTCCCGCTGCATGGGACTGAAGACAATGCCCCGGTTTTTCTGAAAGGTGTCAATTTTCCGGTCCGCCCCGTTCCGACTGCCTCTGGGTACGGAGGAGAGAAGGTCCAGAAGGGTCCGGGAGACCTCAAATTCCGCATCATAATATCGGGCGAGAAAGACAGGTGCGTCCTCCGCCCCCTTTTCACACACCAGCGTCCTGTCCAGGATCAGGGTGGACAGTTCCCGCCGGATCAGTCCTTCCTCCACCTGAAGCAGGCTGACCGTGCGCTCCAGCAGCAGGTTCCGGGGCAGGTAGCAATGTCCCTGGGAAAGGGCGAAATCCGTAAGAGTATACTGCAGGGCAGCCCGGATCCGGTTCGGCGAGTCCGGGGGTGTGCCCAGGGCAGCGGCAATCCGGTCAGCGGTGAGAAAGCCGACGCCCTGGATGTCACTGCACAGGCAGTACGGATTCTCACGGATGACCGTGCTCGTCCGCTCGCCGTAGTATCTCGCAATCCGGATGCAGAGCGTTGCGGGAATCCCATAGCTCTGCAGAAAGATCATGGCTTCCCGGACTCTCATGTGCTCGTGGAAAGACTCAATGATGGTCTGGATCCGTTTTTTCCCCAGTCCCTTCAGCTCGCTGAGACGTTCAGGATGTTCCGAGAGGACCGTGAGGGTTTCCTTGCCGAAATGCCTTGTGATCTTCTGGGCGGTGCTGGGCCCGATGCCGCTGATGAGGCCGGAACCAAGAAAGCGCTCAATGCCCAGGAGGGTTGTGGGCTTCTGCAGCTCAAAGGAGGAGCACTTCAGCTGTTTTCCGAATTTGGGATGATTCACATATTCACCCTCGAATTTCCCCTGCTCCCCGGGGGAAAGTTCCGGAAGGATACCCACGACGGTAATAGAACGGCGCCCCAGAGCCACTTCGATCACGGAATAACCGTTTTCAGAATTGCGGTATACCGTGGAGACCACACTGCCTTCCACGCACTCCATGGGCATCCCTCCCTTCCCGGATAATCCCCGGCATTATACCATTTCGGAAAGGGGATGTGAATGTTTTTCCGGTGTCCTGTCAGTCCCGACACGAAAAACGCCCCCGCACCGGCGCGGGAGCAGGAAGGTTCAGAGATGCTGGCGGTAGTAGTCCTGGAGCTGATCACAGCAGCCCAGGAACACACTCTTCATGCCCGGATCAAACTGCGTGCCCATGCTTTCGCACATGAACCGGATCGCCCTGTCGAAACTGACGGGATCCTTATAGCTCCTGCGGCTGACCAGGGCGTCATAGACGTCTGCAACGGACATGATCCTCGCCTCCAGGGGGATATTGGTTCCGGACAGCCCCTCCGGATAGCCTTTTCCGTCCCACCGTTCGTGATGGTACCGGGCCACATTGAAGGCAACATCCACAAAGTGTTTTTCCTCCACATCCTCCAGAAGGATCCGGACCATTTCCCCGCTCTTGGCGGCGTGGGTTTTCATGATTTCATACTCTTCGGGCGTGAGGGCGGAGGGTTTGCGGAGGATGGCGGAATCAATGGTGATCTTCCCCAGGTCATGGGTAGGCGCCGCCCGGACAATGTCCACGGCCATCTGACGGGTGAGGGGAATCTGTCCCTGACGGATGATTTCCTCCACAATGATCTGGATGATATCACTGGTGCGCCGGACGTGGCCTCCGGTGTTATCGTCCCGGTTGTCGATCATGTTGGTAAGGCCCAGAACGATCTTCTGCTGAATCCGTAGGATGTTTTCCGTCTTGGCCTGCACGTCAGACTGGAGTGTCTGGTTGTAGGAAGTAATGATGTCAAGAGTTTTCTGCTCCTCCGTGGCGTCCCGCAGAACTAGGAGATATCCCCTGGGTTTCCCGCTTCGGCTTACGGAAAAGCGGGAGATTTCACAGGCGCAGGTCATCTTTCCCACGGGGAAGCGGGTGATGGAGACGCCCTCTGTTTCATAGGCACGAATGATTTCCAGGATCTGTTTTCCCTCAGGGTTGTCCTCTGACAGCTTCTCATCCACCCGCTGTGAGGAGAGGGATGGAAGAAAGTCCAGGCTTTTTGCGTTGCAGCTGAGGAAATGACCGTTCAGGCCGATGCCCACATATCCTCTTTCGGACGCGGAATTCTGATACTCCGCGATCAGGCAGGAAATGTCGTGTGCGTGGGTATATTCATAGTCTGCGGCAATCAGCACATCTCCTGCCACATACAGATAGGGGAGAAGGGAGAAGTTCAGACTGAAGACGAACTCCAGAAAATGCAGGACCAGGCCGGTGCTCATCAGAGCCAGATAGATCATGACGATCCGGCGGGAATAGGTTCCTTTTTTCCGGAGGCTGATGATGAGGAGGGAAAAAAGCCCGACGCACAGAGCAGACAGATAGACATAATGAATGCTCTTCAGGGGACCGCTGACCATCTTGGTGGCATAGCCCATGCCTGTGTCAATGACGGTTATGCTCCTGTAATAAAGATCATTGTGCACGCAGAGGCAGACAAGGGCGACCTGAAGAGCAGCAGCTCCGTAGGCCAGAATTTTGACCCATGGGGGTACAGAGATTCCAAGGGCGTTCATCAGGGAAAAGAGGATGATGGTGACGAAAAAGGTGCTGTCCAGGTAGATGAAGCAGAAGAGAAAGGCGGCAGCCTCCGGCGTGGAAGCCCGGGTTTTCAGCCAGTAACCCATCAGAATGATGGGAAGCAGCACCTCCAGAGTCCAGAAATAGACATTGACGGTGTTGTAATTCTTCTGAGCCATGTAGATGAAGACCAGGACAGAGATGGCAAGGCAGGATCCGAATACGACAGACATCAGAAACGGACCTCGATTCCTGTAGAGAATGATCAGAAAGGGCGTTATCACGGCCGTGCGTCGCAAGCCTCATACGGATATTGATAAACCTTTCTGCGCCGGATGTCCAGAAGATGAACAGAGCAGAACAACGCCTGTCTGTCCACTGAGCAGGCTTTCCGTGAGACAATCGGAAAGAGTCACTTCCTGCGGGGCCGCATCTCACCTCCCAGAAGTGCACGGACGGTCCGTGCGGTATAGCGGCCCAGGACAGCCCAGTGGCCGGAGATGCACATCACATCGTCCGCAAGAGTAACGCAGGAACCGAACAGCATCTGGCACAGTTCACCCACCGGGACATAGAAGGTCCCGCACAGTTTCAGGCATGGCTTCTGAAGGGCCCGGAATTCTCCCTGATCCTCAAAGAGCAGCGAGCCGGAGCGGAGAAGAATCTGCCTGCCATCCGGGAAGGTAAGACGGCAGGTGTCCCCTGCTTCATCGAAGACTGTTTCCGCGCTGTAGAGGACGGAGAAGAACTCCACCGGAGCGCAGAGAACCTCGGTTTCACACATCTCATCGGTGGGAAAGGGACAGAAATGGGGAAGATCCGCGGGCACAAACATGCGGGCGACCCCTGTTTCGGGACGTCCGTAGGGGATCCGCTCGTTTTTCCGGTAGGCCATATGGGATCCCAGGGCAATCAGGATCAGGTCGTCATCTCCCTTCACGGGCCTGAGAGGTGTACCCGCCTTCGCCTGTCCATCCTCCCTGTGGCAGGCACTGTAAAGACGGTCCCAGAAAACCTGAGCACCGTATACAGGCTCCCTGTGGCCCATTCCGGCGATCTCCCACTGCACAAGAGGCGAGCGGGTCCCGGGATAGAAGAGGAAATTATCCTTGCCCTGTATGCTTACAGCAGGAAGATTCCGGGCACCATTCACATCCAGCCAGATGTCCCGGTTCAGGTCATTCATGCTGTAGCGTGTTTCGTACAGGTCCGGAGTGTCCTCAGTCAGTTTCCAGTTAATGTCCTTTTCACCCCGCATCTGAATGACCGGCAGGGGACCGGAGGGCAGGTCCCCGTCCAGGATGTCCCCGCTGGATGGACCGGTGGCAAAACCTGCAGCGGCAAGAACTTCCGGATGGGCCATCGCAAAAGCCAGAGTCATCTGGTCCCCGTTGGACATACCCTGCATGTAGATCCGGCTTCTGTCCACAGAATACTTCGAGCAGATCAGGTCAATCAGGTCAAGAAGATACTGAATGTCCCTTTCCTGGCAGCTCCAGCACTCATAATCCGGCGAATTGGGGTAGATGATGATGAGTCCTTTGCGTTCTGCCATTTCGTGCCAGAGGGTATAATCCGCCCATCTCCTGCCGTCATTTCCGCCGCCATGGAGCTGAACGACAAGAGGGAGACAGGTTCCGGGCTGATAGCACGACGGGACATACTCATACCAGATGTTTTCCATGCCGGGGACGATTTCTCCCCGCGCTTCACGGAGGGAGGCGGGGACCGGAAGACGGTTCAGGGACTCAAAGTTCACAACGGACACGGCCTGACGTCCGGCTCTGCGTGTCATTGATTTCATGCTGATCATCCTTTCCTGATCTGTGGCATTTGAGCATTCTCTCCAGCGTTCAGTCCGGTTTCTCTTTCCTGCTGATCCGCGGCTTTCCACGGATGGGACAGATGACCGTTTTCATTTTTGATTGTTCTCTAGATATGGAGAAATCCGGGAATCATACCCGGCGTTACGGGCGGGCGGGATACCATTTTTCCACCAGAGGGGTGGGAATTTCAAAATGCTGGTAATCCCTGCTGTTCTTCCAGTCCCCGCCCCATTCAAAGCCATATTTGACAAAGAGGCGGTAACACAGGTCGCCATGGTGAATTTTGAAGGGGAAATCCGCGTCCCGGTTCAGGTATGTCTCTCCGGTGACAGGTTCCACAATTCTTACACCGTCGACGGTTTTTGTATAGGGGTTGTACAGGGGATTGATATCCACGGCAAGCCCAAGGCCATGCTTGGAAACCCGGGTGGTATGGGAAATGAAGCGGAAATTGAAAGCTGAGGAATTGTTGTCCTCCATGGAAAGCTCATCATCCGCGCCGTATTCATCCACCAGTCGGATCCGCTCAATGGGATATTTCGCCTCATACAGCTGCCGGAAAATGTTCAGCACATCCTCCGCGATGTGGTAGTTGACGATCATCTCCCCCTCATGCTCTGCGCCATGAAGGTCCACGTGGCGTACATGGAGACAGCGCAGATCCCCCCGGGGAAGGGTACAGTCCTTCCGGAAGGATTTGCCAGATATGCGCATAAAGAGCTCGTCCGATATCGGTTCGATCCGGAAAGGTTCCTCTGACTGGCCCGGGGCATCCCCGGGAACAGGCAGAGTCTCTCCGTACACTCCGGTTCCCGGAAAGGCCATGAAGTGAAGCAGGCAAAGTACGATGGTTCTGATTTTCATATTCTTCTCCGATACGGTTCGGATATCCGCAGTGTGCGGACGGGAAACGGTTCACGGCAGGCAGGAGAGAAAAAAACGTGAAACGCTCATCTGTATAGTCATATTTTACAATGTTCGCAGCGATCTGACAATCACCTGTTTTTCCCGTACCTTCTTTGATTCTCACAGAGCTCGGACCGAAGCTGCGGCAGGAGAGGTGCCGGAGCATTCCCCTGAAAAAAACCGGAATAATCAGGTAATTGCAGGGACACAGTCTGAGCCGGGCATATCTGCATGGGGTTTCATTTGCAAAGGCTGAGACCCGTAGCGCGTTTTCGCACTATGTCCGACTCCGTCCGGCATTTTCCGCATGCCGTTGAAACGCCCTTCTTGCGGAGAATGACACAAACATCTATAATGTTGCTGTATGTCTTGGCTCAGGCTGAAAGGAATGACGGATTCCGTTTCACCAGGCCAGGAAATGAGGAAACAGATCATGAAAAAATACATGTTTCAGGAAGCGGAACGCGCCGTTCTGGAGAAATTGTGCGTCCCTCTGGCTGTCTATCAGTTCATCGACAGGAGAGTGGTAACGCTTCTGGTCTCAGACGGTTTCTGCGAAGTCTTTGGTTTTTCCAGCCATGAACAGGCCATGGATCTCATGGACCGGGATATGTACAGATATACGCATCCGGATGACGTGTCCGGAGCTGCCAACGCCGCTTTCCGGTTTGCCACCGAGGGCGGGCGCTTTGAGCCGGTTTACCGTTCCCGCACGGAAGCGTCACCGGAATACCATATCATTCACGCCTTCGGGGAACACCGCCATACGGAAACAGGGGAAAGACTGGCCTATGTGTGGTATGTGGATGAAGGCGTGTATATGGGTGAAGGCATGGAAGGGGCAGATACCGAGGAGAACCGGATCCGTCTCAGCGCCTCCATGAACCGGCTTATGCGCGAGGACGGGATGATTCAGGAAAGCATCTATGATTATCTAACCGGTCTTCCCAGCATGACCTATTTCTTCCAGCTGGCCGAGGCTGAACGCGCAAGACACCGGGCTGGAAACATCCGGACCGCCGTCCTGTTTGTGGACCTTTCCGGCATGAAGCTTTTCAATCTGAATTACGGTTTCGCGGAGGGGGACCGTCTGCTGAAGGAAACCGCCAGGGTTCTGGCATCCCATTTCTCAAGTGAAAACTGCTGCCGTCTCGGGCAGGACCATTTTGCCGTATGCACCCAGGCGGAACACGTGGAAGATGAACTCCTTGAGGTTTTTGATGAATGCGCTCAGATCAACGGAGGAAGGAATCTGCCGCTTCGGGTGGGCATCTGTCAGGACCATCTGGCCGAGGTAAGCGTCAGCGCGGCCTGTGACAGGGCAAAATATGCCGCCGACGCCATCCGGAACGCCTATGTGTCAGAATACCATTATTATGAAGAAGAGATGGTCCAGGAGGCGGAAAAGCGGCAGTATATTCTGGACAATCTGGACAGGGCACTGGAAGAAAAGTGGATCCGGGTTTATTTTCAGCCCATTATCCGGGCTGCCAACGGCAGAGTCTGTGACGAAGAAGCCCTGGCCCGGTGGATTGACCCGATCAAGGGATTCCTGCCTCCCTCCGAGTTTATCCCGGTTCTGGAAGCCAGCCGGCTGATCTACAGACTGGACCTGTATGTGGCGGAGGAAATACTCAGAAAGATGAAACGCCAGCAGGAGGAAGGCCTCTATGTGGTGCCCCAGTCCGTGAACCTGTCCAGATCCGATTTTGATGCCTGCGATATTGTGGAGGAAATCCGCCGTCGTGTGGATGAATCCGGTATTTCAAGGGAAAAGCTGACCATTGAGATCACCGAGAGCGTCATCGGCAGTGACTTTGAATTCATGAAATCCCAGATCCAGCGTTTCCAGAAACTGGGCTTCCATGTATGGATGGATGATTTCGGAAGCGGTTACTCCTCACTGGATCTTCTGCAGAATATCCGGTTTGACCTGATCAAACTGGACATGCGCTTCATGCAGCAGTTCGGCAAAAGCGAGGAAAGCCGGATCATTGTGACGGAACTGATCCGCATGGCCCTCCGTCTGGGCGTGGAAACGGTATGCGAAGGCGTGGAGGAAAAGGAACAGGCGGATTTTCTCAGGGAGGTGGGCTGCACCAAGCTTCAGGGTTTCTATTTCAGCCGCCCCGTACCGGAGGAGACCATTCTGGAGAGAAAGGAAAAGGGTACCCTCATCGGCTTTGAGAACCCCGATGAAACGGATTATTATGCCGCCCTGGGCCGGATCAATCTCTATGACATGGAGGTTCTGGCGAGTGAGGAGCGGGAATCCCTGAGTCATTATTCCGACGCCCTGCCCATGGCCGTCTATGAATCCAACGGGGAGATCTTTACACTGCTCCGATGCAACCGTCCCTTCAGAGCCATGAGCGAAAAGATCTTCGGCACTGTTGGCATGGGAGTGACCCAGACCTTTGAATCCATGGAGGGTCGCATCGGCAGCGGAATGATCTCAGGCGTCCGGCAGTGCGGAAAAGACGGAAACCGTCTGGTGATTGACGAGGAACTTCCCGACGGGTCCAGGGCCCACGCGTTTTTCAAGCGCATTTCAGTCAATCCCGTAAGTGGCCGGAGCGCAGTGGCCTGTGTGGTGATGTCCGTGGTGGAAAGCGTCCGGAACATTGAGGGAATCAACTATCTTCAGATCGCCAGAGCTCTGACATCCGACTATTTCCAGCTGTTCTACGTGAACATGAAAACGAAGCGGTTTGTGGAATACCGCGCGGAGTCCGTGAACAGTGAGCTGATTGTGGAAAGACATGGAGATGACTTCTTCGCCTCAGCCCATCGGGATATGACCAGCCAGATCTACGGAGCGGATCAGGAAACGATGGTCCATGCCCTTTCCCGGGAGAGTATGGAAAAGGCTCTGAATGAGCAGGGGAACTTTACCCTGACCTACCGGGTGAACAGTGAAAAGGGCCCTGTTTATATGGCCCTGAAGGCGGTGCGCATGTCCTACGGGGATGACCATATCGTCATCGGTGTCAGCAATGTGGACGCGCAGATGAAGGAAAGGGAAGCCCTGAAACGGATCCGGGATGAGCAGATGACGTATTCCCGCCTGACGGCCCTGGGAGGCGACTATATCTGTATTTACACGGTGGATCCTGAGACGGAAGACTATGTGGAATACGCTGTGAAGGAAGAATATGAGGGACTTGGACTTGCCAAACAGGGCAAGCAGTTTTTCCACAGCGCCGCCGAAAACATTCGGGATACCGTTTTCCCGGAGGACCAGGAAATGCTTTACTCGCTGTTCACCAGGGAGAATGTGATGAGGGAAATCCGGGAGAACGGTCTGTTTGCCCTTCGATACCGTCTCATGATCCGGGGAAAACCGGTCTATGTTGCTCTGCGCGCCGTCATCGTGCAGGAGAAGGAAGAACCGAAGATGCTTGTGGGCATTACGAATGTGGATGCCCAGGTGGCCCGGGAGAGGAAATATCAGCGGATTCTCCTGGAAGAGGGCCCGTCTTCCGGTCCGGGTGGGGAGAATGTCTCCTCCCCGGGAAATCCGGAATGAATCTTCCTGTCCCGGCGTCTGGGGCATATGACAGGATGCCGGGGGGAACGCAGAGCGGGTCGTTCTTCTTCAGAGTCCGCCGTGAAAACCCCGAAGATATCTGCAGACTTCACAGAGAACAGGGAAAAAAGCTGGCCGGCATGGTCAGCTTTTTCCGTATCATTCAAACTGCGCCCGGTACAGACCATAGTAAAATCCGCGGTTCCGCATCAGCTCAGCGTGTGTACCCTGTTCCACCACGTCTCCGTGATTCACCACCAGAATCTGATCCGCGTGCTGAATGGTGGAAAGGCGGTGGGCAATGACAAAGCATGTCTTGTCCCGCATCAGGTCCCGCATGGCCCGCTGTATTTCCCGCTCCGTGCTTGTATCCACATTGCTGGTGGCTTCATCCAGGATCAGCATGCCTGCATTGTAGAGCATGGCCCGGGCGATGGTGAGAAGCTGCTTCTGGCCTTTGGAGATATTGCCTCCGTCTTCGGTGATGACGGTCTGATACCCTTCCGGCAGACGCATGATGAAGGGATGGATGTGGGCAGCCTTTGCTGCGGCAACCACTTCCTCCATGGTGGCGTTTTCCTTGCCGTAGGCGATGTTCTCAAAAATGGTTCCATTGAAAACCCAGGTGTCCTGCAGCACCATGGCATAGCCGGACCGGAGGCTTGAGCGGGTGAGGGAACGGATGTCCCTGCCGTCCACCTGAATGGAACCGCCATTCACATCATAGAAGCGCATCAGCAGATTGATAATGGTGGTTTTACCGGCTCCGGTGGGGCCCACAATAGCCACGAGCCTGCCGGCAGGGGCGTTCAGGGAGAGATCATGAAGGATGGTTTTGCCGGGATCATAGCCGAATGAAACATGATCCAGCCTTACATCCCCGTGGATATGGGACAGAGCGACGGCGTCCGGCTGATCGTGGACTTCCTCTTCCTGATCCAGGATGCCGAAAACACGTTCCGCTGCCGCAAGGGCAGAGAAGAGTTCATTGATGATGTTGGCGATCTCGTTGATGGGTCCGGAAAACTTCCGGGAATACAGAACGAAGGAGGAGATGCTCCCCAGACCGATGGCACCGTTCATATACAGAACCGAGCCCAGCAGGGCAATGAGGCTTAGGCACATGTTGTTGATAAACCCCATGGTGGGTCCGATGGTCACGCCCAGGGAATCTGCTTCGTAATAGGCCTGCGCGGCCTGTTCATTGATCCGGTCAAAGGATTCCTCTACCTGATCCTCATGGGCATAGGAGAGGATGGTCTTCTGTCCCGAAAGCATCTCTTCCACAAAACCATTCATGCCGCCATAGGCCCTGGAGCGTTTCACAAAGCGGGGCTGGGTGAGCTTGCGCATGTGGGCCGTGTAGGCGATGGAAGCGGGAACGGTGATCAGAGCTACCACGGACAGGGGGAGGGAGATAGAGATCATCATGATCATGGAACCCAGGACTGTGACGGAACTGGTGAGAATGGAAACCACGTCCGTGGCAAGACATGTGGAGATCACGTCAATGTCATAGGAAACGCGGGAAATGATGTCGCCCGCCTGATTCTGGTCAAAAAAGCCCACGGGAAGGCGCATCAGTTTCTCAAAGACGTTCTGCCGCATCTTTCGCGCCACCCGCTTGCTCACTGAAACCATGGTGATGTGGATGAGAATGGTGATCAGGGAGGAGGCGACATAACAGATCAGCATGCGGGAGGCATAATACCAGACCCGGTCAAAGTTTACCTTGCCCTGTCCTGCGGCAGCCTCGTTGATGGCGGACCCGGCCAGGTTCGGCCCCCAGAGGGAGAGAAGATTGCTGATCAGGCACATGACGGCTACAAGGGCGATCAGGAGACGGAACTGACCCAGATACGCCAGGAGACGCCGAAGGGCAGTCCGGGTATCTTTGGGCTTTTTCATGATGGAATCACGGCGTGCCATCAGTCCACCTCCCCCATCTGCGTCTGCTGAATGCCCCGGTAGACCTCACTGGTGCGCATGAGCTCCTCATGGGTGCCCTTGGCGATGATCCGCCCCTCATCCATGACCAGGATCTGATCCAGATTCATAATGGAAGAAATCCGCTGAGCGATGATGATCAGTGTGGCATTACCGTGATGCTCCCGTATGGCGGAGCGGAGCCGGGCGTCCGTCCGGTAATCCAGGGCTGAGGAGGAATCGTCCAGAATCAGAATGTCGGGCCTTGCAGCCATGGCCCTTGCGATGAGAAGACGCTGTTTCTGGCCGCCGGAGAAGTTGGCTCCGTGAATGGTGGAACGGTGATCAACGCCGTCCTCATAGGCGGAAATGAAGTCGTCCGCCATGGCATCCCGGATGGCGGTATCCAGCATTTCATCCGTGATATCCCGGCCGAAGACAATGTTTTCCCGGATGGTGTCGGCAAAGATGGCGTCATTCTGGAAGACGACCCCGAAGCGGCGCCGCAGGGTATCCATATCCCATGTGCGCACGTCCCTGCCCTCCAGATAGACATGCCCCCGGGCCGGGTCGTAGAAACGCATCAGAAGATTGATGATGGTGGTCTTGCCGGAACCGGTGGCGCCGATGATGCCAAGGGAACCGCCCCGGGGAATACTGAAGTCAATATCCTGCAGACAGTCCTCCCGGCCGGTCCCGGCAAAGCGGGCCGAGTCCTCCCGGCCTTTTTCCGTATCCGGATCATAGCTGAAGGTGACATGATCGAAGACGATGAAGCCTTCCCGGGGCGATGCGGGACACTGGTCTTCCGGGAGAGTCTTGAGATCCCTTGGCATCTGAACCACCGAGGCGATGCGCCCGGCGCTGGCGTTGGCCTTGGAAAGCATCATGAAAACCCGGTTCAGACCCATAACGCCCATCATGATCATATTGAAATAGGTGAGAAAGGCGAGAATGACACCGGGCTGTGTCACCCCGTCATTCACACGCCTCGCCCCCAGAAGGATCACCAGAGTCAGACCCACATTCAGAAACAGGGTGACAATGGGGCCAGGGAGGGACATGGTAACACTGGCCTTCACATCCCGATGAAGCGTCTCGTCATTGGCATGGCTGTAGCGGCTGACCTCGTACTTTTCCTTGCTCAGGGCCTTGACCACTCGGATTCCGGTGATGTTTTCCCGCATGATCCGGACAATGGTGTCCATGGACTGCTGCACCTTCTGATACAGGGGAATGCCTTTCATGGAGACAAAGACCACCAGGGCAATCATGATGGGCGCCATGATCACGAGAATCAGGGCAAGACCCATGTCCATGGTGACGGTAATGAAGATGCCTCCCAGGAGCATGATGGGCGCCCTGATTCCGATTGTCTGAACGGACTGAAGAAAGCTCTGCACGTTATAGGAATCGGAGGTCATTCGGGAGATGAGGGAGGGAAGGCCCACTGCGTCCATCTGATGGCCTGACAGATTCAGAGCCGCATGAAAAAGATCCCGCCTCACCTCATAAATGGCCTTGCGGGCGGAGCGGACCGCCATGCGGTTGGCGCTGACATTCAGGAATCGGACAATCACGGCCAGGGTGATCATGGCAAAGCCCCACAGAAGGACCGGGGCCAGCTCCCTGCGGGGTACAACATGATCCAGAAGGTGCTCCATGACGTAAGGAATCAGCAGCTCCAGAAGCGTTCCGGACAGCTTCAGGCCCATGCCCGCAGCGATTATCCAGATATATTTCCGGATATATGTCCAAAGGAATTTCATCTCTGCACCTCAATTCCCAGCATGTTTTCCTCACCGGAATGAAGAACGCTTCCTTTATCATACATGTTCGGATGTGGGGATGCAAGAAAGAAAAGCGAAAAAACAGACGGGATACAGTTTTCTTGACAATCCTGCAGAACATGGCATAATTTTCTGCATCCGGCACTCTGCCGGTTACTTCCCGCAATGTGAAAAGGAGGAATGCGGAGGTGTTTGGATACAGGCCGGACGGCAGGAGGATCCGGGGAATGGATCCGATCGTGGCCATCACGCCTTACCTGATGCCCATGCGGTGTGACGCACAGGTCTTTCTGGAGCATGAGGTGGACTGGGAACTGCTGACCCGCTATATCAGCCGACAGATGGCGGAAAAAAACGAGAAAATCACCCACATGCAGATCATTGTCGCCGCCTATGTACGGGCGGTGAGTCAGAATCCGGAGATTAACCGTTATATCATGAACAAGCAGTACTTCGCGCGGAATAACTGCACGGTTTCCTTCACACTCCTGAAAAATCCCCAGGACAGCAATTCTCCCGAGACGGTGGTGAAGATCCGTTTTGATCTTACGGATACCATTTATGACGTGCGGGACCGGATGATGGAGAAAGTGGAACAAAACCGGAAGCCGGATGAGAAGAATTCAGCCGAAAAGATTGCCGGCGCCGTTCTGAAGATGCCGGGTCTGGCCACCGGGATTGTGGGCATTATCAAGCTGCTGGACCGCTATGGTCTCATGCCCGGTTCCTTTCTGGACGAGCTGCCCTTCCATACGGGCATGTTCATCACCAACAACGCCTCCATCGGTCTGCACCACGTAAACCATCACATCTACAATTTCGGCAGCACCAGTCTGTTCTTCGGCATGGGACTGGTAAAAAAAGAGGCCGTGGTGGAAAACGGGCAGACCCGGATGAAACGCTTCCTGCCCATCGGCATCACAGCGGATGAGCGGGTGTGCTCAGGCGCACATTATGCCTCCTTTTTTGCCAGCATGGTGCGTTCCCTGTCCCATCCGGAGGAACTGGAAATTCCCCCGGAAAACGTACGTTTTGATGAGGGCATGGAGTATCACGTGCCGAAAATCCGAAGGACGCCGGAAAGCGGTGCATGACCGTGCTCCCGTCCTCTACAGAGGAGATGCGCCATGACCGTACTGGTAAGCGCCTGCCTGACAGGCGTCAACTGCAAATACAGCGGCGGAAACAATCTATGTCCCGCCCTCATGGAATATCTCCGGGACAAGGTGGTCATCTCTGTATGCCCCGAGGTCCTGGGAGGCCTGAGCACGCCCCGGATTCCCTGTGAGATCGTGGAGGGCCGCGTGATGAACCGGGAAGGGGAGGATCTGGACCAGGCATTCCGTGAAGGCGGGGAGAGGATTCTCCGGGCCCTGGGGGATATGCGGATTGATCTTGCGATTCTGCAGGCGAGAAGTCCTTCCTGCGGAGCCGGCAAAATCTATGACGGATCCTTTTCCGGAAAACTTAAGGACGGAGACGGAGTTTTCGCCGCCATGCTCCGGGCGCGGGGTGTTCCCATCATTGCCAGTGACGTCTGGGTCTCCTCCCTCGGACGGGAAGAGTCCGAAAACGCTTGACAATCAACAGTCCTGTGCTAAGATAAGTGCGTATTTTCAGGCCTTCACCGGGCCTGGCTTCTCAGCCTTCCCTGGGGAAGGCAATGCAAGACGAAAGGAACGATGTACCATGGCTTATCTGGAAATCATCAGTGTTCTGGGCCGCGAAATTCTGGACTCCCGCGGCAACCCCACCGTCGAGGCTGAAGTCACCCTGGCTGATGGCACGGTAGGACGCGGCATGGCCCCCAGCGGAGCTTCCACCGGCGAATTCGAGGCCCTGGAGCTGCGGGACGGCGACAAGGACCGCTATCTGGGCAAAGGGGTGCAGAAGGCTGTTGAAAATATCAACACCATCATCGCCGATGCTCTGGAAGGTGAAGACGCTTCCGACATTTATGCCATCGACGCCATCATGCTGAAGGCTGACGGAACCAAGGACAAGAGCAAGCTGGGTGCCAATGCCATTCTGGCCGTGTCCATCGCCTGTGCCCGCGCCGCGGCTCAGAGCCTGGACATCCCGCTGTATCGTTTCCTGGGCGGCATCAGCGGCAATCGTCTGCCTGTGCCCATGATGAACATCCTCAACGGCGGTGCTCATGCCACCAACACCGTGGACACCCAGGAATTCATGATCATGCCTGTGGGTGCTCCGTCCTTCAGGGAAGCTCTGCGCTGGTGCGCCGAGGTTTTCCATGCCCTGGCCAAGATCCTGAAGGGCCGCGGCCTGGCCACCTCTGTGGGTGATGAGGGCGGCTTCGCTCCCAACCTCAGCAGCGATGAGGAAACCATCGAGACCATTCTGGAAGCCATCCGCAAGGCGGGCTACGAACCCGGCAGGGATTTCATGCTGGCCATGGACGCCGCTTCCTCCGAATGGAAGAGCCCCAAGGGCAAGGGCTTCTACAAACTGCCCAAGGCCGGTACCGAGTACACATCCAGCGAGCTGATCGCCCACTGGAAGAGCCTTGTGGAGAAGTATCCCATCATCTCCATTGAGGATGGACTGGATGAGGAAGACTGGGAAGGCTGGCAGGAGATGACCCGTGAGCTGGGCGACAAGGTCCAGCTGGTGGGCGACGACCTGTTCGTGACCAACACCGAGCGTCTTGGCAAGGGTATTCAGCTGGGCGCCGGCAACAGCGTGCTGATCAAGCTGAACCAGATCGGTTCCGTGTCCGAGACCCTGGAAGCCATCAAGATGGCCCACAAGGCCGGCTACACCGCCGTCACCTCTCACCGCTCCGGCGAGACCGAGGACACCACCATCGCCGACCTGGCCGTGGCGCTGAACACCTGCCAGATCAAGACCGGCGCTCCCTCCCGCAGCGAGCGCGTGGCCAAGTACAACCGCCTGCTCCGCATCGAGGAGGCCCTGGGCGACAGCGCCGTGTACCCCGGCAAGGGCGCGTTCTAAAAACTGGCGAAAAACGACTGGGTCGTTTTTCTGCCAATAGGATTGCATTATGCTAAAAAAGAAGTACGCCCTCCGGCGTACTTCTTTTTTATGTTTCCTCGAACGCGGTGTATAGCGCCTCGGCTTGTCGCAGGGCTTTTCGCAGATGCTCCGCCTGGGCGCGGGTCTGGGGAAAGGCACGCAGAATCCCAATGACATCATCGATGGCATCGCGCAAGATGGCATACATTTTTTGATAATCCGGCATGCTATCCCTCCTCAAAGGCTATGTATAGCCTATTCTTATCCTTTGTGTTTTCGCCGTCCGTGCTTTACCGCACGGCTCTTTTCTCTCTACTTCATCAAGTATAAAACTGTTGCACTTATAAATTATAAAAGTAATCATCTATGTTTGTCAACACTTGTTTTAGTTATCCTAAAGGTGAAAGGCGGTGTTGCGGCATGATGAAGATAGACAAGCGGGCGCTGCATACGGAAATCGGGCTGCGCATACGCGCCGCCCGCGATTCGGCGGGGCTGACACAGGAAGCGCTGGCGGAGTCCCTTGACTGCACCGCCCAGTATATTTCGGACCTGGAGCGTGGCGTTACCGGCATATCCGTGCCGATGCTGCGTCTGCTTTGCCTGAAACTGGGCATTTCCAGCGACAGTATCCTTTTTGCCGGGATGCCAGAGCGCGACTACCTCTCTTTGGAGGAAAAATGCCGCTCTCTGACGGATGAGCAGTACCGTCTGCTGACGGAAATCATCGGCAAATACGTGGAGGCGGTGCACCTGCCCTGAGGCTGCCCGCGCAGCGGCCTTTATGGTGGACGTGGCGCAGAAGTACGCCGGGAGGCGTACTTCTTTTTGCGATAGCTCCTCCTGCGGAGAATGCGATATGCCCGGTGGGCGCGATATAAAAGGAGTGGTGGGTATGGATACGATTGCGGCGGTGAAGAACCGCATTTTGCAGCTCTGCGGACAGCGGGGCATCAGCATCAACCGACTGGCTGCCCTCTGCGGCCTGCCGCCATCCAGCATCAAGAATATCCTGTACGGCAAGAGCCAAAACCCCAAGGTGCTGACCATCAAAATGATTTGCGACGGGCTGGACATCACGCTGGGGGAGTTTTTCTCCACGGCGGAGTTTGACGCGCTGGAGCAGGAAATACGGTAGCGCGGGTTGCGGAAATAAAAAGAAGTACGCCGGGAGGCGTACTTCTTTTTTGCGATATATCATCCTTCGGATGATGCGATATGCCCCCTCCGGGGCGCGATATGCCCGGTGGGCGCGAGATAACCCCCGCTTTTGGCGAATGCCAAAAGCGGGGGTTGTTTTTAATACTCGCCCTGCCAGCGCTTCGGGGCGGGGACGATTTCGCCGGAGGCCAGGCTGCGGGGCACGTCGATGATGCGCTGGTTGGCGCTGCCACGGAACACCAGGTCCAGGCTGCGCTCTTTCAGCACAAAGGGGCCGTCGATCAGCACGTCCAGGCGGCGCAGCAGTTCCTTTTGGGCGGGGGTGCCGCTGTCCCGGAGATGCTCGAAGGTGTAGCCGGTATAGCTGGCGATCTCGTAGCCGTCTGCCTTCAGCATATCCGCCAGCTCCGCGAAGCCCTCCGGCTGGGCGAAGGGCTCGCCGCCGGAGAAGGTGACGCCGTGGCACAGGGGGTTGCGGCGGGCGATGTCCGCCAGTTCCGATGTGTCCACCGGAGTGCCGCCGGCAAAATCCCAGGTCTCGGGATTGTGGCAGCCCTCGCAGTGGTGGGGGCAGCCCTGGCAGAAGTAGGCGGTGCGGATGCCGGGGCCGTCCACGATGGAGTCACCGGCTACGCCGGCCATTTGGATGATCATTTCTGGTTGAGGCCGTGCTTGACACGGTCGCGCTCCTCGGCCTTCTTGGCGTCGTTCCACTTATCCATGGTGCCCACCAGGTAGCCGGTGATGCGGCGGATGCGCTCGAAGCCCACGCCCTTGCCCATTTTGCTCTCTTTCGTTGCCACTGTCATGGTCGTATCCTCCTTATCGTCGTATAAATTATTCGATTCCGATGAAGCTCTTGATCTGGGGGAATTGTTTCAGCAGCTCCTCCATGCGCTCATGGGAGACGGCCTCCCCCTCCCGGCGGCCGCAGCGGGGGCATACGTCGCCGATGACGCCCACGTAGCCGCAGACGGGGTCCCGGTCCACGGGGTGGTTGATGGAGCCGTAGCCGATGCCGGCGTCGTGCATGCAGCGGACCACGCGGCGTTGCACAGGGCGTGGTAGGGGGCCTCGATGCGAATCTTATCGAAGGCGCCGATGGGATACCACACGGGGACGTGGAAGGAGTTGGTGTAATACTCCCGGTCGGTGACGCCGGGGATCTTGCCGTAGCGGCGGCGGTCCACCCGGGTGAAGCGGCCGGACAGGCCCTCGGCGGGGGTGGCCAGCAGGGTGTAGTTCATCTTCACCTGCTGGGAGCGCTCGTCGCAGAACTGGCGCATATGGCTGATGATGGCCAGGCCCTTTTCCTGGATGGCGGGGTCCTGGGCGTGGTGGCGGCCGTAGAGGGCCGTCAGGGTTTCGGCAAGGCCGATGAAGCCGATGGACAGCGTGCCGTGCTTCAGCACCTCCCGGACCTCGTCGTAGGGGCCCAGCTTGTCGCTGTCCAGCCACACGCCCTGGCCCATGAGGAAGGGGTAGTTATACACCCGCTTCTTGGCCTGAATCTCGAAGCGGTCCATGAGCTGCTGGGCCACCAGCTCCAGCATATCGTCCAGCTTGCGGTAGAACACCGCCTCGTCGCCGTGGCTCTCCAGGGCGATGCGGGGCAGGTTGATGGAGGTGAAGGACAGGTTGCCCCGGGAGTAGGAAATCTGCTGGGAGGGGTCGTAGACGTTGCCGATGACCCGGGTGCGGCAGCCCATGGTGGCTACCTCGGTCTCGGGATGGCCGGGCTTGTAGTATTGCAGGTTATAGGGGCTGTCCAGGAACACGTAGTTGGGGAACAGCCGCTTGGCGGACACCTGGCAGCTCAGGCGGAACAGGTCGTAGTTGGGGTCGCCCTCGTTATAGTTGACACCCTCCTTGACCTTGAAGATGTGGATGGGGAAGATGCAGGTCTCGCCATGGCCCAGGCCCGCATCCAGGGCCAGCAGCACGTTGCGGATGACCATGCGGCCCTCGGGGGTGGTGTCGGTGCCGTAGTTGATGGAGGAGAAGGGGGTCTGGGCGCCGGCGCGGGAGTGCATGGTGTTGAGATTGTGGACGAAGCCCTCCATGGCCTGGTAGGTCTCACGCTGGGTCTGGGCCTCGGCACGGCGGCGGGCACGGGCCACCAAATGGGCGGCCTGGGCGGAATCCATATCCAGGTGGGCGGCCAGGCGGGCGGCCACGGCGTCGTCAAAGCCGGCAGGGGGCTCCAGGCCGTTTTCGCCCTTGTCGGCCACGGCGGCGGCCACGATGTCCTTTACCTTATCGGCCAAATCCTCGGCGTCCAGGGCGTCCTCCACAATGTCGGTGAGCTTTTTCACGTACTGCTTGCGGAAGGTCTTGGCCACGCCGATGGCCATGCCGTAGTCAAAGTTGGGGATGGACTGGCCGCCGTGCTGGTCGTTCTGGTTGGACTGGATGGCGATGGCGGCCAGGGCGGCGTAGCTCATGATGGACTGGGGCTCACGCAGGAAGCCGTGGCCCGTGGAGAAGCCGTCCTTGAAAAGACGGATGATGTCAATCTGGGTGCAGGTGGTGGTGAGGGCGTAGAAGTCGAAGTCGTGGATGTGGATGTCGCCCTCCCGGTGGGCCTTGGCGTGCTCGGGCCGCAGGAGATACGCCTCGTTGTAGGCCTTGGCGCCGGCGGAGCCGATTTGCAGCATGGCGCCCATGGCGGTGTTGCCGTCGATGTTGGCGTTGTCACGCTTTAAGTCGGACAGGCGGGCATCCTTACTGGCGATCTCGTCGATGGTCTTCATCAAGGTGGTGTTGGACTCACGGGCCCGGGTGCGCTTGGCGCGATAGAGGATGTAGGCCTTGGCGGCGGAATGGAACTCCCGCTGCATCAGCTCCTGCTCCACCATGTCCTGAATCAGCTCAATCTGGGGCGGCTCGGCGCCGCAGCGGCTCTCCAACGCCTGCTCCACCGACTCGGCCACACGGGCGGCATCGGCCACCGTGCCCTCCGCGGCAGCCTTCATGGCGGTCAACACGGCAAGGGCAATCTTCTCCCGGTCATAGGGCACCACGCGGCCGTCGCGCTTGACGATCATCTGAATCGGGTTGTCAATGGGGGTTGCCGCAATATTTTGAAAAAGCATCGGCTAACCGCCGATGCTTTCTTCGGATGGCGTGAAATACGGCAGCCGTCAGTCCAGGTTGGGGCGGTAGATGCGCTTATCCAGGGCGTAGACGCGGCCGCTGACGCCGCCCTTGTCCAGGTGGGCCAGCTCCTCGGCGTAGATTTCCATGCGGCTGTCGATGAGGTCAATGTGGTGCAGCAGCTCCGCCTCGGCACACTGGGGGATCACCGCCGCACCGAACTCCGGCTGGCCGTGGTGGGAGAGAATCAAATGTTGCAGCAGCATCGATTTCTCCGCCGGGATGGACAGCTCCGCGCACAACTCGGCAATCTCCCGGGCCTCCATGACGGAGTGGCCCAGCAGGCGGCCGGGAACGGTGTAGTCCGTCACCAGGCCCGCCGGGGAGAAGGCGAACTCGGCGTCCTTGGCCATGTCGTGGCAGAGGGTGCCCGTCAGCACCAGGTCGCGGTTTACCACGTCCGGGTAGAGGCGGGTCAAAAAGTCGGCGATGGACAGCATGCGGGAGGTGTGCATGAGAAGGCCGCCCACGAAGCCGTGGTGCACCGACTTGGCGGCGGGGATGGCCCGGAAGGCGGCTTCGTGGCGAGCCAGCACCGCCCTGGCCACGGCCCGGAAGTCCGGGTCGGCCATGGAATCCACCAGGTCACATACCTGCTGCCAGGCGGCCTCCCGGTCGATGGGGGCAGTGGGGACGATGGCGCCCAGGTCGTACTCGTCGGCGCTCTCGGCGCGGCGGAGCTTATCCGCCACCAGCTGCAGCGTGCCCTTGTAGTCCTGCACCCGGCCGCGGATCTTCACCACGGCGCCGCTGTCCTGCTCGCCGATGGGGCCGGCGTAATCCCACGCTTTCAGGGCCATGGCGCCGCTGCCGTCACGGACGGTGGCGCTCAAAAAGGGCTTGCCGGCGTTGGAGGTCTTGAGGGCCGCGTCGGACAGCAGGTAGAAGCCCTCCACCTCGTCGCCTTTCTGCCAGGTGGTGATCGGGGCGTTGCAAATCATAGTGATTCCTCCCGTTGGGGTGATTTTTCCACAGTATAGCACATCTCCCCAGCCCTTGTCCCGGTAAATGGCAAAAAAGTTTGATTTGTGTTTTTCGATACAGAA